>JAGWNX010000045.1 GCA_028872955.1 Acidobacteriota bacterium
GGGCAGGCCACCTCGCGCAACGTGCCCCGACGCCACACTCTGGGGATCGTCAGGTGATGCGTCGCGCCGAGCGTGTCGAAAACGAGCTGATCACCTCGGCGCCAACGATCCGGGACGCTATCACGGACTTCTGCCGCCCAGGCTCCTAGGCGCCAGGTCGTGGGGTTGGCCTCCTGACCATAGATAGAGATGTCGCCAAAGCGGCCGCCGTGGCTCTCGATGAATTTCTCACTCTGTACGAACATGCCGCCCGAACCGCAGCAGGGGTCGTAGACCTTGCCCTTGTGCGGCGCGAGTACTTCGACCAAGACCTTGACGACAGAGGCTGGGGTGTAGAACTGCCCGCCCTTCTTGCCTTCAGCGCTGGCGAACTGGCCAAGGAAATATTCGTAGACCTCCCCCAGCACATCTTTGGCATGGGTGCCGGAGCCGAAGCCGATGGTGGAAACGAGGTCCACCAACTCTCCCAGCTTGCCGGGTTCCAGTTGGGCTCGGCCAAAGCGTTTGTCGAGAATGCCCTTAAGGCGCGGGTTATCGGCCTCGATGGCGTCCAGTGCCTGGTCAATGCGGATGCCGATGTCCCAGAACTTGGCCTGACCACGAAGTGTCTCCCACCGGGCGGCTTCGGGCACCCAGAAGACGTTGGCCATCGTGTAGTAATCGCGCTCCTCCAGCGCTGCCTCCTGGTCTGCCGCATCGGGCAGGTAGAGGTCAGAAGCCGGGTCGTTGAACTGGGCTTTGAGCTGCTCGCGGCGCTCATCGAATGCGTCGGAGATGTATTTGATGAAGATGAGGCCGAGAACGATGTGCTTGTATTCGGCCGCGTCCATGCTGGAACGCAATTTGTCTGCCGTGGCCCAGAGGGTTTTTTTTAGGTCTTGGTTCATGCCGGATACTGACACCGTGTCCTTCTATTTGTTTTGCCCCGCTCCGCTCGGAACCACTAGGTTTGGCTCCGTTTGCGTGCAAGGTCATTTAATTCCAAGCTGAGTTTACGGGTAACAGTTGAGATGAGAACGGTAATGTGACCCAGCTTTTGGATTGTCCGCTGGCGAATGCTGCCGTTGTCATGCTGAGCACCGACGCAATGCTATGAGCCACCTACCGACTATCGACCTCGCGACGGGCTCGATAGCCATGCCAAGCGGTCATCACGTTCCAATGCTGGCATCGCCGCCTGTCCACCAGCCCTGGTGGCCTTTGCTTGAACCTATGCAATTGCCGCAACGGCGTAACCGTGTAACGCCACTGCGGCCCAAGCGTTCAGGGTTACGCGGTCACGTGCCTCGCTCGACCAGGTCAGCCATGTCGACCGCGTCCTGGGTGCCGAGGTCGCGAAGCCCCGCCGCGACGCCAGCGCAATCCCGCTGACCGTCATCCTGGCACAGCTTCCACTTACCCTGAAGTTGGGTCACCTCGATGTCGATGCCCACAATGGCTTTGAGCATGGCGTCGATGTAATCCGCAGGCGCGTCCGCCATGCCCCAAGGCGAAACCCGTGCGGCTTCGTGCTGCGTGGTAAGGGATTCGATGAGCGCGCGTACCCAGACCACATCATCCTTGATGCGAAGCACTCCTCGCGCCATCACCGAGACATAAGCCCAAGTCGGCACAACCTTGCCGGTCTCGGCTTTACTCGGATACCAGCTTGGGCTCACATAGGCGTCAGGCCCGCGGAAGACGGCGAGCACATCGCAGCCGTCTGGAGTTTGTTTCCATAAGGGATTGGCACGGGCAACATGGCCGCGCAGGAAGGTTTTGTCGTCCTCTTGAATGAGCAGCAGCGGGATGAGATTGGCGTCCAGCCCCTCGCTGCCCAAGGTGACCAAGGTCGCCAGCGGATGGGCGCGCATCAAGGCGTGCAGTTCAGCGGGGTCGGATTGTTCAAAGTGTTTGGGCAGGTACATGGGCAGGGCTCTAGTGAGGTCACGGGTCACACAGGGCTACCGAGCACAGCGGCGGCGCTGCAGGTTTTTTTCTTGCGCCGCACAATTCTCGATGCACGCGGCGCAGCTTGTTTCCTCTGGCTGCACTCTACCTCTCAACCTTCCTGGAGAACACAATGCACACAGACGCCATCGCTTTCATCGGCTTGGGCAGCATGGGGGCCCCCATGGCGCATAACCTGCTGTCCAGCGGCATGCCGTTGACCGTTTACAACCGCAATGCGGTACGTGCAGAGGCCTTGGCCGCAGCGGGCGCAAGAGTGGCCGCTTCTGCGGCACAAGCAGTCTCCCCCGGGGGCATCGCCGTCACCATGGTGGCCAATGATGCGGCACTCGAGGCGGTCACCCTCGGACCGAATGGCGTTGCAGATACCCTGGGACAAGGCGGTCTGCACATCTCGATGAGCACGGTTTCGCCGGAGACGTCGCGCAAGCTGGCGGCCGAGCATGCCCAGCGGGGCAGCCTGTTCCTCAGCGCCCCGGTCTTCGGGCGTCCCGAAGCGGCGACGGCCAAGAAGCTGTGGATAGTGCAATCGGGTTCGGCGCAGGCCAAAGTGCGGGCCAAGCCGGTGCTGGACGCACTTGGGCAAGGCATCCATGATTTCGGGGAGGACCCGGGGGCGGCCAATGTGGTCAAGCTCAGCGGCAATTTTCTGATTCTGTCCGCCGTCGAGGCGATGGCCGAAGCGCTGGCTTTGGTCGAGAAGAACGGTATTGACCGCAGCGCCCTGGCCAGCTTTTTGGGACAGACCATTTTTGCCTGCCCGATTTATCAAAACTACTCTCAAATCCTGGCCCAGCGGGCGTATGAGCCTGCTGGGTTCAAGCTGGAGCTGGGCATGAAGGACGTGCGCCTGGTGCGCGACGTGGCTGAACAGGCCACTTTGCCCATGCCGCTGGCGGATTTGTTGCATGAGCGCCTGCTCACCAGCCTGGCTAAAGGCCGTCAGGCACTTGACTGGACCGGCATCGAACTGGTCAGCGCCGAGGCGGGCGGGCTGCGCTGAACCTGCCGTCCATCTGCGCTGCTCGGGTGCCGGTTAATCGGGGTGGCCACGCCATGCTTGGCGGGCAATTGCAGCACGCTGAGCAGACGCAGAACTACGGTGAAGTCACAGCCTTTCCGCAGAGGAGCAAATGAACCCGCATTAGCGATGCGCACGATGGCGCAAAGGTGGGAGGAGATTGCTATCTAGGCGGACCCGGCCACCGCTTTCCCCGCACCAAGCGGACAAAAAGCACGCAAGCTCTGACAAGAGGCTTCGCTTTTGGCCGTTTCCGCGCCCACAGACGGACCACTGTCGCTACTCGCAACACCCATAGATTCGTCGCCGCAGTCTCGTATGACACCGCACCCCGCACTTTTAAGGTAAAGCCGCGAATTTAAGGTTAAGACTGCAATGTTTAAGTAAACCGCATTTCTAGACATGACATCCCCAACAGCAGGAGATGCCTCAATGACCTAGACGATTTACAAATCAGCAGTTTGCCTCAACACCTCGCAATTTAATTGAACCAGAAGAGCACGCCGTCTGCCCGCAAATCAGACCGCAAGTTCCTCGGTTCGAACGGATGCGAAATCCCATCAGCAATGGAGCACTTCCAGCTGGATGGCAACCATCAACGCAACAAATTCATTGAATACCACCATGGAAAATACCGTTTCAGATACAAAAGATGCCCGAAAATTGAAAGTTTCCACTCAATCAGAGGAGCATACAAATAACATGATTTTAGGTCGGCTTCCCAACGACGATTCCATATATTCTTCAGTAATTGAAAGTTATCGTCCTTTGGCACGGCCGTACTTAGACGCTCACGCTAAAAACAAATTTCTTACAGAGGCTGAGGTGGCGCTTTTTGGAATTGGAAGACTCGAATGGCTTGTTTCTTCCACATATAGTGAACTGAGCGATAAATTCACGGAAAGTGAACTGTTGACTCTGATGAATTGTATAATTGGCGGGCCACTTTCTATTCAACAGATTGATGCGCTCCCCTCACTGATTCTGGAAAATTATGGCATTGAAGTAGATGATTACGAGTCAACGCCTTTTGCGCCGCTTGTCAACAAAATTTGCCGTTTGACCCCACTTCAGCGTCTGGCACTGGTTGACGCAGCTGAGCGAATCTTTCATGACCTCGGACGCACGGATTCTCTCCAGAGCAGTTTTACCCACTATGGCATCAAATTACTATCCAATAAATAAACCCACGTTATGAATTTTCTCAAACGCTGACTGGCATCCCCGCCCGCCATTTCGTTCACGTTCATGGCGGTGCGGTTTCGCCTCAATGCGTCCCATCGATTGATTCAAGTAACGCGGGAACGTCATTCCGCACATTGCCGACCGCCTTGCCAACCGGATAGGGGTCCAACGCGCTATCTCCCAACGGCCGCATCAGCGCCTGCAGGTCAACCGGTTTCGCAGTCGGGTCTAACCATCTCGCTACGTCTTCCTCCTGGAGCACGACTGGCATCCGGTCATGCAACGGCCGCATCAGGTCGTTCGCCTCTGTCGTCAGAATGGCGAAGGTCAGCAGAGGCTCAGTAGCGCCGGGCGGCATCCAGTGCTCCCACAGCCCGGCCATCGCCAGCAATTGCCCGTCCGGGCGATGGATGTAGAACGGTTGCTTCCCCGAAGGCTGCTGCTGCCACTCGTAAAACCCATCGGCCGGCACGATGCAGCGTCGGCTCTTGAAAGCCGCCCGGAAGGCAGGCTTCTCCGCCGCCGTTTCACTGCGCGCATTGATGAGCCGGTTGCCGATGGCCGGGTCCTGCGCCCAGGAGGGAATGAGCCCCCACTGCAGCAAATCCAGATGACGCCGCCCCTCGACCAGGCGAACGATGGGTGCCTTTTGCATCGGCGCCAGGTTGTAGCGCGGCCGCCATTCCTCGCTGCGCGCCGTATCCGGCCCTTCGATACCGAAGACCTCCCGCAAACGCTGCGGGGAGCTTTTGAGGACATAGCGGCCACACATGGGAGCTCCGTTGGCGGGTTAGGGTCGGTGAGAAGGGATAGAGAACAGGGGACAGAGGACGGGGACAGCAGACAAGGAACTGCAAACACAGGGTCGCGCATTCCCCTGAGAATTGAAAGACTGTTTTTTTATCCAGTTTTTGTGTAGGCTTGCCTTCCCGCGCTCCCCAGCGCCTTCCCGGACTGCCTGCCATGACCTCTCCTGCCCTTGTGTCCTCCTCAAGGCTTGCCGACCTGCCGCCCGCCGTGGCCGCCTCGGTGTGGCGCGGCGATGACCTGGCCGTCCCGACGGGGGCGGTCGTGTCCAGCGGCTGGGCGGCGCTCGACGCCGAGTTGCCCGGCGGCGGCTGGCCCTGCGGCAGTCTCACCGAGGTGCTCAGCCCACAGCCGTCTCTGCTGGAATGGCGCCTGCTGGGTCAGGCGCTGCGGCAGGTGACGGCGGATGGCGGCAACGTGGTGCTGGTCGGGCCGCCCAAGCCCCCATTCCTGCCCGGGCTGCAGGCGCTGGGCTTGCAGGCCCGGCAGCTCATCTGGGTGCAGACCGAGACCCCGGCACAGCGGCTGTGGGTCACCGAGCAGTTGGTGCAGGCCGACACGGCCGGTGCGGTGCTCGCCTGGCTGCCTCAGGCCCGGGCGGAACCACTGCGGCGGCTGCAAAGCCGCCTGCAGGGCGGCCGTACCCTGTGCATTGCCCTGCGGCCTGAAGGCGCACGCAGCGAATCGTCCCCTGCCGGCTTGCGCCTGCTCGCCCAGACGGGCCCGGACTGGACCCTGCGGGTGCAGGTGCTCAAACGCCGCGGCCCGTTGCACGACCAGACCCTCGTCCTGCCGTCGGTGCCGTCCTCGCTGGAGGCGGTGCTGAGTCGGCGAACCCGTCTGCCCAGTCGTTGCCTTGCCCTGCCCGACGGAGCCCGCCATGCTGTGGTGCGCCCTGTGTCTGCCGAACCCCTGCGGCACTGAGTCCTTGGCCAGCGCCCAGCACGGTCTGGCCCTCTGGGCGCTGCAGTTCACGCCCCGGGTCACCCGGCTCGATGAGGCGGTGCTGATGGAGGTGCAGGCCAGCCTGCGGCTGTTCGGCGGTGCGGTGGAACTGGCCGCGCGAGTGCGGGCTGACAGCCCGGCCCTGGGCGTGGTGTCGGTGGCCTGGGCTCCGACGGCGCTAGGAGCTTTGGCGCTGGCGCGAGCCGAGCGGGGGGAAGTTGGACATGCGTGCGATTGTGGGGGTGGGGGTGAGGTTGATACCACCCCGCTGGCCGAGCGTCTGGACGCCTTGCCGTTCACCGTCCTGACCGTCACGGCGCCGCTGGCCGACACCCTGGCTCAACTGGGCTGCCGCACCCTAGGTGACCTGCGCGCCCTGCCCCGCGGCGGATTGACCCGGCGTTTCGGCCCCGCCTTGGTCGAGGCGCTGGACCAGGCCTATGGGCTGCGCAGTCCCGCCTTCTCCTGGGTTACCCTGCCGCAGACCTTCTGCGCCCGGCTAGACCTGATGGCCCGGGTGGAGAACGCCATGGCGCTGGTCTTTGCCGCCAAGCGCCTGCTGCTGCAGTTGCAGGGCTGGCTGGTGGCGCGTAACGCCGGGGTCACCGCCTTCACCCTGCGCTGGCAGCATGACGGTCTGCGGCCCCAACCGGGGGAGGAAGGCGACGCCCTGGTCATCCGCACCGCCCAGCCGATGCGCGACATGGCGCATCTCTCGCGGCTGCTGGCCGAGCAGCTGGCACGGGTACAACTGGCGGCGCCGGTGGAGACCCTGATACTGGAAGTGGACAGTGTCTGCGATTACCGTCCGCCCACGGCGTCGCTGCTGCCCGATGCCGCAGAAGACCGCGACGCGCTGAACCGGGTGCTGGAACGCCTTGCCGCCCGTCTGGGCGCCCAGCGGGTGGTCCGGCCCGTTCTGCGGGAGGATGCCCGCCCGGAATGGGCCCAGCAGTGGGTGCCGGTCTCTGCGCCAATGCGTGCCCGCCCGGTGAGCGCCACGGTGCGTAGCGAGGGGCTGCCCCAACCCACCTTTCTGCTGCCCGAGCCCCTGCGCCTAGCGGTGCGGGGCAACCGGCCGCTGTATCAGGGGGAGTTGCAGCTCTTGCTCGGCCCCCACCGGGTCGAAGGCGGCTGGTGGCACCGGGTGGAGGTGGCAGGCGGCGCTGCCGAAAGCCGCCAGGTGGCGCGCGACTACTGGGTGGCGCTCAGTGCGCATGCGGGCGCACTCTGGGTGTTCCAGACTCGGGTGGCCGGCGAGGACGCCGCCTGGTTTCTGCACGGCGTGTTCGCGTGAGGCCGGCATGGACCCCCTGCCCGACTATGTCGAGCTGCATTGCCGCTCCAACTTCTCCTTCCTCACCGGGGCCAGCCATCCGGAGGAGCTGGTCGAGCGGGCGCACGAACTGCACTATGCAGGGCTGGCCCTCACGGATGAATGCTCCCTGGCCGGCATTGTCCGCGCCCATGGGGCGGCCAAGGCGGCGGGCCTGCCGCTGTTGGTCGGGGCGCAGTTCGCGGTGGAAGGTGATGAGAAGACAAGAACACCGCCCTTCACCCTGGTCGTGCTGGCCTGCAATCTGAACGGTTACGGCAATCTGTGCACGTTCATCACCCGCTTGCGACGGGCTTCTCCCAAGGGGAGCTACCGGCTCGATAGGCAAAGCATCACCGGTGAGACGCTGGCCGATTGCGTGGTGCTGGCGGTGCCTTCGCGGCAGGCCACCGACGCCGGCCTTCTGGAGCTGGGTGCCTGGCTGCTGGCCCGGTTCACAGGCCGGGTATGGCTGGCGGTGGAGCTGCACCGGCGTCTGGATGATGAGCGCTGGCTGGAGCGGCTGCAGGACCTGGCCGAGGCCACGGCCATTCCGCTGGTGGCCGCAGGCGACGTGCACATGCACCGCCGCTCGCGCAAACCCTTGCAGGACACGCTCACCGCCATTCGGCTGGGTTTGCCCATTGCCGAGTGTGGTCATGCGCTGCAGCCCAATGCCGAGCGCCATCTGCGCAGCCGACTGCGTCTGGCGCTGACCTACCCGGCCGAGCTGCTGGCCGAGACCTTGCGGGTGGCGGCGCGCTGCCGCTTCTCGCTCGATGAACTACGGTACCGCTACCCGAAGGAGGTCATCCCTGCGGGGGAGACGGCGGACGGCTATCTGCGTCGCCGGGTCTATGAGGGGGCCGGGCGACGCTGGCCGGACGGCCTGCACGCCAGGGTGCAGGATTTGCTGGAACATGAACTCGCCCTGATTGCCGAGCTGGGCTATGCGCACTACTTCCTGACCGTGGACGACATCGTGGCCTTCGCCCGTTCGCGCCACATCCTCTGCCAGGGTCGCGGCTCAGCGGCGAACAGCGCGGTCTGTTACGCCCTGGGCATCACCGAGGTGGACCCCGAGCAGCAGCAGGTGCTGTTCGAGCGCTTCATCAGCAAGGAACGCAATGAGCCCCCGGATATCGATGTGGACTTCGAGCATGAGCGGCGCGAGGAGGTGATTCAGTATCTGTATGCCAAGTACGGCCGCGACCGGGCGGCACTGACCGCTGCGGTCATCCGTTACCGGCCCAAGAGCGCCTTGCGCGACGTCGGCAAGGCGCTGGGCTTTGACCTGGAGACGGTCGAACGCTTGGCGCGGAACGTGCAATGGTGGGACGGCCGCGAGGTGGCCCGGGAACGACTGGAGGAAGTGGGCCTGGACCCGGACGCCTTGGGGGTGCAGCAATGGATGGCGCTGGTGCGGCAGTTGCTGGGATTCCCGCGCCATCTGTCGCAGCACACCGGCGGCTTTGTGCTCACCGAGGGGCCACTGTCGCGGCTGGTGCCCATCGAGAATGCCTCCATGCCCGAGCGCACGGTCATCGAATGGGACAAGGACGACCTCGATGCCGCCGGGCTGCTCAAGGTCGATATTCTGGCGCTGGGCATGCTCACCGCCATCCGCAAGGCGCTGGACGCCATTGGGCAGAGCCGGGGGCAGACCTTCGCGATGCAGGACATTCCGCGTGAGGACCCGCAGACCTATGCCATGCTGTGCAAAGCCGATTCGGTGGGGGTGTTCCAGGTGGAATCCCGCGCACAGCAGGGCATGCTGCCCCGGTTGCAGCCGCGTTGCTTCTATGACCTGATCATCGAGACGGCCATCGTGCGGCCGGGGCCGATTCAGGGCGGCATGGTCCATCCCTATCTCAACCGGCGTCAGGGCAAGGAAGTGGTGGTGTATCCGAGCAAAGACCTGGAGAGCGTCTTGAAGCGCACCCTGGGTGTGCCGGTGTTCCAGGAGCAGGTGATGCAGATTGCCATGGTGGCCGCGGGCTTCTCGGCCGGAGAGGCCGACGGCCTGCGGCGGGCGATGGCGGCGTGGCGGCGCACCGGGTCGCTGGAGAAGTATCGCGACCGGCTCATCTCGGGCATGGCCGAGCGGGGCTACCCCCCTGACTTCGCCCAAAGCATCTTCGAGCAGGTGCAGGGGTTCTCGGAGTATGGCTTCCCGGAGAGCCATGCGGCGTCCTTCGCCTTGCTGGTCTATGCCAGTGCCTGGATAAAGCGGCATCATCCAGCGGAGTTCCTGATGGCGCTGCTCAACAGTCAGCCGATGGGCTTTTACACCCCCTCGCAATTGGTGCAGGATGCGAAGCGCCATGGGGTGACGGTGCGGCCGGTCGATGTGCTGCACAGCGACTGGGATTGCACGCTGGAGGAGGCGGCGCCCTACCCTGCCGTGCGACTCGGCTTGCGTCTTGTAAAGGGTCTGGGCGGGGAAGCCGGCTTGCGCATTGCCGCGGCGCGGGTGCAGGGCCCGCCGGTCGATGCCGGGGACCTCGCCAAGCGGGCGCAACTGGACACCATGGCCCTGCGGCAGCTGGCCGCGGCGGACGCCTTGCGGTCGCTGTCGGGGCATCGGCGGCAGCAGGTTTGGGAGGCCACTGCGGTGGAGCGCCTGCCGGCGTTGCTGGATGACGCGGCGCCCCAAGAGGATTGGCTGGAGCTTCCCGCGCCGCCAGAGGGCGAGGACATCGTGTTTGACTACGCCACGACCGGCCTGAGCTTGCGGCGGCATCCGCTGGCGTTACTGCGACCGCTGCTGGCCAAGCGCAGGCTGCAGACGGCGGCGGAACTCGCCCAGGCGCCGGACGGCCGCATCGTGCGCGCCTGCGGCATCGTGACCTTGCGACAGCAGCCGGAAACGGCCAAGGGCACCACCTTCGTGTCCCTGGAGGATGAGACGGGGACGGTGCAGGTGATTTGCTGGAAGAGCCTGCGGCAGCGACAGCGCACGGTGCTGCTGCGGTCCCGGCTGTTGGCTGTCGCCGGGACTTGGCAGCGCGAGGGCGACACGGCCAGCCTCATCGCTGGGTACCTGGAGGACTTGACGCCCTTGCTGGGAAGGCTGGCGACGCGGGGACGGGAGTTTCGGTAGCCCTGATTCGGCACGGCACCGAGCGAGCTTGACGTAAAAGGCCAATTGGCCCAAAGAAAACCGAGGCAGAGCCTCGGTCAAATAAATCACCCTTCAAAAACTCTGCTGGCGGTCACAACTTTCTCGGCTTCTTCTGCGGGCCACGAAACGCGTCGATGGCTCTCGCCAACTCCCGCGGGTCGGACACCCCAGGCAGCAGAGTGGTTCCGGTCACCCCCTCATAGAGCCAAACCGCCAAGGCGAGTAACCCGGGGTTGCGGCTCGCCTCTTCTTCCGAAAGCGCGGGCGCCCTGGGCCCCCAGTAGGGGTCGCTGCGGATGTGCTCATAAGCCCGGGCGAGACTCAGGTAATTCAGCGCGTTTTCTTCAAAAAAATCCGCGCTCGTCACGCGTCCGGCAAGCATGAGCACGGTGAGCCTTGGGAGACCCAGGTAGCGCGCACACCTGGTCGCGAACGCGTCGCTGATGTTTGCGCTGGAGCGCGTGCCGTTGCGCAACTGCACGATGTAGCCGTACGTCACATCCAGCTCTGCAGCGAGGTCCGCCATGGTCTGGTCACGCTCCCGGGCAGACTGCATCAGCATCGCCATCAACGGGCCGCCCTTGGGAATCTCTTCCTCGGCCCACACCCCGACGCTTTGTTCGGATTCGCTGGGCGCGCCCTCAGAGGAGGACTCTTTCGCGACGCTCTTTTTTTTCAGTTCGATGACTTTCGACATCTTGGCCTTTCTTGAGTTGTCCTGGTTGGGATGAGGCACAAATCACACCTCAATCCTGTGTAGCAACCGGGAGTTGGCCCTGAGGGGGCATGCTCGGCAGCTCTGTCCCCGCGTGGCCGCGTTGGGCAGGACGAAGGCGCCGCGACCATGAGCGAGGCCATGGGCTTTGCATGCCAGGGGGGTTCCTTGGAGGGTTTACCGGGGCGCGAGCCCCGGACGGAATGCCCCAACCCCTGTCCGTGCTGCAAGCGGAAGGGGTTAGCGACCCCGGGCGGCCATCGCCCCGGGGTTCGCCTTGTTTAGATTAGTACAGCAGCCTCCAAAGTCGCCAGCTCATTGTTTTTACTTGGATTTTGCTCATCCCCCCGTTGCCGATAGTCCATGGGTTCGTTGTCCATAGTCCCTGGGCGTGGACTATCGGCAACGCCCACCAGGAACCGGGTCGCGTCGAAGTGCTCGGCAGTCGCCGGAACGGGTACCGTTGACTGTCCCTTGTCAGGAATCGCCGACGCTGGCGTTTGCCTTCGGCGCGCGCGAACCTCGGCGCCGCCCTTGCTGCGCTGGATTTCCGCAATGCCGGGTCGCAGCCAGGCCACGGTCCAGGACGGCAAAGCGCCTATGGCCTCCAGACTGTCTCGCACCCCTTTTCTGCGCGCCCGCAGCGTGCCCTCGGGGATTCCGTCGGCGGCGTCGCTCCAGAGGCGGTGCATCAAGGTGTCGATGCCGATAGGTACCGCCCGCCCCGGCCGCAGGGTGGTCGACAGAAAGACGTGCATCGCCTGGGCGGTGTCCGTCGCCAGCATCTGGCGTTCGGTCAGCGAGACCTGCGCGTAGAGACTGCCCATCACGGCCCCGGCCAAACGGCAGTTCACCGCGAGGTGAAGGCGCAGGTCGCTGCCGTGAACGACGCTGACCAGCCGGGACTGCCGGAAAGAACGCTGAGCGTCGTCGGCTTTTTCCCAGACCACCACCTCGCAGAGTCGGCGCAACTGCGCCTCACGAAGCTGCTGACTGCGTCCGCCCTGACTGCCACAGCGTCCGGCCAGCTCACGCCAGGAGGTACGGATATGCAGTGTTTCGCCATCGGCCGCTATCTGACTCTCATGCAGGGCGCGCCACAGGTCTTGCCCAATGCCCTGGGTATACCGGTCGATGACCACGGCGCTGCGGTCTGCGACGGCATAGTGCTCCTGCGCGAGCTCGAGCAGGGTCAGCAGCAGCGTTTGCTCAGGCATGCCCAGCGCTTCTCGCGCGCTGAAACGCAGGGTCAACCCGCCGTGCTTCGGGCGGTACTCGACATCCAGAGTGGGGCGTACCTTGCTTTTGGGCAGGGGTCGAAACAAGCAGCTCAGCCCTGTCGCCGGGTCGAGCCGCACGATGCGGGACGTACTGATTTGTCTCATCGCCGACTCCCCTGGAGTTTGAGTTGCCGCGGGCTTGGGGCTCGCCGCGACTTATCCGCACTCGGCTGGAATCCGTCGCGCCCATCGGCAGCCGCGACTCGCGCCAGAACCCCGCCTGCCAGGCGTTGCAGCGTTTGCGTCGGTTGCGGCGGCAGGTAGTTGGATTTCGCGACATCGAGCAGCAGGAACTGCCCACGAGCGTCTTCCGCGAGGCTGGCCTGTTGCGCCTGTTCCCGGCTCATGCGGCTGAGATTGAGCTGCCAGCGCACACCATCGGTCAGGGCGGAGGAACCGCGCGCCGCCCCTGCGGCATCGCCCTGCCCGGCAAAGGTCGCTGCCTTGGTGGCGTGGTGGGCGAACACCACCGCCGCACCAGTGCGTTCGGCCAGGCGACGCAAGGTCTGCACCACCAGATTCATCGCCGCGGAGTCGTTCTCATCGCCCTCATGAAACTGCCGCAGCGGGTCGATGAGCACCAGGCGTGCCCCCTCGCTGGCGTTGGCCAGGTCTTGCAACTCAGTGGTGCGCTTCATGTTGCGGTCGAGCAGCGCGTAACGGTGTGACGCACCGGCGAACAGGTGCAGATTGCTCCCCAGTTGCGTGACAAATTCTGCAAAGTCATGGGTGATACCAAAGCGTTCCCGCTGCTCAAACAGCGCGCAGGCAATCGCATGCAGCCGGTGCTGCAGTACTACTGCGGATTCCTCGGCGGTGACCAGCACCACACGGGCGGGCGCAGCCGCTGGCATCAGCCCGGAGAACAAACCGGCGCAGGCCGACGTCCCGGTGGCCAGCGCTACGGCAAGCTGGAGCTCGAGCATGGTTTTGCCGACGCCTCCAGGCCCGGCCAACATGCCCACCGTGCCGCTGAGCAGCCCCGGCAGGACATGGTCCAGCGGAGGCGGTGCGCTGGTGAGCAGGGTGCGAATGTCCAGCGGTGCGGAGAATGCCGGCACGCGTGACGCTGTCTTGGAGCGCTCAGTCATGATGAGCTCCGCGGACGAATTGCCCAAGCCACACACGGACATCGGTAGCACGCCAGCGCAGTAACCGCGTGCCGGGCAGTTGGAGGCGGGGTGGCACTGCATCCGGGTTGCGGCGCAGGTCTTTTTTGATGGTCTGCGCACTACGGCCGAGCATTTCCGCCAGGTCCTCCAGGGTGAGCAGTTTTTCCGAATGATTCATTTTTTTCTCGCGGGCCGGTCTTCAGGGGACACGCCTGTCGACCGACCGCGACCTTCGTGCCTGCTGAAGCCTCGTTTTGGCTCCAGCTGACACGTCTAGCCACCTCTTTCCTTAAATAAAACGCCCCCGAAGGGGCGTAAAGAATTTAGATTTAAGTTAACTGCTGCGTGCGCCCTACAGACTATTCGTCGGCCCCCTCATCTCCGCCGGCGCTCGCGGTGACTGCCGCAGCGCGGGCCAGCTTCGTGGCTTCAAACGCGAGAATCAACAGCGTGCCGGTTGGCTTGCCCTCACGGGAAAGATAAAAATCAGTTTTCAACTTGCCCGTCACCTTGACGAAGTCGCCCTTCGACAAGCCCGGAGCCGCATCTTTCATGACCCTGACCGTGTACCAGGTCGGCTCCTTGTCGATACCGCGCTGGCTTTCGGCGAGACGGAACTCCCAGTAAGCCTTGCCGCTCGTTTTGCTTTCCTTCCGTGCCGCATCAGTGGCCACGTTTCCAAACACTTGCATGGTTTGTCCTTTTTCGTTGGTAATGGCGGATGCCATCACCACGTATAGCGACTGCCTGCTGTGAGCTGGTCGTGGCGTTCATGCCCCCGCATCCTCCGTCTCGCTGGGCAAAAACGGCGACACGGGCAACTCCCAACGACCGCGAGCAGGGGGCAATTTGAAGGGCAAGAAATTGGCTTCGAACCACCCATCCGTGCTCCAGCGATTGGTCGCATCGATGCGCACTTTGGGAAGCCAGGTCGGCAGCATCTGCACGATGATGTGGCCGATGCAGTCGTCTGTCAGGCTGACACGGCCATCCCGATACTTATAGGGAACCGCAGCCCAGACTTCGTAGACCCCATGCTCCCGGCGGCGGATGTGGCTGCGACCCTCGGTGAGCACCTGGCCATTGCTCGCTGCCGCGAGTTGTTCGACGAGACGAATGGCATCGCGCTCGATGCGCTCGGTTTTGCACTGCACCACAATCTGGCGCAGGGTTTTACCGTCCGCCGTTCTGCGCCCGAGTGCTTGAATCAGCGCGACTAAGTCGGCCTGACGTTCTGAGCCGCGCTTGCTCCTGTCCACCTCGAACCAGATGACGTCCAGCCCGGCTTTCTCGAATGCCACGGCATCGGGCCGCAGGCTCTTGAGGAGGGTGCCGTTGCCCCGCCTGACGGAGGCGGTGATGTAACCCTGCACGGATTTCTTCGCGCCAGTGTTCAGTTCGTGTAACAGCTCCGATTCGGTCAGTGCCCGCAGGCCGCGCGCGCGGGCGCAGATGACCAGAAACTGGGCCCAGAGGCGGTGCTCGGGATTGGTCATATCGCTAACCCGCCGCACCGAGGAGGCCGCGGCGTAACCGCGTTCACCGAGCCAATCGACACCGCGCTGGGTCAGTCCATAGATGGTTTGAAATCGGTCCGTTCTGTAACGGCGTAACAGCCCCTGTTTGACCATGCCGCGCACGGCGCGCTGGGCGGCGGTCAAGGCCGCCTTGAAGGGGCGTTCCGGGAAGCACCAGGCGGCGATGTCGATAGTCCTGATAACCCGGAATCGGTCGACTAACTTGAGTGAGCGTTCATAAATCACATCGCGCAGCCACAGGCTGGAAGCCCTTGCCGTGATGCCGCGGGTCGGCATGCGGCACGAGGGCTTGGTGGCTCCGGTGACCGTGGCGGGTGTTACGGAGCCGCTCGTGGAGGGCACGACAGTGACACCGTTACGCGTGCTCGCAGGGTTGATGACACCACCTGCCGCAGCGATGTCGGCAGTGGTGTGACGTGTGACCGGCGGCAATGGCACGGGGGTGCTGCGGACGGTGGAGTTCGGTTTTGGAGTGGCGGGGGATGTCGACATAGGCGGTCTTTCAGCGCTGAAAGTTTTCGGGGCCGCCCATCGACCAGACTTCCTGCGATGCGGCGGGGCTTGTTGCGTATAGCCACGACCGCGCAACCGAGGCTCAGCGTCCTGCGCACCACGCCGCCGCGTTCTTAACCTGGGTGACTCAAGGGGCTGACCGAGCGGTCGCCCGCTGGCAGGGGGCAGGAGGTTTTTCCCCAGCGGGCAACCTCGCGCGCTAGGGCGCGCGTCGCTCACGTTTTCGTCGCGACGTCCCTCAAGGTCGAGTGTTCCGTCGCCCGGCTGCGCCGGTGCGAACCGCCGCCGTCCCAAACCGTTTTTTCGAGGCCTCAGGTTCATCGGGGACGTCGGCCGCAACTGTTTTGCCAGCAGCCGTCTCCTCGCAGCTTGCCCAGCCTTTCCGGCTGGCGTGGCTCGCGGGCTCGCGGCCGAAAAGTTTCAGCGCTGAAAGTTGTGCTTCCCGGCCGCTCCCCCAGGCAATCTTTCAGCGCGGAAAGTCTGGGGCCCGTGCTGCTTGCCGCAGCGCGCCTGACGGCGCTCGCGCAGTCTCGTCGAGGGCGGCTGCGCTGGGCCGGCGGCGGTTCGCACCGCCTTGCCGTGCCCGGTCGCGAGCAACTCGGCTCGCCTTGGCGCGCCCTCTAGAGCACTGTGACTCCTGCACGCGGCATGCGTCCCCACGGAGCACTCGGCTGGACGCCGAGCCGTCCGCCGGCTACGCCCATCAAGAGCAGAGGTGGGGTGCCCTCGGGCCGGGCCTCCTGGGTAACGTGGAGGGCAACGGTGAGGGTGCCACCAGGCTTCCGGGTGTGGTGGCCTCAGCGGTGCCACGCGCCGTGTCACTTGGTGATGCTCTGTGCTATCACTCTGTCGACATGCACCGTGTCTCGTGGTTACGCGTTACAAGAAAACCATGAAAATTCAGCTTGCCTCGGACCTCCATCTCGAATTCATCGCTCGCCAATTTTCTGGCGAGACTCTGATTCGCCCGGCGTACGGCGCGGACGCGCTTGTGCTCGCTGGTGATATTGCAAATGACCTCCTCGGCATCAAGCTGTTTGCACATTGGCCAGTGCCGGTCGTTTATGCGCCCGGCAACCATGAGTACTACGACACCGAATGGCTCTCGATGCGCCAGCAACTCCAGCGCGGCCCGCGCGGAACGTCGGTTACGGTGCTGGACAACGGGGTTTGGGAATTCGGTGGCGTGCGTCAAGCGAGCGACTCCTTAAGTCGCAGCAGCAAGAGCTCTCGCCTGGCATTACAGAATGCTTCGAACTGGTCAAGCCCGTAGCTGGGCAGCTCAGGGATGCCGTGAAGCTGTCGGTACTGAGCCCATTCGGTAGGCTTGGCGAGGGTGGGCGCAATCCAGTCCGCGAACGCGGTGTCCAGCTTAGTCTGATTGGCCAGGCCCTCTAGAAACTGAAGGTTCGGCACCTGGTTCACCAGCTCCTGCATACGAACAATGGCGTCCTCGCCGAAGCCGGCTGCCTTGAGCCTATTCTTGTGGAAGCCTGACTTAGGGAACACGTGGTCCAAGTGAAACTTGAACTGCGTATTGAGACTCGGGTACAGAGCGGCGAGCACTGAGAAGGTGTTCCTCTTGCCGTATTCCGAGGTGAGCAACGCGTCGAGCTCGTCGTCGGTAAAGCGCATCGTCACGCCATGCCCAAGCAACGCCTTCTCGACAGCCGCCAACGGGAACAACTCTTCGTCACTGTCGCGGATGGCGGTACGAACGGCCGCCAACACCGTGTCAGTCTTGGAGCTGAGAACCGACTTCAGCAGGCTGACCACAAGCCACTTGCGGATGGTTGCCCGATGCTCGGCGTACTTTGGAGCAGTGCAAAATCCCGTCGGTGAACCTAGCTTGCGCAGGTAGTAGGCCACAGGGATAAGCACGTTCGCCGACGTCAGCGTCTTGCTGTGGTAGCCAAGAGCCGCCGCCAGCTCCGCGGCAAGCAGGAGCGGCAGGCGTACGTTGGTTTCCCAGCCCGATTCGATGTCCGCAGTGTTCTTCTTACCGAAATTGTTGACGCTAAATCCGATGTCCCTCAGGTCAGTCAGCACCAACGCACTCTTGAGCACGAAGTCCTTGTCGAACTCGAAACCGTCTCCAAACTCGTTGAGGTCATCCAACAGACCATAGATGGCCTCACGCGCATCACTGGACCACTGAGCGCTAGCAATTGACAGCAGCAGGTCAGAGTACGACAACGGGATGCCGCCACTATTCAAGCGAACGAAGACGTTGAGTACACGGTCCAGCGACTGCTCGTCCTCCCGGAAATAGTGAATGACCGGGTTCTTCAGCAGGACGTTACACAGCTTCGCCAGAGCACCGCCACCCCAGCCGTTGAGCTTGTGCGATGTGACGTACTCCATTAATTTCTCGGTGTTCACGTCTGCCCCATCGCGGAACTCCAGCACCTTGCGCAGCGGGAACCAGTGCTCGCCGGCAGCGGAGACCACAGCCTCCTCGTCGGTGAGGAAGCGGAAGTCGTACTCGCGGTCAAGCTCCTCTTGGCCGGAATACTTGTCGGCCAAGTTGAGGTACAGACGCTTCTTGGGGTAGGCGTTCGGGTTGTTAACCCACTTACCCTTAATACGGTCTGCGCGATATCCCAGGATACCGATGGCCAATGACGTGAGACGCTGCTGTCCATCCAGGACGACGGTCAGCTCCCGCGGAATTGGGATGTCGTAGGGCTTTAGACGCTTGTTGTGCTGCGCGTCTAAACTCTGCATGAACTCGAAGAACTTGTAGTCTTGGGAGCGGTCCTTGTCCACTCGCCAAAAGAGAAACGAGCCGACCGGGTAACCGCGCATCAGCGAATCGAACAACGTGACCGTCTTGTCGGCGGTCCAGACGAACTCGCGCTGGATGGCGGGCAGCAGGTAGTCCTGCTTCTTTATCGCGAGAATGGCTTCGGCGACAGTGATGGGCGCCTCCATGCGTTGTGCCGGCAAGTTGTCCTACCTCTCTTCGTTGATTCCTGAGACCTCAATCGTACCGACGCACAGGTGTTGGCGCCGACGCCAATTTGCGCCATGTCAACGTACTATACCGACAAGGCAACGAACCTCCATAATCGGTAAGAGCCCATGTCGGCACTTTGCCGGTCCGCGTTGAAACCAGTACTGCGCTCATTCGGCAAGGTGGCTCACGCCCGACTCGGGGCCAACAGCTGCGGTGCAACTTGCAGTACCGCTGCAGTGCTTGCGGGTGATTGAGGTCGTTCATTGGCGTAGCGAATATTTGCTCTTTTGGCAGTACCGTATATTGGTACAGTTGAATTCGCAACGCCCAGTTAGTACGTGAAAAATCTAGCAGGTCAATCAGTTATCTAACATCCATTAACTGTTGGTGCGCTATGTTGGCAGGAAACACCTAAAAGACCCAAAAACGGGAGAGCCCATCCATGCAGGTGGACATCGTCGGACGGATACGCAACCTTCAGTTGCCCGTCACCCAGCCGCTCATTCCGCTGTACGAGTGCTTGGTCAACTCCATCGAAGCCATCGAGGACAGTGGCATCACCGATGGTCGCATTGATGTGTACCTCGAGCGTGAGGCCCGCCAAGTGGCGCTGAGCGGCAACGAGGAGACCACGCTCGCGTCTATCCGAGACGTGACCGTCGTGGATAACGGCGTGGGCTTCAACGACGCGAACGTTAAAGCCTTCTTCATGTCAGACTCCACGCGCAAGGCGAACCGTGGCAACAAGGGAGTCGGTCGCCTCACTTGGCTCAAGGTCTTCACACAGGCAGCCATCGAGAGCACCTACCCACAGGACGACGACCTGTGGATGCTGCGGACTTTCCGCTTTGTGCTGACTACCGAGGGCGTTGAAGACGATGTGGTCAACGAGGCGGTAACGAAAGAGCGACGGACCACGGTGAAGCTCACTGGCCTGCGGTCTGAGTACGAGAAGCATTTCCCCAAGTCGCTGGAGACCATCGCGCACAAGGTCATTGACCACCTGCTCATCCACTTCGTGGGCGGCCGCTGTCCGCAAATCACCCTCCACGATGCCGACGGGCAGACGTGCAGCTTGAACCACATCTTTGCCGAGGAAGCGAAGGAGCGGGCGCAAGAGGTGGCGTTCAATCTCAAGGGTCACGACTTCAAGGTGACCGTGCTGCGTTACCAGTCTAGCGCGTCCAAAAACCACACCATCTCGTATTGCGCGAATCAGCGCGAGGTGCTGGAATGGAAGGCGAGCAAGGCCATTCCTGACTTGCAAGGACGCCTTACCGACGACAAGGGCGAGCAGTTCGTGTTTCGCACCTACGTGTCCGGGCTATACCTAGACGCCAAGGTGAGCAGCGAGCGGACGGCGTTCATGTTTCTGCAGGAGTCGGACCTGGACTTTCCGGTTGAGATGACCCGTGAGGAACTGGACGCCCAGGTCGTGCAGTCGCTGCGGCAGGTCGCCGAGCCGTACACGACCCAACTTCGCGAAGAGAAGCGCCAGGCCATCGAAGAGTTCATCCAGCAAGACGCACCGCAATACCGCTTCCAGCTGCAGGACCGCTATAGAGAGCGCCTCGCGCGCATCCCCGCCAACATCTCACGAGACCAGCTCGACATTGAGCTGTACAGGACTCAAAAGGACATCGAGCTCGAGCACCGGCAACGTGCAGCCGAAATCGAAAAGGTGCCACTCGACACTGCGGCCGCCTCGCCGGAATACACGGCCCTCTACAAACAGTATCTCGACGAGGAGAACGAACTAGGCAAGGCGGCTCTGGCCAAGTACGTCGTGCACCGACGCACCATCCTTGAAATGTTGGATGCCGCACTGAAGGTCCAGGAATCTGGTTCTTACGCTCGCGAGGACCTTGTGCATAGCCTCATTTACCCGATGCAGGCCGACTCTGATGAGGTCGAATTCTCGCAGCAGAATCTTTGGGTCGTCGATGAGCGCCTGGCCTACCACTCGTATCTGGCTTCCGACCTGCCCATGCGGAGTCTGAAGGCAGTCAACGCAACTGGCGGCGACGAGCCGGACCTGGCCATCTTCAACACTGCGCGGGCGTTCTCCGAGACCAAGAATCCGTATCAGTCGGTGGTCGTCGTCGAATTCAAGAGGCCCGAACGTAACGAGTACCCGGCAAAGGAGGAGAACCCTGTCGAGCAGGTTCTGCGCTACGTCCGAAAAATCAAAGAAGGCATGGCCAAGGACAAGGACGGCAAGACCATCAACGTTGGGGCCATCCCGTTCTACGCCTACATCCTCTGCGGCTTGACGCCGCGCATCAAAGCCATTGCGGACAACCACGACTTCGTCAAGACGCCTGACAACGACGGCTACTTCCGATATCACCAGTCGGCGGGCTGCTACATAGAAATCGTGTCATATGACAAGGTGCTGAATGATGCGAAGAAGCGCAACCGGGCGTTCTTCGAACGGCTTCAGATTCCGATGAACTGACAGCGGTGTTGCTGCTAGCTGCAGGCCACCTACCTCGGCGTTGCGCCCATATTGGAAACGTCTGTACTCTTGATTTAGGGCCGTAGCCGGGAACATTTTGGACCTGTTACGCGGTTCGACCGCAAGGTCGAGGTCAGTAGTATCGAAGCTGATTGCAGCTACCACTCCCATTCGCGTCATTGCACCGATTGAAAGCATTACCAGCGTCATGTGAGGACGGTATAGCCCTTGATGCCCATCTTGGCTTCGAGCTGCATAGGCTTGCGCATTCTTCGTCACACGCACTGGAGCGTCCGACCGTGTGTCGGGTTTGTTGCGCTAAACGCAGGGCTCAGAAGCGCTTCTCGCGGCACTAGTCCAGGGTGCTCGTGGGTATGATGCTCTGGGTCAGAGGGGGAAAGAACGTGACCAAGAGACAAGCGAGTTTTGTAATTTCTGGAGATGAGGTTAAGGTGGTCGTGGCAACGGTGCCGGCCGACCCGAACGCCCCCATCTCGATTGAGTACGACGAGACGTGGAAGCTGCAGTCGGGCGCACGGGAGCCCGCCCTGCACGTGCTGCATCAGCGTTGCGCCAGCTTCCTGCTAGAGCAGCAAATCAAATCGGTAGTCCTGAAGGCGAGCGCGGCGCCTCGCTCAGCTGCAACGCTGTCACTACTTCACAGCGCCGAGGTTCGGGGCGTCGTCATCGCCGCCGCAGCGTCCACGACAGAAGTTCGGTCTCTAGCCAAGGGCGTTATCAGCCGCACGTACGGCGACCGCACTGTCGACGAGTACTTGAAGGACAATGACTTCTGGAGTTCTAAGACAGCAGGTGCGGCATTGCGCGCCGGGAGCCGCGAGGCCGCAATGCTCATCATCGCTGCGCGGGAGGGCTGATGGCGACACCCGTCGTTCCACCGCTGCAGCTCTTGGGCAAGTTGGGCTCCGGGGCATTTGGCGTCGTCTTCGAAGGCATTGACGGCGTTCACGGCCCTGTTGCCGTCAAGGTAATGTCACGGTCTCCAACTGAGATGCCTGCAGACTGGGACAACCGAAAGGCAGGCCTATTGGCTGAGGCGCAAAGCCTTTCAGTCGCTGCGCACAGGAACGTCGTACGCGTTTACAGCCTCACCGAGGCGGTGGGCGGCGACAGCATCCATCTGTGCATGGCGTACTGCCCAGGCGGGTCACTTCAGGGTGCCTACGAGCAAGGCCCTCTGTCACTCGATGCGGTGCGCAAGATTGCTACCGAAGTGACGCTCGGCCTGGACGCCCTTCACATGCGCGGCATGCTTCATCGCGACATCAAGCCAGGCAACATCCTGCTCGATGGTCAGGGCGTGGCGTTGCTTGGCGATTTCGGCTTGGTCACTGACCGGCTGCTGCTTGGGTATGGCTCGGCCGCTGGCTATTCAGACCATATTGCGTTTGAAGTCTGGACTAGCTGGCTCACCAGTCCGAAGTCGGACATCTGGGCGTTAGGCATGACGCTGTATCGCTTGCTGCATGGAGAACGGTGGTACACGGCGGCCCAAGCTCCTCGCGCGGCCGTCCCTGCTGGTGGATATGCCGATACCTTGCGGTGGCTACCCCACGTCCCCAGCGGCTGGCGCCGCATGATTCGTAAGATGCTCAACGATGACACGACCCTACGCTATCAGTCTGCGCAGCAAGTGCTCAACGCGCTCTCGGCGCTCGTTACGTCGACATGGCGCGTTCAAGTGAACGCCGACTCTGTGCGCTGGGAGCTCACCACGGGCAAACGGCTCAAGGTCGTGGTGTGGTCTTGGCAGTCGCCACGCAAGCACAAATGGTCGGCGTGGTCCGAGCCGACAGGGACTACGGGCAGAAAAAAAACGTTGGGCGGCTGCGCCACGCTTCAGGGGGCGCACCAGACCATCCAAGAACTCGAAGAGTTCTTTGAAAGATGCTAGCCGCGACGTAGATGTCGGGGTAGCAGGTACGAACCCATAGTCGACTGCGCATCTGGTGCGCGGCCACCGAACGCCATGATTGCTGCAGCGCGGCGCTCGTCGGCGCACACATCGCAATACGAGTGGTTGGCAGACACCCCTTCTGCTGGCATCCAAGAGCGGCCACAGAACCGGCATTTCGGTAGTGCCGCATCTGACTTTGTCGACTTCTTGAGCATCCTTGTTACCTTCCCCGGACATATGGCCCTTAGGCTGTTTATAAGTACAGTATAGGTACCAAGCAACAGCCTTGCAGTGAGTATGGGCGCAGTTGCTTGCACATCCCGGCGTAGGCACCACTAGGAAAAGATTAGGCGCGCGAACCTGACACTTGCTTCAGCAATTCCTCGGGAGCCTCGCGCTGTCTATGTCCAAGGTCCTCAGCGTCGAATGCCCGCGATTGTATGTGTAGCAGCGTGTCTTGATAGCGTCCAGCACTTAGCTCATCCGACGCCCCAGTCGAGGCGCACAACCGTACCGAGCCACATCTTTCCATCGGGCCGTCCATCCTGATTTCTCCCTTTCCCCGACGCGCTCGGCGATAAAACTGTGGTGACTACACATGACATCACCTGTCACCAATGTCGTCACCATGCACATGAAAACTCGACGGGGCCGCGCCCTCCTCTATCGCTCTACCTGGATTCCCAAAGGCTCCGCTGGCAACACCCATGGCTACACGCAACAGCGTTACGTGGGCAGCATCCCTCTCACGGCTGCCGCCATTTCTTCGTCGCTTCATTCCAAGCTGACGCAAGAGGAAATCGCCTTTGTTGAATCCAAAGTCTGCACCCCAGCCCGGCAGCGAGCCACGGAGGAAAATCGTGCGGCAGAGCAACGTGAGCTGGACCCGGGGTGGCGGATTGAAGAAGCGCTGGGGCTGCTTGGAGAGGCTGAAAAAAGGAGTGCAGGGCAACCCGTCCCTGCAGCCATCCTGGACCGTGTGCAGCAGGCAGTCAGCAGGCTGCATGCGAAGGGCTCGGCCGTAACCGCCGTAACCACCAAGTCCGCCGACCCGCTGGCGGAGGCACTCACCGCCGTCCGTACTGCCGCCCAATCCGTGGCCGCCGGTCATTACGGCAAAGCGCCGGCAGAAGGTGTCCGCACAACGCGGACCTACAAAACCTGGTCGCAGCTCCTGGAGGCGGTCCAGGGCGAAAACGACAGCAGCCTGTTACGGGCGTTACAGGAAAGTGGGTACGTCAAGCGCCGAGGGAGGTAAGAAGCAACCTCGGCGCATCTCCGATGTTGGCGGATGCGGTTCTGGGGGTCGGTACCTACACGAAGCAGGCCAACTACTACCCCAGGAGAAATGACTCTATGACCATCAAAATTCACCGGTCTGCCGGCATCGTTCTCGACCCTATTCAGTTTGCAGAGGAGCTCACGACACTCAAGAAAATACCCACTTCCCAAGGGCATGCGTTGCTGTGTCAGCTTCCTGACGCAGTCGTCCAGCTCTTGGAGAGCCCGCTGGTCCCACACGGCGTCGGGATGGGCATCGCCGCGACGCAGAACGGCATGCCGTGCGCGGTTATTCATGTGCAAGCGGCGTCGACGCAGGCGATGTACATCGTGCCGCTTGTCGACAAGGTCTCGCGTGATTGGTTTATCGAAGCTGTCGAAGTAAATAACGGTGTGACACTTGCGGTGTCGGTTACAGAGACGCAGCAGCTTGCGCTGCTGAACTCAGCGCGACTTGTCGATGACATCAATAGCGAGCAGTGGCGTGACGCGAAGCAACAGGTCATGCGGGCACGCTATGAACTGGAGGCGGAGGCCCGCGATTTGGACTTCTACAAGCTGCTGCTCGAAGTCGAGGCAGCGCCGCGGTCTGTGATTCAAGGCTTTGTAGTCGAGACCCTTCACGTGGTCGTTTGCATCCCGGACCCACAGTATGTGCCGCCTGGGCGGGCGGATTTATCAGCCACTGACGATGCGACACCGCCAGTGGTCCATTGACCCGGCCCGGAGGCATTAGAGGGCAACAACACGAACGTGTTTCTTCACCGGCTTGCCGGTCGGTTACACGTCGCAATTCAGCGCCGAATCCTTTCCGGGTTCGGCGCCTTTTCTTGTAGGGGCAACCACCGAAAATTTTGAACGCGTCGTCTGAATGCGCGCACCCCGGCCTAGAGCGAGATGGCGCCCGCCCTGGCCCTAAGAGGGTCTTGCGGTAGACGGCTCAGCCGCATTTTAGCGTAGGAGGCGGAATGGACGATGCGATTTGTGGCGAAGACACGGCGAATCTCGGGCTGCACATCACCCACTCAGCGGACCTGGAGCAGGCGCGGTGGCTTGTGCGAACTGCCGGTGCGCAGACCGCACGTAGCGCATGACGTGACCGGCCGGCGCAGACCGCGCCCAATGAAGTTGTCGTCAGACGTGCCGGGCGCAGGGGCCCAGCAGGGATTGTTCCAGCACGGCGACTTTGCGCTCGAACTGCGCTGATGCAATCAAGGACCGTTCAACCAGCCCAGCGCGCACAGCGTTCGCATACTGGTCACGCATGGTGTCGAACGGCCATTGCAGGGCGTGCTTCCCTACTGAGACTGCTGAAGCCACCGCCGCTTCTATCGGCGCTGGCTTCTCCGCAATGGGTGAAGCCGCGGCGGCGGTGCATGTCACCACGGCGACCGCCAAGCATGCGTTCCTGCGTGAGCCGCGTGCACTGGAAAATTCAGCGCAGCCCCATCGCTGTACTCAAGTTCATGCATCCGGCGCTCCAGGTCGCAGGCATCAACGGCTTTGGCGAGGTAAGCCTGTTCGGCCTGCTGCTGCGAGTCGAGGGGTGAAAACAACTTTTCAAGGAGGTGTTTGATGGTGCTCATGATGGGCCTCCCTTGTGGGGAGCCTCTCAGGGTAATAAGGGATAACCCTGATATTAGGCCGATTCCCTTCCCTGCAATAGCGTAAGGACAAAAATTGTTGCGTTGCAGCATCACAGGGGTGAGGCGTCGGGCGCATTGGACGGAGCGTCCGATAAAGGTGGTTTCAGCTCGAGCCGTGCCTAGCGCTGCCCTGGCGTCAGGCCTGGCAGTGCCGTCCGGCGACGAGTGCAAGCCCGGTTATCCCCGGTTGAGAAGTTGGTGCCTATACGACGTAGGCCATTCAACCAAGGAGGACAACATGGCGCTGGTTAAAACGTATTTTGACGAGGGCAAGTTTCTTGAGCCCGGTGCGATGGCTGCGTTTGAAGCGGCAGACACACCGCTCACTGGAGCAGCGCTGTTAGTGCCACTTCCTGGGCGCCACCTCAGGCGTCTGCGGAATGCGACGTTCACTGCGGCGTTGACACTGTTTAGCGGTCATGACGACCGCACGTTTCGCACAGTGGTTTTGGTGCTGCAAAAAATGGAGCTGCAAATCGTCTGCGCTGTCCCGATAGTGAGCACCAATGCACGGGCATGGCTGATTGACGGCGTGGAGCGGTATGGGTTGATGAGACTCATCCTGCAGCACCGCGACAGGCCGCTGTTTTCCGTGTCAACATGCCGCCTTCCTGTCACCGACTTGCAGGGTGCCGCCTGGCAGAGATTCAAGGAGCAGTTGCTGTCGGGGTCCATGCATGCCGACGCAGGTGAAGAGCTGGAAATGCTCGACGAATTGACCAAGAGCATCGAGAAAGTGGCGCCGAATCTCGTTCCTGGGGTCAAGAAATTTGAACGAAGGGTGTTTGTCTGTTGGCCAGGCGAGGTGAGACAAGTTACAACGGCCCCAGAAAACCCTGAGGACTACGACTGCATTTTCTAAGAGGCCCTGCAACGCAGCCCCTGCATTGAATGACAGTTCGCGAGAGCCTAGACGCCAACCCCATCTGAGTTCGATAGCAATCCTGCCCCAGAGCTTTAAAGCTCTCCGGTTGGCCAATACGCGCCCTTCCCGTGCTGACGGCAAGGCGTTGGCTTAACGTCTCGAGCCTACTCACTAGGCATCTGATTCGCCCTCTGAGACTTCAGGTTTCAGGGGGCTTTTTTCTGCCGGAAATGCTTTCGGTGGCCCAGGCATCCAGAGCCCTCAGTGGCTGGGCGCTTTGCTCAAACAAGTCTTTTTCAGCTGTTGCCCTGGCTCCAGAGGCGCTGTTTGCGGATAACTCTCTTTAGAGAGCGCTTATGGATGACAAACGCTCTCATGGGAGTCTTTGTTGAAGAATCCGTGCTGGCATACTACAATTGTTCTTATTGGAATGCTTGTGCGTTACAGCCGCTCTTATACGGATGCTTAAATGGTCGCCACCCCTAATCTTGCTGTAGCCCGGGCGCTCAGGGCATTGGGCCGGAACATCGAGCTCGCGCGACGGCGACGCGGGCTTTCCCAAGCCGATTTGGCGTCTCGCATGAGCGTCTCGGTGAGCACTGTGCGTCGGTTGGAGGACGGCCATCCTGGAACAGCGCTCACCTACTTGGCCAGCGCGTTGCAGGTTTTTGGTGATTTGGAAAAGCTGAGCCTCCTTTTGGACACGCAGGCTGACTCCGTGGGACTTGCGCTGATGGACGCAAAACTTCCATCTCGCGTCTACAGCAAACGTCGCAAGACGCCTAAAGCCTTTTGAAGGCTTGTTCGCGATAGGGTGACCAGAGCAAGTGCCGGGGCACAAACCATGAAAACAGAACTGGATGTGTGTCTGGGAAAATCCGGCATACCCGTGGGAAAACTCGTGTTTGTACGAAACGGTCCTCGCGTATTCACGCAGTTCGCCTACTTCCAAGATTGGCTCGACCATGCTGACACGTTTAACGTATCGCCGGACCTCACGGCCACGCCGGGCTACCAGACCCGCAAGCCGGCGACCAAGGAAGACTCGCTTTTCTTCCTTGCCCTCGCAGACACCGAGCCAGATGCGTGGGGTCGTCGTGTCATCGCCCGCGCGCATGCCAAGCGCCGAGAGGAAGACTCAAAGCTGGGCGCATTGACCGAGCTCGACTACCTTTGCGCGGTCGATGATTTCAGCCGAATGGGTGCGCTGCGTTTGCGTAATGCTCATGGCGCCTACCTCGAGTCCGTACCTGCGGGCAGGCGAGCGACGCCTCCACTCCTCGAGCTCGAGAAGATGCTCGCCTCTTCTCGAGCAGTCGAACTCGGCAAGGAATCCGCCCAGGATTTGGCCTATCTGCGAGGCAAGGCCACCTCTCTTGGAGGCATGCGACCGAAGTGCAGCATCCTGGACGAAGAAGGCTACCTGGCACTGGGCAAGTTCCCGAGCATCAACGACGAACGCAATGTGACTCGTGCGGAGGTACTTGCGCTCAAGCTGGCAGCCTTGGCGGGTATAACCGCCGCGAAGGCCCATGTATCGGTGGTGCAAGGCACTGCAGTGGCGGTCATCCGGCGATTTGACCGCACCCCCCAGGACGCACGGATTCCGTACATTTCAGGCGCCACGTTACTTCAGGCGAATCGACAAGAGGACCGCGCTTACACCGAGGTTCTTGCGGTGATGAAGGGGGTCTGCGCAAATTACGTCGGCGATGCCCAAGAATTGTGGCGACGTCAGGTGTTCAACCACCTCATCACCAACGTCGACGACCACCTTCAAAACATTGGCTTCCTCTACATGGGCGGCAACCAATGGCAGCTCTCGCCTGCGTTCGACATCAATCCGATGCCAGACAAAGACCGCGAGTCCAAAACCTGGCTGAGTGAAGATACGGGCCCCGTCACCAGCATGTCCCAATTGCTAGGGCAAGCCTCGCAGTTCGCGTTGACCCGCGAGCATGCTCTCGCAATCGTGCGCGAAGTGGTGGAGGCCGTTTTGCAGTGGCGCGCGGTGGGGCAGTCCGCGGACATCGGCATGACGGCGCAAGAACTCAATGAATTTGCGTCGGCGTTCGAGCACTCAAGCTTGGTAGAAGCCAAGAAATTAGCGGGCTTGTAAGACCGACGAATTTAGCCCCACGAATTTAGCCTTTAGGGGGCGGCATAATCAAGCTCGTTCAGAGCGTTAACGCTTTAAGCCAACGCCTAGGTTCTGACGGTGAGGGGCTTGTTTCGGCGCACGACTCATCTGCTGCGTACCCATACAAAGGGAAGTGTCCACTTGGCCGCGCGGGTGACAAACGACTTGGAAGCCATGGGAGAGACTCTGGTCAGGCCAGGTCACACCTCTGTGCAAGACCGTGGATTGGCGGGCACTAGACACTGGAAAGTCATCGACCATGTGGTCGCCAAAGACCTCACCATGGTCACTAACAAATCGGTCAAGCCCCGAGGCAACCGGCTAGCCAGCTCTCTGTGGACGATGCTTCCATGAAAAGACACATCCAGCGCTTGGCTCGAGAGCAAGGGAGCTCGGATAGGATAATCAGGCTCGTCGTCATCAAAATGACCACCAACTGTCGGTCAAGGTCTGCGACTTCGACTTGGGGCTCTCTGTTTGATGCGTCTGGACGATTTTCCTGGCCCGCCACTGGGAAGACGTCAAGCCGAGTACCCCTGGAGTGGCGTGAGCAAACGTGAGCAAATTTTTAACCCAACAAAAGGATGTCGATGTGTTATTTTTCAATGACTTATGATTAGAATAATTGCTCACAACACCTCTTATTGAGGACTCATAATCCTTTGGTCGCTGGTTCGAGCCCAGCACGGCCTACCAAACTTCACTCACACGCAGCCGATTGCGCTCCACCCTCGCGATGCCAAGCTGGACGACTTACTTGCTGTTCATCAGCTTTGCGCTGGCCGCCTCGTTCACGCCGGGGCCTGCGGTCATGCTGTCCATCCATAACGCCATGCACCACGGCTGGAGGCACGCCATCTTGTCTTCGCTGGGCAATATCACCGGGTTGCTGGTATTGGCGACGCTCAGCGCCTTGGGGCTCAACGCCATACTCCAGACCTCCGAACTGGCTTTCACCGTGGTGAAGTTCGCAGGCGCCGCCTATCTGATCTGGCTGGGCGTGCAGCAGTGGCGTCATGCGGCTCGGCGCCCCGATGGGGCGCAAGCGAAGACGGTTCAGACTGCTGACGTTGCGCACAAACCGCATAAGTTGTACGTCAAGGGTTTGATGGTGGCGTTGAGCAACCCGAAAGCGATCGTGTTCATCGCGGCCCTGTTTCCCCAGTTTCTCACCGCTTCGCGCCCGCTCGGTCCGCAATATCTGGCGCTCACGCTGACGTTCATGGCGATTTCGCTGTTGGCGCTGAGCACCTATGCGGGGCTGGCCGTACTGGCGCGCAAACGGTTGAGCATCTGGTTCGCTTCGGGTTGGCCGCAGCGGGTGTCGGGCTCGGTGTTCTGTGCGTTCGGTCTGAGTCTGCTGCGTCTGCAGAGAGTTTGAGCGCGCTTCAGCGCGGCAAACCGCGCACGATGAGCTCCGTCTGGGTGACAAATCGCCTGAAGCCGTCGAAGATTTCAGCCGTCAAAGGCCGCTGCGTCGTTTGTTGATCGGCATAAAACAGGCCGATGATTTTTTGATCCACGGTCAGCGTGGCCATCAAACAGTCGTGCACAGCCGTGGCCTGGAGCAAAAAATCGGGCGGCGGCTGCTCGGCCGAGAATCTGCGCACGCTTCCCGCCTGAAGCTGGGTTTCCAGCGTGGCCGACCAGGGCAGTTGGAGGCGCGCGCGCAAATCGGCCACACCGGAGCCAGCCCCCAGACGCGCGAGCAAACGATCTCTGGTGGGCGTCATCAGACAAAGCACACAACGGTCGAGGCCGACAGCGCGATGCAGCCCTTCAAGACAGGCCTCGAACAGCATGGGCAATTCTTTGCGGCTGACGGCAACGGCGTTCATCTCGGTCAGCATGCGCAGTTGCAGGGCCATGTCGGCCGTCGGTTCGGCGGGCCGCATCTCGAGCGGCTCCGTCGGTTGGGCTGCGGACTCTTCGTCGGTTGATGCCGGAGTTGCCGGAATCCACCTCGTAGCGGCTCCTGCGCCGAGAACTACCGCCAGCTGACTGGCTTGTTCGGCATTGCTTTGCAGTCGTTTCAGCGTCTGGGCCTCGGATTGCCGGAACAGGGCCGCGACATGCAGGACGGCTTGACGCGCCTCGGGGTTCGCCCAGCCCAGCTGCGCGGCTCGACCCAGTTGCACGGCAACGGCGACTTCCGCACTGTCTCTGATCACCGCATCGAGATTCCAGGCGCGCAGCAGATCGTGGCTGAACTGCAGCAGCGACATGCCCAATATCGATTGCTCAGCCAGCTCCGGACTCACTCCGGATTTAAGCAATTCATCCACGCGTTCCGCGAATTCGCCGCCATAGCACCAAAACGCCAGCTCTCCGATGCGCCCCATCAGCGCCTCAAGAAACAGCCGCTCGGCCTCGTCGCGCCGTAACCCCTTGCGCAAACCGAGGTCTTTGGCCTGCACTGCCGCATGCAAGGCCGTGCCCAAAGCGGCCAGAATGCGCATTTCAGTGATCGTGGACGCCTGTTTCAGTCTGATCGTGGACGGCGTTTCAGCGTGATCGTGGACGCGCCGGGGTGCGCGCAAGCGATGGGTTTCAATGTATCTCAATCGTCCACGATCCGTCTGAAACGGTTGTCGCGAAGCG
>JAGWNX010000200.1 GCA_028872955.1 Acidobacteriota bacterium
GTGGTAGTCTCGGCAATTGGTGGAGTGCCATAGTTTTGAAACGTCAGATGTGCGCCGGTACCCAGGTAGCCCACGGCAATGCCACGGGTCACACCGGTGAGGTTCAGTGTTGCGTCGGATGGGTCCATCACGTAAAACTGGCGGGTGCCCACCGGTGCGAGATCCCGCGGCAGATAGGCACCGGCCACGGTGCGCAGCGTGCTATCCAGTGCGTTCGCCACATTGTCGGCGTTCACATCCACGCTCACCAGCAGACCGGCCAGCCAGGTAGACACGACCGGCACGAACACCAGATTGTTCTGATCTGCCCAATCGCTCCTGCCTGGTTTGGTCTGGAACAGGCCCTTCACCCAGGGCAGGCTGTCGCCCAGCAGAATGACACCGGTGCCATCAACCGGTATCTGCCCTGGCTGGCCGTTAAGCACCTGGTAGAGCAGCACGTTGCTAAACGTCACGCGGTCAACGCCAACATGCGCATAGATGCTGCCCAGATCATCCCCGTCCTCGGTCACCGCGCCGGTACTGGAGACCACGGTCTGCGGCGCTTCCACCAGTTTGCGGCTATCGAAACTGGTTCCCCCATCCAGGCTGAACTCTAGCAGCGCCGGTCGTGGCGTGTTTGCCACTGCCAGCAGCGCACCGGCTACCGGATCGCCAAGCGGCACGGACACTTTTAATTTACCGAATGCGCTAAGCTTCCAGGTGATCTCATAGTCGAGGATGTCTGTGGTGCTGGCCAGCAACGTACCGGTGCGCACGTCCACCACCCGCGCATACGGCGATACATCACTCATGCGAAATCCCCTTCAATGGCAAAGGTCAATTCCAGGGTGGCAGTGTGCCAGGTGAGTTCCGTCATGCTGAGCTTCAGCACCCGTGCAATGGTGGATACCGTGGTGGTGGTATCGCCATTCACCGCAACCAGCGTCTGTACCTGCGAGCTGCTGCCATCAGCGTTGGCCGGACCGTCCAGAAACGTGTAGAGCGCCTCCAGCTGCGTCTGCACCGCTGCGAGTTCCTGACCAGCTGCTGGGCTGTAGTCATCGGAG
>JAGWNX010000109.1 GCA_028872955.1 Acidobacteriota bacterium
CCGCCGTTGCCCCGGCCTGAGCGACCGTCTCCAGCCCGTCCGGGAAGGGGAAGAACGCGTCCGAGGCGGCCACGCTGCCCGCCAGCGGCAGCACCGCCTTCATGGCGCCGAAGCGGGCGGAGTCGACCCGCGACATCTGCCCGGCGCCGATGCCCACCGTCTGGCCGTGCCCCTCGGAGAACCGGGCGTAGACGATGGCGTTGGATTTGACGTGCTTGCAGACGCTCCAGGCAAAGAGCAGGGCGCGCATCTCCTCCGGCGTGGGCTTGCGGTCGGTGGGTACGGTCAGGTCAGCCTGCTCCAGGCGACGCCGGTCCGCATCCTGCAGCAGAAAGCCGCCCGAGACCTGCTTGAGCACGCGCGGCGTGCTGGCCGGGCGAATCTGCAGCAGACGCAGGTTCTTTTTGGCGGCAAAGCGGGCCAGGGCCTCGGGCGTGTAGCCGGGGGCCACAATCGCCTCCACAAACAGCTTGGCGATCTCCTCCGCCGCGGCACCATCGACCTCGCGGTTGATGCCCAGCACGCCGCCAAACGCCGACACCGGATCAGCCTCCAGGGCACGGGTGTAGGCCTCCAGCACGGTGCCGCCCGTGGCCGCGCCGCAGGGGTTGGTGTGCTTGATGATGACCACGGCCGCATCAGCCGCCGCGTCAAACTCGCTGACCAGCTCCCAGCAGGCGTCCAGGTCCACGATGTTGTTGTAGCTCAGCTCTTTGCCCTGCAGCTGGGTGGCTCCGGCGACACCGCGGCCTGAGCCGTCGCTGTACAGGCCTGCCGCCTGGTGGGGGTTCTCGCCGTAGCGCAGCGGACTGGCGAGCGGCTGCAGGATGCGCAGCGTCGGCGGCAGCTTGGCCAGATCGAAGCTGGCCGGGCCCGCAGGCTCGGCAATCGACTCCAGCGCCGTTGCGATGCCGGCGTCGTAGGCGGCCGTGGTGGCAAAGGCCTGCTTGGCCAGCCGCCAGCGGGTCGCGTGCGTCAGCGAACCCGAGTTGGCATTCAACTCCTCAGCCAGGGCCGTGTAGTCGGCCACGGCGGTGACGATGGCCACATCCTCAAAGTTCTTGGCCGCCGAGCGAACCATCGACGGCCCGCCGATGTCGATGTTTTCGATGATCTCGGCAAACGCCACGCCTGGCTTCTGCGCCGTCTTCTCAAACGCGTAGAGGTTCACCACCACCATGTCGATCGGCTGGATCGCGTGCTCCGTCACGGCCGCGACGTGCTCCGCGTTGCCGCGGATGTGCAGGATGCCGCCGTGCACCTTGGGGTGCAACGTCTTCACGCGGCCGTCCAGCATCTCCGGAAAGCCGGTCAGGTCACTGATGTCGCGAACGTCCAGGCCGGCGTCGCGCAGTGCCTTGGAGGTGCCACCCGTGGAGACCAGCTCCACCTGGTGCGCGGCCAGCACACGGGCAAACTCGATGAGGCCAGTCTTGTCCGTCACGGAGAGAAGGGCGCGGCGGACCGGTTTGAGATCCACGAGAGGGGCAGAAGAGACAGTGTGCGAAAGCATCGCCCTATATTGTAGCGGTTCGGCTGTGGAATCCCTAGGTGACCAGCGCGCCGGTCAGCTCGGTGACCCGGGCCACGTTGTGGCTGGCGCACCACTTGCGCAGGTCGTTGGCGATATTCTCTGTGGCGCGCGGATCGGCATAGCTGGCGGTGCCTACCTGCACGGCGGTCGCACCGGCCAGCAGAAACTCCACCGCATCCTCTGCAGTCAGGATGCCGCCCATGCCTACCACCGGGATGCGAACGGCGCGTGACGCCTCGTGGACCATCCGCAGCGCGATCGGTTTGATGGCCGGGCCGGAGAGCCCGCCAGTCACATTGGCAATGCGGGGTCGGCGGGTCTCCACGTCGATGGCGAGCGCCAGAAAGGTATTCACCAGCGAAAGCGCATCGGCACCGCAGTCCGCCGCCACCCGTGCCATCTGGCCGATGCTGGTGACGTTGGGCGAGAGCTTGACCATCAGCGGCCGCCGGGCGATGGCCTTGCACTGCGCCGTCAGCTCGCCCAGCAGCTCCGGATTGGTGCCAAAGACCATGCCGCCGTGGCTGGTGTTGGGGCAGCTGGCGTTCAGCTCGTACATGGCGATGCCGGGCGCGTCATTCAGCACATGGATCACCTCAAGGCAGTCCGCAATGCTGAAGCCGAAGACGTTGGCAATCGCCACCGTGCCGCGCAGCTTCAGAATCTTGGGCAGCTTCTCGGCGACAAAGGCGCGCACGCCCACGTTCTGCAGGCCGATGGCGTTCATCATGCCGGCCGCCGTCTCCAGAATGCGCGGTGCCGGGTTGCCGACCATCGGCTCGCGCGAGAGTCCTTTGGTGACAAACGCGCCGATGCGATCCAGCGACAGAATGTCGTCGAACTCGATTCCGTAACCGAAGGTGCCGCTGGCGGCGATGACGGGATTGCGCAGCTCAATTCCGGCAAGGGTGACGCGCATGTCCGGGCCCTTGCTACGGGCAGGGTTGGAGGCCATACCACCAGTGTACCGGCTGCACCGCTGGCTTGTCCGCACGGGCGGTGGTCCGGACGGTAGTCCGGGCGGGGGCCTGGTCAGCCCGTCCCGGACACCTTGACGCTAGTGCCCGGCCGTCTGCGGTGCGGTGGAGGGCTTCAGCACCTCGGTCAGCACATGTCCCACCGACGCCGAGGGCGCGTTGACGCCCAGGATGGCCGCAAAGGTGGCCGCGATATCCACCGGCTCCACCTGCTGCCGATAGTAGCCCGGCACAAACGCCTGGCCGAAGAAGCCCAGCGGCACGTGGCGATCGTAGCTCCAGGGCGAGAAGTGCGTCGTCTGGCTCCCGTTCAGAATCTCCATCTGGTAGGCAGTCGGCACCATCATCACGTACCAGCCGCCGTGCGTCGTGTAGCTGTTGGCGATGATGTGTCCGAAGGGAGTGTTGGGCAGATCGCCAGCAGCCAGCTGCAGGCGAGTTCGCAGGAAGGCGATCTGCGGATTCGCATCCACCCGGGCCTCGTTGTACTTCAGCTTGGCCTCTACCGTGTTGGCGTCCATCGGCGGGGGCTGCGGGGCTCCCATCGCGCGGATGACTCCGGGGGCCAGCTCCGCAACCGCCTGTTCTGCGGTTGCTTCACTCACCTTGATCGCCTGGAAGGTTCGCGGATCGAGCACCAGGTAGGGCAGCTCCTGGGTCACGCCTCCGCCCAGGTTGGAGGGGAAGAGGTAGCTGGTCTTCTTCCCGGGGCTGAAGCGCTCATTCAGCGCCGCATTCATGCGCGTGACGAAGTCGTCGAGGTCGATGCGCGTGGAGGCGACACCCAGCGCAGCCGACTCTGCGGGAATGGGAGCCACGCCGTGATCTGCGGTGAAGGCCACCATCACGTTGTCCAGCCCCACCTGCCCATCCAGCCAGGTGAAGAAGGTGTTCAGGTCGCGGTCCAGGCCCTTCACCATCTCGGTCTCGGCGTCAGAGTCCGGCCCAAGCTGGTGGCCCAGGATGTCATTGGCCGACAGCGAGACGGTCAGCACGTCGGTTACGTCGTTCTTGCCCAGCTTCTCGTTTTCGATCAGTGCCCGGGCGAAGTCAAGCTCGTAGCTGTTGGCGGCGGGTGTGCGACCCACCAGGCTGTAGAACTGGGTGGTCTCGTCGAGACCAGCCTCCTTGACCGCCTGCGCAGGCCGGGGCCCCTTGTTGAACGCCGTCACCCACGCGGGCAGCTGCGGCATGTAGTAGGTGGAGGTGACGAAGCGGCCGGTGGTGGCGTCGATCCAGTAGGCGGCGTTCGCGGTCTGGCCAGAGGTCAGAATGGCGGCGCGGTCCTTGAGCGAGATGCCGAACAGCCGTGCCCTGCCCTGCGTCGCCAGCCGCACCTCGTCGCCCAGCGTGGTGGCCTGCAGGTTGCGTGGCGAGGCGCCGAGACGCGGGTCCGTCGGCTTGGGTGCGGGCGGGGGCTGCAGCGCGGGCAGATCGTCAAAGGTGCCGACGATGCGGTAGCGCTCGTCGTCGACCGAGGAGACCACACCGCTGGTGCGGCGAGAGAGGTCCCACCACTCGTTGGAGCCGATACCGTGGCCCGCCGTGTACGCCCCGGTGCCGATGGTGGCATGGCCCGGCGCAGTCTTGGTGTTGGCATAGGCGTAATAGCAGGAGTTGAAATACGCGCCACGCTGCAGGAAGAGATTGAACCCGTTGGGCGTCGTCAGGTCGTCGCGATGCCGGTCCAGATAGTCGCCACGGAACTGGTCGATCACCAGGATGACCACGAGCTTGGGCGAGGCATGGTAGGCGTCCGCGCGGGCTGAAGGAACCGGAAGCAGAAGACAGACAAGGGTAAGCAGGGCCAGGCAGCGCTGTTTCATGCCGTTAGGGTACACGGGAAGTGTTGCGGATCGGTTGCAAAATTCTGGGGGGACTGACGGAGCGGGTAGAATAGAAGCGATGATTGATCTGGCGTTTGTACGGGCAAATCTGCCCCTGGTGGAAGAGAAGCTGCGTGCGCGGGGCGCTGATCCCGCGGTGGTGCTGGGTGACTTTGCCGCGGTCGACCGCGAGCGCCGCGATGCCATTACCCGGTCCGAGACGCTGAAGGCCCAACGCAACAAGCTGACCGAAGAGATTGCCACGCTGCGTCGTGCCGGCCAGGACGCCACCGCCGTGACCGAGCAGACCCGAGCGCTGAAGGCCGAACTGGAGGCACTGGAGGCCGCAGCCACCGCCGCCGATGAGCGCCTGCGCACAACCCTGCAGACCGTGCCCAACCTGCCGCAGGATGACGTGCCGGTGGGCCGCAGCGAGCACGACAATCGCGAGGAGAAGGTGTGGGGCGAGCGGCCTGCCTTTGACTTTGCCCCCAAGCCGCACTGGGAGCTTGGCGAGGCGCTCGGCATCCTGGACTTTGAACGCGCGGCCAAGATCAGCGGCGCGCGGTTTGTGGTGCACTACGGCCAGGGAGCCCGGCTGGAGCGCGCGCTGGCCAATTTTATGTTGGATGTGCACACCGGCCAGCACGGCTACACCGAGGTGTTGCCGCCCAACATGGTCAACTCGAAGTCGCTGTTCGGCACCGGGCAGCTGCCCAAGTTTGCGGAAGACCTCTTCCACTGCGACGACAAGGGAGCCTACACGCCCGGCGAGCTGCAGGACGGCGACCACTGGCTGATCCCCACCGCTGAGGTGCCGGTCACCAACCTCTTCCGCGACGAGACACTGGACGCCGCGCAGCTGCCCGTCAGCTACTGCGCCTACACGCCGTGCTACCGCAGCGAGGCGGGCAGCTACGGCAAGGACGTACGCGGCATGATTCGCCAGCACCAGTTCCAGAAGGTAGAGCTGGTGAAGTTCTGCCGGCCAGAGGACTCGCCCGCTGAGCACGAGCGGCTGACCCGCGACGCCGAGCGCATTCTGGAGCTGCTCGGCCTGCCCTATCGGCGCATGCTGCTGTGCACCGGCGACATGGGCTTCTCCAGCTCCAAGACCTACGACCTGGAGGTGTGGCTGCCCGGCCAGGGGCTGTATCGCGAGATCTCCAGCTGCTCGAACTTTGAGGCGTTCCAGGCACGGCGGGCCAACATCCGCTACCGTCCGGCGGGCGCCAAGAAGAGTGAGTACCTGCACACGCTGAACGGAAGCGGGCTGGCCGTGGGCAGAACCTACCTGGCGATTCTGGAGAACTACCAGCAGGCCGACGGCACGGTTCGGGTCCCGGAGGTGCTGGTGCCGTACATGAACGGGGCCACCGTCATCGGCAGGCAGAGCGGGACAGGAAGAGGCTAAGCATGACAACCAACACCGAGTCGAAG
>JAGWNX010000201.1 GCA_028872955.1 Acidobacteriota bacterium
CAGTTTCTCAAGCAGGGGCTCAGCGAATGCGCGTACACGGTGTGCTGGGTCGGCACCTGCGAAGACGCGCGCGACGCGCTGGCCGAAACCAACTACGACGTGATCATTCTCGACCTCAGCCTGCCCGACGGCGACGGCCTGCACCTGCTGTCCGAATAGCGCCGCTCCGGCTTCAACGAAGCGGTGCTGATCCTCAGCGCGCGCGACACCGTGGAAGATCGCATCAAGGGCCTGGACCTGGGCGCCGACGACTACCTGCCCAAGCCTTTCAGCTTCGACGAACTGCTTGCCCACGTGCGTTCGCTGCTGCGCCGGCAGTCCTCGGTCAAGCAGACCGTGATCACCCACCGCTGCGTGCGGCTGGACCTGCTCGGGCACACCGTCAAGCTGAAGGAGCAGACGGTGGACCTGACCAGTCGCGAGTTCGCGCTGCTGGAAATCTTCATGCAGAACGCGGGGCGCACGCTGACCCGTTCGTACATCTCCGAGCGGATCTGGCCCGGACTGGCCGACACCAACCTGCTGGACGTCTACATGAGCCGGCTGCGCACCAAGCTGGAGTCCGACCCGGCCGAGCCGCTGTTCAAGACGCTGCGGGGGATCGGCTACCAGCTGGTATGAAATCGATCGGGGCGCGCATCACGTTCTGGTTCGTGCTGAGCGTCACGCTCACCCTGGGCTGCCTGTTCACCGCCGGCTACCAGCTGCTGCAGAACTACGTCATCCACGACCTGGACCTGCTCAACGCCACCGAATTCCGGCAGATCAAGGCGCGGCTGGGTTCGGACTATCCGTCGCTGAACCGCGGGATCATCAACGAGCGCATCCGCCAGACCACCGAATACGCGTCGGTGCTGTTCTACATCAGCATCGACTCGCGCGAGCGTGGCAACCTGTTCCGCTCCAAGAACCTGGCCGGCAACCCGCTACCCGACGTGAAGGGCGAGCGGTTGTTCAACGGCAGCATTCCGGGCATCGGCGAACTGCGCATCGCCGAGTTCGTGCTGCCGCCGTTCGACGTCAGCATCGGCACGCCGATCGGCCAGAT
>JAGWNX010000202.1 GCA_028872955.1 Acidobacteriota bacterium
CGTGCTCTCGGCATAGGCCCATAGCCCGCGCCGGTTGGGAGCCACCACAATCAGCCGCCCGTCATCCTTCAGCACCCTCCAAGCTTCGCGCAGGGTGCGGCGGGCATTCTCCGCCTGCTCCAGCCCATGAACGAGTAAAATCCGGTCGAAGGACAGATCCGGAAAAGGCAAAGCCTCTTCTTCCACCAGGCAGGAAAGCCCCGGCCGCCCGGCTGGCCAGGGTGCCACCCCCATGTAAACGGGTGAAACCGCGGCACAGTGCGCTTCCTCACGCCATAAATGCAGGCACGGCCCGGCATGGCCGATGCCGAGCACGGAAAGCCCCGCCATGCGTGGCCAGAGCCTGCTCAGCTTGCGCCGCAGTGTTCCGGCCGCGTACCGGCCCAGCGCCGTTGCATAAAATCCCGCCGCATCTCGCGCATCGCTCGCCATTGCCTCTATATAACGCGGCAAACCCAAGGAGCGAGAGAAGAGATGACCGTCACCGCCCAAGCCATCCCCATGCTGTCCGACAATTATTCCTGGCTGCTGATCGATTCAGCCACCGGCAAAACCGGCATTGTCGACCCCGCCGAGGCGGCTCCCGCCATCGCCATGCTGGAAAGGCTCGGCACGGGCTTGGATTTCATATTCCTGACCCACCACCATGACGACCATACCGCCGGCGTGGCAGGGCTTGTGGAGATGTACCACCCCACCGTCGTCGGCAATCAGGCAGACGCGCACCGCCTGCCGAAGCTCGATATTGCGGTGCATGAAGGTTCACTGGTGGATTTCGGCAGCGCCCGGCTGCGCGTGATCGAGACACCCGGCCATACCTCCGGCCATATTTCGTATTACATCGCCGACGGCAACATCCTGCTCCCTGGAGACACATTGTTCAGCCTCGGCTGTGGCAGGCTGTTCGAAGGCAGTGCCGAGCAGATGTTCAACTCGATCGCCAAATATGGCGACCTGCCGGATGAAACGCTGATTTGCGCCGGGCATGAATACACCTCCTCCAATGCCCGGTTCGCGCTGACGGTGGAACCGCAAAACGAGGCAT
>JAGWNX010000003.1 GCA_028872955.1 Acidobacteriota bacterium
TTGAGTCTTTCCTTGTTCCGCCCCGTCTCATTCGGTAGTATTTCCATTGTTCAATACTTCCACCTTGCAAGTATTGCTTGTTGGAAGTATCTGCCGGGGCACAGAGCGCCGGACCGGAGGCCGCAATGCAGCACCTTTCCCCCACCCGCCAGCAACTCACAGCGCCCGCTGCAACGCAGCACCGCACCGCGAGCGCCACCGACCAGCGCCTGCAGACCGCCCAGCTGGTGCGCCGCTGCCTGGCCGGCGATGGCCTGGCCTGGGAGCAGCTGGTGCAGGAGCATCAGCGCCGCGTCTACTACCTGTGCTACAGCTTTACGCGCTCTGCCATGGAGGCGGAGGACCTGACGCAGGAGGTCTTCCTGAAGCTCTTCTGCAACCTGAGCAGCTTTGACCCGGAGCGCGGCAGCCTGCACCACTGGCTGCAGAACATTACGCGGAACTTTCTGGTCGATCAGTTCCGGCGCGGGAAGGCGGCGCGGCTCACGGAGTCGCTCGAGGAGCCGGTGGCCGGGGAGGAGAACGGCCCGACGCGTCTGGACCGGCTGGCCGACAGCGGACCCACGCAGATGGAGTGGATGGAACGGCTGGAGCTGAAGGCCAAGGTGCAGGATGCGCTGGATAAGCTGCCCTTGAACAGCCGGGAGGCCGTGTTGTTCTGCGACGTGCAGGAGTACAACTACCGCGAGGCCGCGGAGATTCTGCAGGTGCCGGAGGGTACGGTGAAGAGCCGCCTGAGCCGGGGCCGGGCGGAGCTGGCACGGCTGCTGGGCGGACGCCGTCCGCTGCGGATGTTTGCGACGCTGCCTGCGGGCAGGCGTTCTGCCATGCCGATGCCGACGGCGCAGGTGGCTTAGCGGCTGGCCCTGGTTCAAGGGGCTTCTGGCGGAGGACTCCATCCTGGCTAATTCCGATACCTGCCGAACGTGGCTGCTCGTATGCCCGAGCGAGGTACAGGTCACTTCAGGCGATTTGGCTTCAGGTGCGCGAGCCAGGTTCGCTTAAAGAGCGGGGATGGGTGTGCCGGGAGCGATCGCGAGATTAGGATAAGAGACCGGGGTATCGCGATGGCAGGGGATCGGCCAGCAGAGAGCATCGTCGGTGTGCGCTTCCGCAGGATGGAGGTAGTTCGACTCGGTTGCGCCTTGTTCGCCGTGCTGCTGGCTGGCGCTGTGGTTGGCTGCGGCGGTGGCGGCTCGGTAGCAGGCATCAACACCGCGGGCAATAGCGGCAACACCGGCAACACCGGCAATACCGGCAATAGCGGCAACACCGGCAATAGCGGCAATAGCGGCAACACCGGCAACACGGGGAGCAGCAATACAGGGTGCAGCGCGGCGGTGACCAACTGCGCCTGGCAGCAGGTGGCGCTGGCCAGCGGCATGCTGGGTGCGAGCGATGTGTTGCAGGGGCTGTACGCTGCGCACGACGGCTATCTGTACAGCGGCACGCAGCGCAACGGCCTGTGGCGGGCGAAGATCAGCGCCATTGAGGCGAATCCGGCGTCGTCCTCCCTGTGGACCAGGATCGACGCAGGCTTTGCATCGGACCCCAACCACGGTGGCGTGGTGTATCCCTCGGCGTGGGCGGAGGACTCCAGCGGCAATCTGCTGGTAGCACTGGGCGAGTCGCCGATTGGCAGCTTTTGTACCTACTGCACGGTGGGCAAGTGGAACGGAAGCGCCTGGAGCTTCAGCAATTCGCCTCCGGGCATGCGCATGTCGCTGCAGTCCATGTCGCTGGATGGCAGCGGCAATCTGCTGGTGAATGATCGGCAGGCGGCGTTTTACCTCTCGACGGATGGCGGCAAGACGTTTGGCGCGCCGTTGGTGACGGACGCCTACGCGGCCTTTGGTTTTACCTCGGGCTGGGTGTTTACCAGCAAGATCATCAACGGGCAGGTGTACTGGGGTGGTGAGGGGCCGTACATGCGTTCGCCGCTGAACATGAGCAGCGCCACGCCCGTCTTTGGCGGTACCGGCTTCAAGGACAATGTGACGGCGCTGGCCAGCGATGGCACGGCCACCACGGCACCCACGTATATTGTGGCGGGTAGCCGGTATGAGATAGCAACCAACGACACGGTGGCGCGCTACTCCGCGTCGACCGGCGCGTGGGCCAGCCTGCCGATCAGCGCGACCTTCGTGCGCAACTCCCTGGTCAATGGGGCGTCGGCCGGGGAGCTGCTGGGGACGTATCAGGTCTCCAACGGGGGCGGTGTGCTGCGCAGCACGGATGGCGGCGTGACCTGGGCCACCTACATCGCCGGACTGCCTGCAGCGGAGCAGCTTTACGTGGGTTTTTTGACGGTGAGTGCTGTGGACGGCAGCAAGTACCTGAATGCCGGTGCCGCCAGCGGCGGAACAACCGAGATTTGGTTTCATCCCTAGCGATTTCTGCGGGTCGGCAGCATAGAATGGGGACGATGCGGTCTGGCCACGCCATCACTCTTACCAACCGGGGCTGTTAGCGGTGCATTTCAAGTTCAGTGAAACACTAGGGACCAGGAACCTACCGCTGGTGGCACAGCTGCTCCAGGAGCAGCTGCGGCCGCTGGCAACCGAGGTAGCAGTTGCAGGTTCCCAGCTGATCGTCTTCGGCATCGGACCCTCGCCGGTGCGTCGAAATGCGAAGGATCGCACGGTCGTGTACCTGGAGAACGTTGGCGAAGAGGTTCGCGTGACTGCGGAGGTCAGCTACCAGGCCTCGGCCCTGCTGGGGGATGTCTCCCAGGACGAAGTGGTGAAGAACAAGCTGCGCCACGCCCTGGAGGAGACCCGCACGACGCTGCGCTACCGCGGCGCACTGGCCGAGATGCAGCGGGAGGAACTGGCCAGCCAGCCGGAGTCGGCTGCGGTCGCGGAGGCGCTTGCTGTTGTGGAGCCGGTTGCTGTGGCCGAGCCCGTTGCGGTCGCCGAGCCATTGGCCGAGCCCGTTGCCACAGCGGCACAGGCCGAGGTGGCAGCTCACCTGGGCGGCGAGGCGGCGGGCAGCCAGGCCACTGTGGTTGGCGTAGCGGAACTGCCGGAGGCGCCGTTGGCCGCGCCACATGCGGAGCAGGCACAGGCCGAGCAGGCGCAGGGCAATCTGGCACCGGGCAATCTGGCGCAGACGAACGGGGAGCAATCGGATGTAGATGCGTCCGGGGCTGACGAGTCGTCCACCGTTGGTACGGCACCGCCGCTGGCTGCGGGCATGTTTGCCAATCCGCTGCTGGTCGAGCGCCCCCGCGAGTCTGAGGCAGAGATGCGCGCCAAGCTTGCCGCCATGGTTGAGAGTGCGGCGGCACAGGCGCAGCTGTTGCACGGCGACCCGCGGAAGAGCCCTGCCGAGCCGGCTGCGACGCGTCCCGTGCTGGCCGGGCAGGAGGAGTTGCTGGACCCGGATGTGACCTGGCGCAGCCGATCTTCGGGTTCCCGGCGCATCCCCACAGAGCCTGAGCTGCGTGCCGCCGAGCTGCGGCTGAGCAGCCGGGAGCGGCTGGTAGCGCGCGATTCGCGGCTCGACCTGGAGCTGCGTACGGCCGCTCGCAGCTCGCGGCAGATGGCGGCAGTCGAGGCGGAGGAAGAGGAAGCGACGCCGCGCAAGAGTCGCAGGCTGGAGTGGTTCCTGGCGTTTGCCACGGTTGTCGTTGTGGGTGCCACCATGGGCTGGGTGCACAAGCATCCGCCGCGCCCCGTGACGGCCGCCCCGCAGCCCACCGCACCGCAGGAGAGCGCGACCGGCAGCGTATCGGCGGAGCCGGTGGAGCAGGGTGCCGATGCTCCGGTGCTGCCGACTGCGACGGATGCGCAGTCGCGCGTGGATGAAGATGACCTGAACGCCTGGCTGCTGAACTGGGCAGAGACCGTGGCCAGCCGGGACGCAGGGGCGCAGGCTGCCTACTTTGCCGATCCCATGGATGTTTATCTGCTGACGGCGCACGTCGACCGTGCGTCGTTGCAGCAGGCGCTGCAGCGTGAGCTGGATGCGAATCCGAGCGCAACCGTGAAGATCGAGAAGATTACGATCGTCAGCCAGACCGAAGACTCTGCAACGGTGAAGCTGGTGCGGCACATGGCGGTTGCGGGCGGGGATGGCAAGGTGCACGATGTGCGCTGGAACGTGCTGCTGAAGGTGCGCCGCGTTCAGGGGAACTGGCGCATTGTTGAAGAGCATTATCTGCGGCCGGAGCCTGCGGCCTAGGCTCGGCAGGCCTATAGAGGAGCCGGGGGGCCATGTGGCATCAGCCGCCGTACCAGTGCTGGTGGTGGTAGGGCTGTTGGGGCACGGCAGCCACGGTGCGGATGCGTTCGAGCAGGCTGGAGGGGGAGTTCGTCCAGGAGTTGACCGAGATGGTCTGCCCCGTCCGGGTGCGGAAGTAGAGGGTGTGGAGCGGACCGTTGCTCACCTCATAGTGGTCCAGCGCACTCCACCGCAGCAGGATGTTGCCGCGCAGGGGATGGGCGCGGAGCAAGCCGTCCTGAGTGACAAGAACCTCGCCGGGCGAGAGGTACGCAAGCGCGGCCAGGAACGGAGCTGCAGACCAGAAGCTGAGGACGTAGGCGGGGATGGTGCGATGGAAGACGACCAGCGAGACGACGAAGAGCAGCACGGTGATGGCGCGGGTAAAGTCTGCGCGCGAGAGGGACTCGCAGCCGGTTGAGGTGGAGCAGTCGGTGACGGCGGGGATGAACGGCAGCGATGTGAGCGCAAAGGCGAGCAGCCAGGCGTTGAGGCCAAGGGCAAAGAGGGCGAGGAACCAGTCGATGAGCTGGGCTGCGGAGATCATGGGAGCCTCCCTGGAGCGGCTCTGCCGGCGAACCGGGCTACGGCAGTGCCGTCGGCACGAAGCATAGATAAACTGGATGCCTATGTCTAGGCAAGAGATGTCTGAGGAAGAGATGTCTGGTGACGGAGTGGCAGGCCGCGGTGGGGCAGCGGGGACGCGTGTGCGCTCCTACTCGAAGATCAACCTGGGGCTGGCGATCGGTCCTGCGCGGTCCGATGGCTTTCATGGGCTGACGACGATCTACCAGTCGCTGGCGCTGCATGATGTGGTGACGGTGCGTGCGGTGCCCGCTGCGGCGACCCGGCTGCGTCTGACGACGAATCACGCCGGCGTGCCCACGGACCAGCGCAACACCTGCTGGAAGATGGTGGAGCGCGCGCTGGAGAAGCTGGGCGTGACGGCTGCGGTGGATCTCGACATTGATAAGCGGCTGCCAGTGCAGGGCGGCATGGGGGCCGGTAGTGCCAATGCGGCAGCGGCGCTGCTGGGCCTGGAGCATGAACTGGCCGGGTGGACGGGCCGCAGCCTGCAGGGGGCCGAGCGTCTGGAGCTGGCCGGGCAGGTGGGCTCCGATGTGCCGTTGTTTCTGCTGGGTGGCGCAGTGTTGGGTCTGGGGAGGGGGGAGCAGGTGGTGCCGCTGCCCGACCTGCCGCGAGTGCCGTGCGTGGTGGCGATCCCGGAGGTGGGGGTGTCGACCCCTCAGGCCTTTCGCGACTGGGACGCGCGCCACGCCGAGGCGCAGTTGACTTCCCCCGGCCTGCCCGATAGACTTATGAGGTTGAGTCTCGCTTATGCGTCCTGCTATGCACCACGAGCAAGCGCAGAGCACGACACTTCCGGTATTGTTCGCGGTCTGAGCCCAGAGTCGGGTTCACACGATCCTGAGAAAAAACAGGGTGGTTCTGGCATAAGCCAGACGGGCCGGGCGAATAGTCTCGCGGAGAACACCCTTCTCGCGCTTGTCCGCACCGGGGCTGAAGACGGCGGTTTGCAGAACGACTTTGAGTCGGTCGTCTTTCCGAAGTATCCCTCCTTGCGTGCAATCAAGCATAGTTTGATGGGTGCTGAGACGGACGGGCCTGCGTTGTACGCGGCGCTCTCCGGATCGGGTTCGGCTCTGTTTGGCCTGTACAGGTCGATGGCAGATGCGGAAGCGGCTCAACGGCGCGTCCAGGAGTCTGGCGTCAAGGCACTCATTACGGAGACCTTGCCGCGGGCGGAGTACTGGGCGAGAATGTTCGCAGGGTAGGCAGAGGCTTGCCGGAAGGGGGAAGACCCCCGGACGGCAGCGGAGCTGAATCTTACTGGGCGATCGACTAATGGTAGGTCCAGAGACTTTGAATCTCTTTGTCTAGGTTCGAATCCTAGTCGCCCAACCACTTGAGTCGTTCCCCCCTGGCAAGAGAGCAGCGAGGCACGGTCGGCACCGTTTGCGGTGCGACGGCTGTGCCGGTCAGCAGGATTCGGGTTCCTGGCGCGGCAGAACCAGCCGCCGGGATGAGACTCGGAAGGTCCGCAGCCGCGGAGAGAAGCAGCGATGCGGCGTGGTGCCGGACGGGAGTTTTGGAAGTACCGATAGTCTTTATTTTTCGCAGGATTTTGGAACGGATTTCGATTCGTAAAGAAGTTTGATGAGAAGTAGCAGGGTCGCAACAAGGCTCTGGCAAGACGAGGCAGCAGGAACTATCAAGGTCAACCAGCCTGGAGGGTTTCAACGTGAAAGAACAAGACACGACTGCGGTACTTTCCCCGAAGACTGAGCAGACTGCGGAGGCTGAAACGGGCCTGCAGGATGCGGCAATCCTGCCCGGCGGACAGGTAAAGAGCGAGCGCAAGCGCTCCGGCAGACTTGGCGAGGCCAAGCGCTTTAAGGTTTTTTGCGGATCGGCGAATCCGGCCCTGGCCGAGGAGATCTGCAAGTTCGTTGGTGTGCCGCTGGGCGAGACGCGCCTGCAGCGGTTCAGCGACGGTGAGGTTCACTTTCAGCTGCTGGAGAACGTACGCGGCGCGGACGTCTTTCTGGTGCAGCCGACGTGTTTTCCGGTGGATCAGCATCTGGTTGAGCTGCTGATCATGATGGACGCGCTGAAGCGCGCCTCGGCCGGACGGATTACGGTGGTGATTCCGTACTACGGCTACGCCCGGCAGGACCGCAAGGACCGTCCGCGCGTGGCGATCACCTCCAAGCTGGTTGCCGACCTGCTGACGACCGCAGGAGCCAACCGGGCGCTACTGGTGGATCTGCATGCGGCGCAGATTCAAGGGTTTTTCAATATTCCGGTCGATCATCTGTTTGCCAGCCCGGTGCTGGTGAGTTACTTCCGGGATATGAACCTGCCGAATCTGACGGTGGTATCGCCGGATGCGGGAGGCGTGGAGCGGGCGAGATTCTTCGCCAAGAAGCTGGATGTTCCGCTGGCGATTGTGGACAAGCGCCGCACGGACATCAATGTCACTGAGGTGATGAACGTGATCGGCGATGTACGCGGCCGGACGTGCCTGATCCTCGACGACATTATCGACACGGCGGGGACGCTGGTGAAGACGGCAGAGGCGCTGCTGGCCCAGGGCGCGGAGAAGGTTTACGCATGCGCGACGCATGCCGTGCTCTCGGGCCCGGCGGTCGATCGCATTGCGAACTCACGTTTGGAAGAGCTGATCGTGACGAACACCATTCCGTTGCGCGAAGAGGCGCAGCGGGTGGGCAAGATCAAGGTGCTGTCGATCGCAGGCCTGCTGGGCCGGGCGATCGAGAGCATCCACATGGAGACCAGCGTAAGCACGCTGTTCAACTAAGGCGGCTGGAGCGATGCGCTCCTGGCCAGGACAGGAATGCAGTCAACAACCGTGGCGAGTGCGCCACAAAGGGAGCGGGTTGTGCCCGTGCCCGAAAGGATAAAAGACAATGGCAGTGACCAAGAGTGATGCCGTCGTGGCAACCCCCCGCACAGGCAAGTTCAACAAGAATCACGCGCGTCGCGTGCGCGTCTCCGGCAAGATTCCGGCGGTGGTGTATGGTGCGGGGCTTGATCCGCAGGCCGTGGCGGTTGATCCGAAGGTGATCACGAAGATTCTGCACTCCGAGACCGGCCACAACACCATCTTCGACCTGGAGGTCGAGGGTTCTGGACTGGTGAAGGCCATGATCGTGGACTGGCAGAACGAGCCGGTGAAGGGCAACCTGCTGCACATTGACCTGAAGCGCATTGCCATGGACAAGATGATGCGCGTCTCGGTGCCGATCCAGCTGATCGGAGTGCCGACGGGCGTGAAGAATCACGGTGGCATTCTGGAGCATGTGCTGCGCGAGGTGGAGATTGAGTGCCTGCCCGGCGACATCCCGAGCCACCTGGATGTGGACATCACGGGTCTGGGCATCAACCAGTCGATTCACATCTCGGATCTGCCGCACTCGGGCAGCATCCGCTTCCTGGGCGAAGAGAACGCCACCGTTGCGCTGGTGACCAGCGTGAAGGAAGAGGCGGCTGCGGAAGTGGCGGCACCGGCGGAGCCCGAGGTTGCCAAGAAGGGCAAGGCCGAGCCGGCAGCACCGGCGGCCGACGCCAAGAAGAAGTAGTCACGTCTGCGTGGCAGCGTTGAGGAAGGAACGGCGGGCGTGAAACTGATCGTCGGACTGGGCAACCCCGGGGTCGAGTATCAGTTCACGCCGCACAACGCAGGGTTTCTGGCGGTGGACCGCATCGCGGAGTTCTGTGGGGTGCAGGTTGCCAATCGCCGGGGCAGGGCGTTGACGGCGAAGGCGAAGCTGGCAGGGCAGGATGTGCTGCTGGCGAAGCCGGAGACGTTTATGAACCTGAGCGGCCTGTCGGTAGCCGCGCTGCTGCGGGAGCTGGAGCTTCAGGACGCGGCGCAGGATCTAGTGGTGCTGCACGACGAGCTGGCGTTTCCGCTGGGCACGCTTCGCATCAGCGAGCGTGGTTCGGGCGGAGGGCACAACGGAATCCGGTCGATTCTGGGTTCGCTGGGTACGGAAGAGTGGACGCGCATTCGCATCGGGGTCGGCAAGCCGGCGCTGGAGGATGGGCGAGTTGTGAAGGCGGGTGGCAGCGGGTATCTGCTGGCTCCGCTGCGCAAGCAGGAGCTTGCGGTGTTGGATGAGGTGCTCGACCAGGCACGGGCCGCGGTTGAGATGGTGCTGACGGAGGGTGTCAGCGCTGCGATGAATCGGTTCAACCGGAAGACGCCGTAAGCGGCGAACGACGGCGGGACCCAGGATAGGGCAGTTTATTCCAGACCGTGGCGGCAGACGATGCGCTGACACGGTGCGAAGCAGAACTTCGCAGAAAGAAGTACACGTATGAATCGTAGTTACGAGATTATGTTCATCGTTCGTCCGGATGTGGAAGAGGCCGATCTGGACAAGCTGATCGAGGGTCTGACGGGCAACATCGTGAGCGGTGGCGGTGAGGTGAAGGCCGCAGAGAAGATGGGTCGTCGGCGTCTGGCGTACACGGTACGCAAGTTCAACGATGGCTTCTACGTGCTGCTGCACGTGCTGGCCGAGGGTGGCCTGATTACGGAGATTGAGCGCCGCCTGCGTGTGCAGGAGCAGGTGATCAAGTTCATCACCGTGCGCATGGATGAGGAAGAGAAGCGCCTGGCGAAGGTGAAGGCTCTGCGTGACAGCAAGGTGAAGCGCAGCGCGTTGCCCGCGGTTGAGGCCGTGGCAGAGGCTCCGGCTGCGGCCGAGCCTGCGGCAGCAGTCTAGAGGCGGCAAGCGCAGACGCAAGGAATTTTGCGATGACGGGTTCGCCGACATTGCACAACGTAGCAGGAATCGGTCGCAGCCAGCTTCCACTCAGTCCTGATGGGGCTGAAGGTTCAGAGACACCACAGCGTGTCTGGAGCTGGCCACGGCGCAACAGAAGGAAAGGAAATGAACATGGCTGACGAAACCACCAGCACACCGTCCACCGAAGTCCAGACGACGAGCACCCCCCGCCCTGCGGGCCCCCGGCCTCCGCGCCCTGCTGGCGCACCCGGCGGCGCAGGCGGTCGCAAGTTCTTCCGCCGCAAGAAGGTCTGCAAGTTCTGCACGGAGAAGATCGACGCGATCTCGTACCGCGATGTACGCCTGCTGCAGGGCTTTGTGGCAGAGCGGGGCAAGATTGTTCCGCGCCGCCTGACGGGCGTCTGCACGCGCCACCAGCGCAAGCTGAGCCAGGCGATCAAGCAGTCGCGCAACATCGCGCTGCTGCCGTTTGCCGCGCGCTACTAGGCTGCGAGCGTGGGTCGAAAAAGAAGATTTGCCTGACTGGCCAAGGGCCAGACAGCTAACGAAGTCTGGAGAAACTCTCATGGAAGTGATCCTGAAGGAAGACGTAAACAAGCTCGGTCACCGCGGCGATGTGGTGAAGGTTGCCGATGGCTACGGGCGCAACTACCTGCTGCCGGAGAAGCTTGCGATTGAAGCGACGGCGGCCAACAAGGCCGTGATTGAGCAGATGAAGGCTTCGGCCGTTCGCAAGTCTGCCAAGGAGAAGGCCTCGGCCGAGACCCTGGCCAGCGAGCTGAACGCAGTGGAGCTGGTGTTTGAGCGCAAGGTGGGCGAGAACGACCACCTGTTCGGCTCGGTCACCTCGGGCGACATTGCTCAGGAGCTGGAGGCCAAGGGCTTTACCGTAGATCGCCGCAAGATCTCGCTGGAAGAGCCGCTGAAGCAGCTCGGCGAGTATCACGTTCCTGTGAAGCTGCACCGCGAGGTGACCAGCCACGTGAAGGTGACGGTGAAGGGCGAAGCGACCGACGAGGCCGCAGCCTAAGCAACGCGACAACGATCAAGACAACCAACGCCGTATCCGCCGGGGAAGCCCGATGGATACGGCGTTTTTGCTTGAGCGGAAGACGGAGACGGCTGCGGCAGTCTGCGGCGTGGGCGCTACTCGTACTTGAGCGTCTCCACCGGGTCAAGCTGTGCAGCGCGGTTAGCGGGGATCGTACCGAAGATGACGCCCACCAGCACCGACGTGCCCAGCGCAATGACGACCGACCACAGGCTGATGGGGATGGCAAACGGCGTAAACAGCCGGATGGCCAGCGGGATGGAGAGGCCGGCCAGGGTGCCGACGATTCCACCACTCAGCGAGAGGAAGACCGCCTCCGTGAGGAACTGCATGCGAATCTCGCGGCTGGTGGCCCCCAGCGCCTTGCGGATGCCGATCTCGCGGATGCGGAAGCTGACGTTGGCCAGCATGCTGTTCATAATGCCGACGCCGGAGACGATGAGGGTGACGAAGGCGGCCAGCGTCAGCACGATGGTCAGCATGTCGGCGATCTGGGCCATCACGTTCAGCACACCGGTCATGGTGAAGGCGGTGTACACCGAGGCGGGCCGGTGACGGCTCTTGATGACGGCCAGAATCCGCCGTGCGCCCTCCGGCACGTCGGTCGGCTTCTGCATGGAGAAGAAGATCTCTTTGACCGTATCGGTTCCGGTAAAGTAGCGCGCCACGGGGTAAGGAATCAGGATGGTCTGGTCGCTGATCTCGGACTGGCCGAAGGTGTCGATGCGCATCTTGAAGACGCCGACGATGGTGAAGGGAATGCCGGAGATGGACAAGGTGCGCCCGATGGCGGCTGAGGGCGAGCCGAAGAGCGAGACGGCGAAGGGCTCCACCAGCAGGGCAACCTTGGTGTGGGCCGTGGCGTCTTCGTCGTCGAAGAAGCGGCCAGAGACGACGGCGAGGTTGCGAATGTCCTTGTACTGCGGGGAGACGCCCAGGATGAGGGTCTCTTTGCTGATGCCGTCGCCAAGGCTGATGTTGTCGTGTGTCTCCAGCATGGGCGAGGTGGCGGCAACCCCTGCCACCTGGTCCATGACCGCGACCATATCTTCGCGGGTCATGTAGTCCGGCGTGCTGACGTTATCCGGGCCCACGATGTTGCCGCCGTTGTACTGCATCTCCACCATGTTGGGGCCGATGCTGGCCAGCAGATCCAGCGCATACTGCTTGCCGGTGAGGCCCAGGGTAACCACCAGGATGATGGAGGCCGAGCCGATGATCATGCCGAGCATGGTGAGCAGGAAGCGCACCTTGCTGGCGCGGAAGCTATCCACGGCAAGGCGCACCACCTCGCTGAAGAGCATGGTGGAGCGGGCGCTGGCCAGGGTGCGGTCAAACGAGCTGGCTCTGCTGGTTTCCGTAGGCGTCATGGACCTCAAACATTTAGACGCCTACCAGTATCGCAGCGGTGCGGCAATCTTTACCAGCGAAGGCGCGCGCCACGACTATGGAAGGTCAGCGTACGCGCGGCAGGCGACCAGCTGGGAGTTGAGTGCGGTGCCGCTCAGGCGCGAGGTCTTGAGCAGCACCTCAAAGTACGGGAAGCCGCCGTTGTGGTGCAGGCTGCCGCAGCTGCTACACCCAGCCTGCATCGATGACGAGGCTCTGGTTGGTGATGGCGGCACTGTCGTCGGAGGCCAGGAAGAGCGCCAGCTGAGCGACCTCCTGCGGCAGAATCAGTCGCTTGATGGCCTGGTTGGCAAGCACCTCGGCTTCGTACTGCGGGGTGAGCCACAGTCGGCGCTGGCGCTCGGTCAGCACGGCTCCGGGCAGGATGGCGTTGACGCGCACGTTGCTGCTGCCCAGCTCGTGGGCGAGAGTGCGGGTAAGGCCGACGATGCCGGCTTTGGCCGTGACGTAGGCGGGCAGACCGGTGGAGGGAATCATCCAGCTGATGGAGCTCATGTTGATGATGCTGCCGCGGGAGGCGGCGCGCATGGCAGGAGCGACGGCCTGGGCCATAAAGAACTGGTGTCGCAGATTGAGGGCCAGCGTGCGGTCCCATAGCTCGGGCGTAACCGTGTCGAAGGCGTGGCGGGTGTCATTGCCGGCGTTATTGACCAGCACGTCGATGGTGCCAAAGCGCTGCTGAATGGTGTGCACTGTGGCTTGCAGGGCGGCGACGTCGGTGAGATCGCAGGCGTAGAACTCGGGCGGCACGGGGTAGCTGGCCAGTCGTTGGCAGAGCGCCTCCGCGGCCTGGTGCTGGATGTCGAGAAAGGCGACGCGGGCTTGCTGGCCGACAAACGCCTCGACGATCGCTTCGCCGATGCCGCTGGCTCCGCCGGTGACGATGACGGCGCGCCCGTTGAGGCTGGGATAGACAGTAGTGCTGGTCATAGATGTGAGTGAAGCCGTGGAGCGATCTTGTACGCGGTGAGGTGCAGCGGCGTGCTGCCATCATAGTGCCTTGGCGTGCAGCGGTGTGCTGCGCGGCCGGGGTTATCGCCGTGTTGGTCGATGCGGCCAGAGTCTTGACAAAATCCAAAATTAGAAAGAGTCTAAGTTTGGCCTGAAGGCAACGTTGCCCTGTGGGCAGGAAGGTTGAAGTGTGGACGCCGAGCGGATACGCGAGAGTCTGGAGAGCAACGGTCTGCGATTTACGTCGCAGCGGTACTGCGTGATGGCGTTTCTACTGGAGCACGCCGGGCATCCGACTGCGGCGGAGATCTTTGAAGGGGTCAACCGGCTGGATCCGCGGTTGTCCCGTGCGACGACCTACAACAACCTGCGCGATCTGGTGCAGGCCGGGCTGGTTCGAGAGGTTGCGGTCGAGGGGCGGGCAGCGCGGTTTGACGCGAAGAGCGCCGAGCACCATCACTTTATCTGCGACTGGTGCGGCCGCGTGGAGGACATTGCCTGGTATCCGGTGCCCAGGCCGGGGGCCGCGTCGCTGGGTAAGCGGGTGGTTCGTGCCAGTGAGCTGATTCTGCGCGGGCTGTGTTCTGCCTGTGCGGCAGAGAAGGCGTCGCAGTAATGGGGCGAGGTCGTACGAGTTGAGTTGAGCAGCCGTGGGGATGCGTTCGGTGCCTCCCCGGAAGAGCAATGCAGCACAGCCGAGGGGGCGGATCCCCCTCAACGCCAAGGAGCACAACGTGTCGAACGAGAGCAAGTGTCCGGTAATGCATAGCGGTGCCCGCCACACGATGGCCGGGGCCAAGAGCAATGCGGCATGGTGGCCGCAGCAGCTGAACCTCGACATTCTGCGGCAGAACTCAGAGCTGTCGAATCCGATGGACCCTGACTTCAACTACGCCGAGGAGTTCAAGAGCCTGGACCTGCATGCGGTGATCGCCGATCTGCGCGCGCTGATGACGACCTCGCAGGATTGGTGGCCCGCGGACTACGGCCACTATGGCCCGTTCTTCATCCGCATGGCCTGGCACAGCGCGGGAACGTACCGCATCAGCGACGGACGCGGCGGCGCAGGCTACGGCACGCAGCGGTTTGCCCCGCTCAACAGCTGGCCAGACAACGCCAGCCTGGACAAGGCGCGGCGGCTGCTGTGGCCGATCAAGCAGAAGTACGGTCGCAAGATCTCCTGGGCAGACCTGATGGTGCTGGCAGGCAACGTGGCCCTGGACTCCATGGGCCTGAAGACGTTTGGCTTTGGTGGCGGTCGTACGGACGTGTGGGAGCCGCAGAACGACATCTTCTGGGGGCCAGAGGGCAAGTGGCTGGGCAATGAGCGGTACAAGGGCGATCGCGAGCTGGATAATCCGCTGGCAGCCGTGCAGATGGGTCTGATCTACGTGAACCCCGAGGGGCCGGACGGCAAGCCCGATCCCGTGGCTGCGGCGCGGGATATTCGCGAGACCTTTGCCCGTATGGCGATGGATGACGAAGAGACCTTTGCGCTGGTGGCGGGCGGCCATACCTTTGGCAAGGCCCACGGCGCGGCCGACCCCAGCAAGTATGTTGGCCCCGAGCCTGAGGGTGCACCCATTGAGGAGCAGGGCTTTGGCTGGAAGAACAGCTTTGGCACCGGCAAAGGTGCGGACACGATTACCAGCGGCCTGGAGGGTGCCTGGACGACCAATCCGACCAAGTGGGACAACAACTACCTGGAGAACCTGCTGGGCTACGAGTGGGAGATGACAAAGAGCCCGGCCGGCGCAACCCAGTGGACGCCGAAGCAGGGTGCCGGTGCAGGCAGCGTTCCGGACGCGCACGACGCCGCCAAGAAGCACGCGCCCATCATGTTCACCACGGACCTGGCCTTGCGCGAGGACCCGATCTATCGGGCGATCGCCGAGCGCTTCCTGGCCAATCCGGACCAGTTTGCGGATGCCTTTGCCCGCGCGTGGTTCAAGCTGACCCATCGCGACATGGGACCGGTCTCGCGCTACCTGGGGCCGCTGGTGCCTGCGCAGCCGCTCCTCTGGCAGGATCCGGTGCCGGCCGTGGATCACAAGCTGATCGGCGAGGCGGAGATTGCCGCGTTGAAGGCGAAGATTCTGAACTCCGGACTGACGATCGCGCAGCTGGTGTCTGTGGCGTGGGCTTCGGCGGCCTCGTTCCGTGGCTCAGACAAGCGTGGTGGCGCGAACGGCGCGCGCATCCGGCTGGAGCCGCAGAAGAACTGGGAGGTGAACCAGCCGGCGCTGCTGGCCAAGGTGCTGGGGACCCTGGAGGGCATTCAGGCGGAGTTCAATACCAGCCGCACCGACGGCAAGAAGGTATCGCTCGCCGATCTGATCGTATTGGGCGGCAGCGCAGCGGTTGAGGCTGCGGCACGCAAGGCGGGCTGCGAGGTTCAGGTGCTGTTTGCCCCGGGCCGCACCGACGCCACGCAGGAGCAGACCGATGCGGCCTCGTTTGCCGTGCTGGAGCCGACGGCGGACGGATTCCGCAACTACCTGCGCCTGGGCCACACCACGCCAGCAGAGGAGTTGCTGATTGACCGGGCGCAGCTGCTGAACCTGACCGCGCCGGAGATGACGATTCTGGTAGGTGGTCTGCGCGTGCTGGGGGCGAACTTCCGCCAGTCCAGCCATGGCGTGCTCACCACGCAGCCGGAGACGCTGACCAACGACTTCTTCGTCAACCTGCTGGATATGGCGACGGAGTGGAAGCCGTCGTCTACCGCTGAAGGAGTCTACGAGGGCATCGACCGGGCGACGGGAGAGGTGAAGTGGACGGGCACGCGGGTCGATCTGATCTTCGGGTCCAACTCGCAGCTGCGTGCGCTGGCCGAGGTCTACGCGAGCAACGACGCCAAGGCGAAGTTTGCGCAGGCCTTTGCGAACGCCTGGGCCAAGGTGATGAACCTGGACCGGTTCGACCTGGCATAACGACGAGGCAACCACACAGGGCCCGTACCAGTCAGTCTGGTGCGGGCCTTTTTGCGCGATGGGGTCGACAGTGTGCCGTGCTGCTCAGCGAGGTTTGCGCGGTGGGTGTGCCGGTGTGAACTCGATGTAGTCCACCGGGGCGTACTCGCGGAAGTCGCGTGGCAGCCGGGCCTGCGAATCCAACTCGCCGGGAGCGGCGGCGCGTGCAGCACCAGCATCAAGCTCGGGGCGCAGGTCTGGCACGCCCAGTAGTTCGAGGTGGTCGCCGCGATGGAGCTGGATGTGCTCTGCGGTGAAGCGCGTGGAGGTCTGGCCGTCGGGGTGCGGGTCAAACTGCGCTGGTGGCAGCGTGTCGTTGGCGTCCCATGCGGCGATGCGCTGGCCGTTGCGACGCAGCTCGTAGTGCGAGACGCCGCGCCAGATATCGAAGTACTGCACGGCGATGTTGTAGGTTCCACTGGCCTGCTGGAAGGGGATGGCGAGGGTGCATCCCGCCGCCACATGGCAGGCGACGGCCTTGCCGCCGGAGGCAGTCTCCCACGGCGTAACGTCGATGGCCTGGTACCCGCTCGCGATGCTGTTCTCGGCCTCGATGCGGCCTGGTTCGTGCCCGACTCGTCCTTGAGCGTCCGGGATCTTCGAGATCTGTTGGAACCAGGAGTTGATTGCGTCGCGCCACACGATGGCGTGGCCGGCCTGGAAGCGGAGGAGGGCGAGCACCTGCTGATAGCGCTCGTGATCGATGATGCCGCGCAGTCGTTGCCACTGGGTGACGTAGCTGCCTGCGGCTGCGGCGCTGTCGTAGTGCGTGTCGTAGATGGATTGCACGAGCGTTTTGCCGTTGTGCAGTCGATAGTCGTAGGGCACATGGTGGAAGAAGAGCAGCAGGTCATCGGGCGTGGTGGCCAGCGACTCATACTGCGCGGCCAACTGCGGCGGGTACTGCTGCGCGTATCCGGTGCCGGCGGCGGTGCGGTCCATGCCGATGCCATCGGCCTGGCCGCGGAACCACTGTCCCCAGCCGTTGCGCTCGGCAGATTCGATCCCGGGTCCGAAGTGATAGCCCAGGATGTTGGTGAGGGTGCCCATTCCATTGGGTCCGGTGTAGCCCTCGTAGACGCCCCAGCTCTGGAGCAGCAGCGCAGAGATGGTGCGCACCGCGAGGGGGTGATTGCCCCAGGTCAGCCGTGTCCACTGGTCGGCCAGCTCGCCCAGCGGCAGATCAGGGTTCCAGGCCAGCCGGCCGTAGCCGTACAGGTTGGCCAGCGCCATCGGGTGATGCAGCCAGTTAGCCTCCATGCCAACATTGGTGACGGAGACGAAGCCGCCGCGGCGTGGTGTGCCGTCTGGCAGCGGAAAGCTGTGGCCCGTGACGATCTGTTTGACCGGCGTGCTGCGATCGTCGGCTCGCAGGTCGGTATCCAGCACCCAGCGCCACATGCTGGGTAGAAAGACCATGTGGCGTTGCTGGCCGGTGTACTCCTGCGCGGTCTGCACCTCCATCGCCATGCTGGTGTGGCGCAGTGCGGCGAAGAGCGGGCTGACAGGCTCGCGGGCCTGAAAGTCGATGGGGCCTTCCTTGATCTGAATGATGACGTTGTTCTCGAAGGCTCCGTCGTAGCGCGCGAAGTTATCGACACCGGCGCGCGCGCGGTCGGCCTTGGGGTCCTTCCAGTCCAGGTGGTTGTTGTAGACGAAGCCGCGGTACAGCACGACGCCGTGGTGCGGAGCCAGCGCGCGGGCCAGCACATTGGCGGCGTCTGCGGGCGAGCGCCCATACTGCGACGGCCCGCGGCGGCCCTCGGAGTCTGCCTTGACGGTAAAGCCGGCGAAGTCTGGAATCTCCCGGTAGATGGCATCGACCTTCTGCTGCCACCAGGCGATGACGGCGGGGTCCAGCGGATCGAAGGTGCTGAGGCCGCCGACCGTCTGCGGCGAGGTCAGGTCGATGCTGAGGGCCAGCCGGACGCCCCAGGGACGGAAGGCAGCAGCGAGCCGCGCAAACTCGTGGATGTGGGCCGGCGTCAGCAGGTCCAGGTCGGCGTTGACGTTGTTGACGTTGCAGCCGTTGATGCCGACCGAGGCCAGCAGGCGTGCGTATTGGGCAGCGCGTGTCAGGTCCGTGCGTACGTGGCCATTGGCGAAGAAGATGGAGCTGCCCGCGTAGCCACGTTCGATGGTGCCGTTCAGATTGTCCCACTCATCGGTCCAGCGGATGTCGGCCGCAGCCGTCTGGTCGATGAGGCGGGGCAGCGGTCGCTGGGCACCGATCTGCTGCAGCAGATAGAAGACGCCGTAGAGCTCGGCCTGGGGTGTGTTGCCGACGATGCGGATGCCGTGGGCGTCGCGGGTGATGCGGAAGTGGTCCAGCTCGGTGCTGGCGGTCGGGCCGGGCAACGTCGCGTGCTGCAGGCGGATGGCGGTGCCGGGCGTGGTGGTGGGAGCGATCTGCGTCTGCAGCCCGAGCATGCCTCGCAGCCCACGCTGCAGCTCGGCCGCAGCGGCCTGCTCCACGGGGTCCTGGGTCGCGAGCACGATGCGCGAGGGCACGGAGCGATAGGGCGCGGCGGCCACCGGGGCATAACGCAGCCACGCGGCGGAGCCATCTTCCGCCTGTGCGGCCAGGGCCGGCAGGATGACGCTGAGCAGGAGGGTGATGGTTCGGCTCGGCCGGTTCAAGTGGGCTCCCGGTAGGGGGTTGAGGTGCTGGCGGGCAGGATATCCTGCAGCACCATGCTCCGGCTATGCTACCGGAGTTTCCTTCCCTGTTGACTGTTTAAAGCGGTTAAATAGATACTCCTCTCGCGGGTCGATCTGTCGCTGCCGCGCTGCGGCATGGCAGACGCTCGTGGTGTGGCCACCGGAAGAAGATCCGGACGAGAACGAAGAACCTGCGGCTGCACGAACCGTGCGGCGGTGCAGCAGGAAAGCAGTACCGGAGAGAGAGCAGATGATGAAACGAGCAAGCATGTATGTGGCAGCTGCGCTGCTGTGTGGCAGTGCCCTGGCGATTGCGCAGCGACCGGCCTACCTGGATACCAGCCTGCCAGCGGAGCAGCGCGCGGCCGACCTGGTGAAGCGGATGACGCTGGAGGAGAAGGCCAGCCAGCTGGTGAATCAGGCCCGCGCCATTCCACGGCTGAATGTGCCTGCCTACGACTGGTGGAGCGAGAGTCTGCACGGCGTAGCGCGCGACGGCACCACGGAGTATCCGGAGCCGATCGGCCTGGGCGCGACGTTTGACCCGGAGATGATCCACACCATGGCGACCACCATCGGCATTGAGGGCCGCGTGAAGCATATGCAGGCCGTGCGTGCCGGGCATAGCGATATCTTCGAGGGCCTGGACTTCTGGGCGCCGAACATCAATATCTTCCGCGATCCGCGCTGGGGCCGCGGGCAGGAGACCTACGGCGAAGACCCCTTCCTGACGGGTCGCATGGGTGTTGCGTTTGTGACCGGCATGCAGGGCGACGACTCGCGCTACTATCGCGCCATCTCGACGCCGAAGCACTTTGCCGTGCACAGCGGGCCGGAGTCCACGCGCCACACTGCGGACGTCACGATCAGCAAGCATGACGAGGTGGATACGTATCTGCCGGCGTTTCGTGCGGCTGTGACCGAGGGCAAGGCCGACTCGGTGATGTGTGCGTACAACAGCATCAACGGCGAGCCAGCCTGCGCAAGCCACTTTCTGCTGGAGGATCAGCTGCGCGGCAAGTGGGGCTTCCAGGGCTATGTCGTCTCGGACTGTGGCGCAGTGATCGACATCTACCAGAATCACAAGTTCAAGCCGGAACAGGCGCAGGCCTCAGCCATCAGCCTGCAGCGCGGCATGGACAACGAGTGCGTCGACTTTACCTTCAAGGTGAAGGATGACCACGACTACAAGCCGTATCTGGATGCGGTGCATGAGGGGTACCTGAAGGAGGGCGATATCGACACGGCGCTCGTCCGGCTGTTTACGGCGCGGGTGAAGCTCGGCATGTTTGATCCGCAGGAGATGGTGCCGTACAACCGGATTGATGAGGCAGAGCTGAACAGCGCGGCGCATCGTGAGCTGGCACGCAGGATTGCGGACGAGTCCATGGTGCTGCTGAAGAACGACGGCGTGCTGCCGCTGAAGACCAGCGGACTGAAGATCGCTGTGGTGGGGCCGCTGGCCAAGCAGACCAAGGTGCTGCTGGGCAACTACAACGGCACGCCTACCCACACGGTCTCCATTCTGGAAGGGATGCAGAAGGAGTTTGCGGGCGCCCAGATTGAGTATGTGGCGGGCACGCAGTTCCTGAGCCACGATGCGGACCCGGTGCCGGCATCGGCGCTGAGCGTGGATGGCAAGCCCGGCATTACCATGAGCTACGCCAAGCTCGACATGACGAATATGAACTCGCTGGCTGCGATGAAGCCGGTGTACAGCGCGGTGGAGCCGACGGTACAGGCCAGCAGCTCTCTGCCGGTCGAGACGAAGGACATCCATCCGGTGGTGACCCGCTGGGATGGCCAGCTCACAGCGCCGGAGACGGGCGACTACAACCTGGGTCTGCGGGCGAATGGCTTCTTCCGCATCAGCCTGAACGGCAAGAGTGTGACCTCCGCCTACGACGGCGACCCCAAGGAGGCGAAGCTGGGCCGCGTGCATCTGGAGGCCGGTAAGCCGGCGCAGCTGCATGTGGAGTACACCGCGCCAGAGAACGGTGCGCGCACCGCGACGCTGGTGTGGTCCAAGGTAGACCTGCGCCCGCAGCCGGAGGCGATTGCCGCAGCGAAGAATGCGGATGTCGTGGTGGCCGTGCTCGGCATCAGCAGCGAACTGGAGGGCGAAGAGATGCAGGTGAGTGAGCCGGGCTTCAAGGGCGGCGACCGCACCAGCCTGGATATGCCCAAGCCGGAAGAGGACCTGCTGGAGGCGGTGGCTGCAACGGGCAAGCCGGTGGTGCTGGTGCTGACCAACGGCAGCGCACTGGCGGTGAACTGGGCCAGCCAGCATGCCAACGCCATTCTGGAGTCGTGGTACGCGGGCGAGGAAGGCGGCACGGCAGTGGCCGACACGCTCTCAGGCCGCAACAACCCTGCGGGTCGCCTGCCGGTGACGTTCTACACCGGCGTGGAGCAGCTGCCCGACTTTGCGAGCTACGCGATGAAGGGGCGCACCTATCGCTACTTCGACGGCAAGCCGCTGTATCCGTTTGGCTATGGACTGAGCTACACCACCTTCAGCTACAGCGACCTGGTTCCGGCGTCGGCCATCGTGAACGCCGGCGAGGTGGCTGCGTTTGACGTGACGGTGACCAACACGGGCAAGCTGGCTGGCGATGAGGTGGCGCAACTCTATCTCAACTTCCCGGCAGTTTCGGGTGCGCCGCTGCGGGCGCTGCGCGGCTTCCGTCGTGTGCACCTGGAGCCGGGACAGTCTCAGCGGGTGCACTTTGAGCTGAAGCCGCGTGATCTGAGCATGGTGTCAGAAGCTGGCGAGCCGATGGTTGCCGAGGGGACGTACACCGTCTCCGTTGGCGGTGGCCAGCCCAACACCAGCGCTCCAACCGTTGCGAGCACCTTCCAGGTGAAGGGCAACCTGACCCTGCCCGAGTAGGCGCAACGCAGAGGACCACCGCCGTGTGTACCGCTCCCCCTGACCCGGGGAGTGTGGCGCACGGCGGTATTTTTTTGTGTGCGGTCGTTCGGCTAGGTTGATTTGCGCTTGAGCTGCGGCGCCTTGCCCAGGCGCGATTGCGTGCTGGCCTTGCGGCTGAGCGGCGATGCGGCCAGGTGGTCGCGCAGGGCGCGGTCCCGCTCCAGCTCCAGTCCCTGCATCATCAGCTTGCCTGCGTCCTCAATGTGCGCGGTCATCAACTGCGCTGCCTGTGCGGCATCACGCTGTTCAATGGCTCGCAGGATCGGCTTGTGGAAGGACAGGGTGTGTTCGAGATCCACCAGCTGCGAGGTGACGGAGATCATATCGAGCATGGCGCGATGAATGGTGTGAAACAGGCGCACGGTCAGGCGATTGCCCGACGCCTCGAAGATGGCGCGATGGAACGAGAGATCGGACGCCACCATGCGGACGTAGTCGCCGTCGCTGCTCTCCAGGTCAAGCACAGACTGGCGCAGCTGTTCGATGTCCTCGGTGCCGGCACGCTCGGCGGCTCGCGCAGCCAGCGCGGGCTCAATAATCAGGCGCAGCTCGGTCAACTCCTCCACCGTGGTGCGATCGAGCAAGACGAGGAACTCCATGGGCACGCTCAGGACAGAGGAGGCATCGCGCTGCAGATAGCTGCCGTCGCCCACCTTCTGCGTAAGCACGCCCATGATCTCCAGAACCTTGAGCGCCTGACGCAGCGAGGAGCGCGCCACCTTGAAGTGTGCGGCGAGTTCACGCTCTGAGGGGAGCTTGCTGCCGGGTGCGAGGATGCCAGCGCTGAGCATCTGCCGGAAGTGCAACACCAGCAGGTGGGTCACGTCGTGTTTGGGCTGGCCGGTGTCTCGTGTCGTTCTGCCAACGCGCTGATTTTTCATAGGATACCGTGGGGTAGCCGGGCAACGTGCCTCAGTGTAGCATGCAGGCGCGGGGCACTGGTGCTGGATGCGCAGCAAACTGGATGCGGCAGGCAAGCGGACAGGGCCGGGTGGGAGGTCGGCAGTTGGCACCCCGGCGCGGAGGAGACCAGGCAACGCGTCACACGCCAGTTGACCGGCGCAGCCGAAAGGTACTACCTTTGGAGTCGCCTGCGTACCTGGCTCGGCCGAGAGCAGCTCGCACTCGGCCGGGCACGTGCTGTACCGGTTGTGTCGCTGCATCAACGTTGCAAAGGGACAGCATGATTGCAAACCATCCGCGGATGCTTATGTGGGGCGTGTGCCTGGCAGGTGCCATGACGGCGTGGAGCGCGATGGCCCAGGGCCCGGCGCAGCCTGCCGTGCGGATTTCGGCGGACCTGAGCACCAGCACCGGCGCGTACAGGCCGGTGTATGCGTGGTTTGGATACGACGAGGCGAACTACACCACCATGGCGCACGGGCGGCAGCTGTTGCGCGAGCTACACGATCTGTCCCCGGTGCCGGTGCAGATTCGAGCCCATCATCTGCTGACCTCGGGCGATGGCACGGCGGAGCTGAAGTTCAGCTCAACGAACGTCTATCACGAGGATGCCAGCGGTCGGCCTGTCTACGACTTCACGCTGCTCGATGGCATCTTTGACGCTTACCGCGATGCTGGTGTGCGGCCAATGGTTGAGCTCGGCTTTATGCCGAAGGATCTGGCCGCGACGTTGCCCGGACGTGACACCTACCAGGTGCACTATCCGCAGAGCACGGTGAGTGGTGCCTCCAATAATCCGCCGAAGGACTACGCCAAGTGGCAGGAGCTGGTGCGTGTGGTGACGCACCACCTGGTGGAGCGCTACGGTCGAGAGACAGTGCGGCAGTGGTACTTCGAGGTGTGGAATGAGCCGGATATCGACTACTGGCACGCGACGCCGCAGGAGTACTGGAAGCTGTATGACTACGCTGTTGCCGGGGTGCGTGCGGCACTGCCTGAGGCCAAGGTAGGCGGGCCGGCCTCGACCAGCCCCTCCGGCCAGCGCGCCAATGCCTTTCTGCGTGGCTTTCTGGACCATGTGAAGAGCGACAAGAGCATGGCCACGGGCGGCAAGATTCCGTTGGACTTCATCTCGTTTCATGCCAAAGGGCAGCCGAAGATTGTGGATGGTCATGTGACGATGGGCATCGCCCATGAGCTGGCAGATGCGGACAGCGGCTTTGCCGTGGTCGCGTCCTACGCCGAGTTCAAGCGGTTGCCGATCATTTTGAGCGAGGCTGACCCCGAGGGCTGTGCGGCTTGCTCCTCGCGCGTGAACCCGGCGAACAACTATCGCAACGGTACGCTCTATCCCGCGTACACGGCGGCGGCGTACAAGGCACTGCTGGAGCTGGGCGACCGGCATGGCGTGGACCTGATCTCCATGCTGAGCTGGTCGTTTGAGTTTGAGGGCAAGGACTACTTCGAGGGGTTCCGCTCGCTGGCCAGTAACGGCATCGATAAGCCCGTGCTCAACCTGTTTCGCATGCTGGGCATGATGGGCGGTGAGCGAGTTGCCACCACCAGCACGGCGGGCGTGCCGCTGGATACGCTGGTGCACCAGGGCGTGCGCAGCGCGGCAGACGTGGATGCGCTGGCCACGTATGGCGATCGCCGGGCCGCGGTGCTGGTGTGGAACTATCACGACTCCGCTGAGCCCGCTGCGCCGAGTGAAGTCCACCTGCAGCTGCGCGGCTTGCCGACGGGTGTCCGTCGCGTGCTGGTGCAGCAGTACCGCATCGACGAGACACACAGCAACGCGTATACGTTGTGGAAGCAGATGGGCGGGCCGCAGCAGCCGTCGCCGCAGCAGCCGTCGCCGCAGCAGCTGGATGCGCTGCACGCCGCACAGGGCCTGCAGTTGCTGCAGGCACCGGAGTGGGCTGAGGTTGCCAACGGAGCGGTGGTGCTGACCACCAGCATGCCGCGGCAGAGTGTCTCACTCTTCGCCGTCTCGTGGTAGCGGGGAGACGACGCATGGATCGCAGATGGTACTTCGTGGTGCTTGTAGTGGTCGCCATCGCCATCAGCTACTTTGACCGCCAGACACTGCCGGTTGCGATTCATGCGATGCAGCACAGCATTCCGCTCAGCGAGCAGCAGTTCTCTTATCTGCAGACGGCCTTTCTGCTGACCTATGCGTCGCTCTACGTGATTGGTGGCCGCATGCTGGATCGGGTGGGCACGCGGCGCGGCTTTGTGCTGATTATGGTGTGGTGGTCGCTGGCCTGCATGCTGCACGGAGCGGCCAATGGCTTCTGGCTGTTGTTGACGGCACGGCTGTTGCTGGGGGCGGGGGAGGGCGGTGCGTTTCCTGCGGCGACGCGTGTGGTCGCGGAGTGGATGGCTCCGGCGGAGCGCTCCACCGCGATGGGATTCATCAACGGTGGCACGGCTGTGGGGTCGCTGCTGGCTCCACCCATGATCGGCTGGTTGCTGCTGCACAGCGGCTGGCGAGCGGTGTTTGTGGCCGCCGGGCTGTGCGGGCTGGCCTGGGTGGCGTGGTGGTTGGTGGCGTACGACACCGGCAGCCCGACTGTGACGCGCAACACGTTGGACGCGCGTCTGCTGGCTCTGCGCATTCCCTGGATGGTCTTGCTGCGTCAGCGCAAGGTGCAGAGCCTTGTATTTGCCAAGTTCATGAGTGATGCAGCGTGGTACTTTCTGCTGTTCTGGCTGCCGAAGTATCTGTATGACGCCCGTGGCTTTGACGTGAAGCAGGTGAGTGCCTACGGCTGGATTCCGTATGCGGCCTCGGGGCTGGGCAGCGTAGTAGGCGGGTGGAGTTCGTCGCGGCTGTTGCGCGGCGGCGCCTCGCTGGATGTTGCGAGAAAGGTGACGCTGGGCTGCTGTGCTGCGCTGATGCCGGTGGTGATGCTGGTTTCCGTCACGCCGGTGCGCGCGGCCATTGGCCTGTTCAGCATCGCGTTCTTTGCGCAGCAGGCGTGGTCAGGGCTGATGATGACCTTGCCGGCGGACATCTTTCCGCTCACGGTGGTGGGCTCAGTGGCTGGCATGATCGGCTTTGGTGGCGCCATGGGCGGCGCACTGTTCAGCCTGGTTGCCGGCGCACTGCTGGGGCACGGCATCTCGTATGGCTTTATCTTCTGCATGGCGGGCACGTTTCACCTGATTGGATTTGCGGTGGTTGCTTTGTATGGCGGTCGAATTCAGCCGCTGGATGGAATCGAACTTCGCACGATGGAGGGAAGGGCATGAGGATTACTGAGATTCGTACGCGTGTTGTGCAGTGGGAAGGGGCGACGGTACCGCTGCCGCCACACTTCTGCACCAACCCCATGGACCTGGTGGCGTTTCGCGAGGCTTCGATGGGCAACTTCGCCTTTCACAACTGGTTGCTGGTGGAGATCTATACCGACAACGGGCTGGTGGGGCTGGGCAACGCGGCGCTCTCGCCCCTGGTGACCAAGCAACTGATCGATACCTATCTGAAGCCGTTGCTGCTGGGGGCCGATCCGTGGGACGTTGAGTTTCTATGGCAGCAGATGTATCGCCGCACGCTGGCCTTTGGGCGCAAGGGCGTGGCGCTGGTCGCCATCTCTGCGGTCGACATTGCCCTGTGGGACCTGATGGGCAAGGACGCCGGGCAGCCGGTCTTTCGCCTGCTGGGTGGGCGCACCAAGGAGCGCATTCCGGTCTACGCCAGCCGTTTGTACGCCATGCCGATCCCAGAGCTGCGAGCCGAGGCGCAGCGCTACAAGGATGCGGGCTACACCATGATGAAGCTGCGCTTTGGCTGGGGTCCTGTGGATGGGGCGGCGGGCGTGCAGAAGAACGTGGAGCTGGTGCGCAATGTGCGTGAGGTGATCGGCGACTCCATTGACCTGATGACCGATGCCTACATGGGCTGGACGCTGGACTACGCCAAACGCATGCTGCCGCTGCTGGAGCCCTTCAACCTGCGCTGGCTGGAGGAGCCGGTGATTCCCGACGATACACGCGGGTATCGCGAGCTGAAGCAGTATGGCCGTGTACCCATCGCCGGTGGAGAGCACGAGTACACCATCTTCGGCTTCCGTGAGCTGCTGGAGAGCAATGCGGTGGACTACATACAGTTTGATACCAACCGGGTTGGAGGCATCAGCCAGGCGCGCAAGATCAGTGCGCTGGCAGAGTCGTTCCAGGTGCCGGTGGTGCCGCATGCGGGCCAGATGCATAACTACCACGTGGTGATGGCCAGCCTGAACTCGCCAATCGCCGAGTTCTTTCCGAAGGTTGATGTCGAAGTGGGCAACGAGCTGTTCTGGTATCTGTTTGACGGCGAACCTATCCCGGAGCAGGGCCACATCAATCTGGACGATGCCCTGCCCGGTCTTGGCCTGACGGTGAACGAGGCCTCGTTGCGTCAGTTTACGGTGGTGGAGTAGAGGGGAGCCGAGGAGTATGTCGATGCGACTGGTGCAGGTGATTGGCCCGCAGGGGCGTCGAGTGATGCTGGTGCGTGAGCCAGAGCTGCTGACGGTGGGTGGCTTTGCCAGCATAGTGGAGCTGGCCGCGGCTGCGCTGCGCGAGGGCAGAGCGCTGACGGCGTGGATAGAACAGCTGCTGACCGGCGAGCGTCTGCGCTATGACGAAGTCTATGCAGGCCGGTCAGAGTGGCGGCTGCTGCCGCCCATTGACGTGCCCGGGGATCCGCATCGTGTGCTGGTGAGCGGAACCGGCCTGACGCACTATGGCAGCGCGCGCGAGCGGCAAGCCATGCACGCTGCTCCGCAGGCAGCCGCCGAGGCCGCCATGACCGACAGCATGCGTATGTTTGCCTGGGGACAGCAACAGGGCCGACCGGCCGCAGGCGAAGTCGGCGTTGCGCCGGAGTGGTTCTACAAGGGCTGTGGTGCCATGCTGCGCGCGCATGGCGAGGCGCTGTTGGTGCCGGGCTATGCGGAGGACGGTGGCGAGGAGGCAGAGGTGGCCATGGTGTATGTGAACGACGAGGCTGGCGTGCCGCATCGGCTGGGCATGTGCCAGGGCAACGAGTTCTCTGACCACGTCTTTGAGCGGCGCAACTATCTGAACCTGGCCGGCAGCAAGCTGCGCAGCTGCGCGCTGGGGCCGGAGCTGGTGCTGCAGGCACCCTTTGACGACATTGCAGGCGAGGTACGTATTCTGCGCGCGGGCAAAGAGATATGGCAGCGGCAGATCCGAACTGGCGAGGCCAATATGTGTCACTCGCTGGCGAACCTGGAGCACCACCACTTCAAGTTTGAGAACCATCGCCAGCCGGGCCAGGTACATGTGCACTTCATGGGCGCGGATGCGTTGTCGTTTGGCGAAGGCCTGCGCCTGCAGGCAGAGGATGAGGTGACGATCCACTTTGCCGGCTTGGGCAGGCCGTTGTGGAATCCCATCACGGTTGCTCGTCCGCTGTTGCAGCCGGTCGTAGTGCAGGGAATGGAGTAGAGCAGGAACGAGGTGGAGGGTGGAATGCGAGTTGCGATCTTAGGCCTGGGCGTTATGGGCTCGGGCATGGCGAGGAATGTATTGCAGGCGGGCTTTCCGCTGACGGTGTACAACCGGACGCCGCACAGGGCGGCGGAGCTGGCCGCGCTGGGCGCGGTTGTCGCGGAGTCGCCCGCGAAGGCGGCTGCAGAGGCAGATGTGGTGCTCTCGATGCTGGCGGATGACGATGCGAGCGCGCGTGTGTGGCTGGGTGCGGGCAGTGCGCAGGGCATCGTGCAGGGAAGCACGCAGGATGGGGCGCTGGCAGCCATGCGCGCCGGAGCCGTCGCGATCGACTGTGGCACGGTCAGCCCAGGTTGGATTGCGCAGCTTGCGGCCGCAGCGGCAGCGCGCGGGGTTGCGCTGCTCGAGGCACCGGTGACGGGCAGCCGTCCGCAGGCCAACGCCGGGGAGTTGAAGTTCCTGGTGGGTGGGGATGCAGCCGTACTGCAGCAGGTGCGTCCGGTACTGGCCAGTATGAGCCGCGAGATTCTGCATCTGGGCCCGCTGGGCAGCGGCGGAGCGCTCAAGCTGATCAACAACTTTCTGTGTGGAGTGCAGGTGGCCTCGTTTGCTGAGGCGCTGGCCTGGATCGATGCCAGTGGCATGGACCGCCAGCGCGCGCTCGAGTTCCTGAACGCTGGCGCGCCGGGCAGCGGCATCACACGCGGCATGTCAGAGCGCATGCTGACTCGCGAGCCAGCGCTGAACTTTGCCTTGAGCCTGATGGAGAAAGACCTTCGCTACGCGCAGTCGGCGGCACTGGAGCACGGTGTGCGGCTGACGATGGGTGCGGCTGCGGACAGTCTCTTCGGGGAAGCGAAGCAGCAGGGCTACGGTGCGATGGACATGTCGGCTGTGCGGTGGGCGGTCGGCGAGCAGCAGTAACCCTCGACTGGCCAGCTAGCGGGTGCTTTGCCCATGTGGCCGGAAGGCGACCACGCGGGTGTCGTATGCCGTGCCTTTCACCCACGAGGTGCGGAGCAGCAGCTCAAAGTACGGCAGGTGCTTCGTTCCGGCGCGCTGTTCCAGCATGGACATCTGCTCCTCTGAGAGCAGAAAGTCACCTGCGGCCTGCGTCGCTTCCGAGCTGGTGCCCTGGATCAGCAGCGCGTTGCCGGTGTTATCCGGCGTGGGCAGAAAGCTGACAATGCAGTAGCCCACGGCGTCTGGCCAGGTGTAGACAGCCTGCTCGCCCGGTGCAGGGGAGTGGTTGACGATCTCCATCGGGTTATCGGGGACGAAGGTAAAGTTCGTGGTGTTGGCAAACAACTCCACCCAGGGGTTGGTGTACCGGCTGCCGATCAGCACGATGTTGCCATCTTTTATCAGGTTGGCGTCGTAGCTGCGTGCGGAGTACAGGTGCATGGTTGTGCTGCCGGGAGCAAGCGCCAGCAGCCGGCTTGCGAGTGCGAAGTCTCCCTGGCCGCCAAGACCCCAGCCATAGATACGCTGCAGGGCGGCTTGCATTCTGGGGTCTGGCTCCTGAATGCGGCTGAGGTAGGTCTTGCCCAGGTAGTCTTCGAGCCCGAAGGACTTGCCGCCAAGGTCCTGAATCAGCGCGAAGGACGAGTCGCCGAGGACGATGTTGGTGGGACGGTCGCCGTCCACGAAGTGCGACCAGAAGTCAGCAAGCGCGGGCTGCTGCTTCCAGGGGTGCAGCTCCGTCCGAAGGCGATGCAGTTGCAACCCAAGCATGCCCGTTGCCAGCAGCAGAATCAGCACGGCCGCCGTAAGGGCAAGGTTCAGCCGGGAGGGGTTGGCGTGCTCCACCGGCTGCACCGGGAGCGTCTCCACAGGCCCGGCTTGCACAACGTCCGCCGGCTGTGCCGCAGGACGGAACTGGTAGACCGGCAGGTAACTGCCGCGAGGAATCTCCAGCAGAATGGGCTCGTGCGCGCCTTCGCTCTGGAAGTAGGTAAGGATGCGCTTTCGCAGATCGCTGACGTTCGTGCGGACGATGTTATCGAAGCTGGTGTCGTAGTCTTCCGGACGGCCGAAGACCCGCATGCCGATCTCATGCTCGCGAATCAGGCTGCGCCCGTCCTTGAGAACAGAGCCGGCAAGAAACAGCAGCAGCTCCTGGAGCCGGGTCGCGCGGCGCAGGGACGCACTGGCGGCGATGCGCTGTGTCAGCTCCCAGCAGGCATCACGGTCCGGCGCCTCGCCGGGCTGCTGGGTGGCGGTTTCGGCTTCGGTGGGCTTTGGCATCGTCTCTCGCACGACATTCTAGACATGTTTGGTAACGGTAGTCGCCTGCAAAAGTGTCCTGCGGGCAGGCGACGGCCCGGGGAGTCGTGGCGACGAGTAACAGCAACTGCGAGTCGTTTTATTTCAATGAGTTGGATGTCAGGTGCCGATGCCGTCAGGCAGGTAAAGAACTGCTCTTAACCTGCCACAGGCAGGTGGGCACCACTGTGGGCGGCACTGCGAATTGACTTGAGTGAGCCGTTTGCGATGCCCAGGATGTTTTGCGGCGCGAAAGTTGACGCTCTGTCGATCACGAACGGCCGCTGGACGGAGCATGGTCGCTCCGCCAGGGGCCGGCAAAGCAGGATCGACGCAACAGTCAGGCCACGCTTGAATGATTTCTCTTGGAGGCAACATGAAACATCCCTACTTTCTCAGGTCCACCAGCCTGTACTTGTTGGCAGCGCTGATGGCATTGTTTGGCACCACACTCACGGCATCCGGCCAGAGGATTACAGGCAGCATCGGCGGCACGGTGAAGGATGAGCAGGGTGCGTTGGTCAACACCGCTAAGGTGAAAGCGACGAACACCGACACCGGCTTTACGCGCACCACCACGGTAAGTAGCGATGCGAGCTTCCTGATTCAGTACCTGCCGGTGGGGAACTACACGGTTGAGGTGAGCGCTGCGGGCTTCAAGAAGTACGTGCAGCAGAACGTGGTGGTTGCCGTGGACCAGAACATTACTCTGGGGGTGACGCTGGCCGTTGGTGCCGAGAACCAGACGATCGAGGTATCGACCGCGCCTCCGCTGGTAGAGACCTCGACTGCGGAGCTGGGACGCACGGTTTCGCCCAGCGAGATCAACTCGCTGCCGCTGGTCAACCGCAACGTCTATGCGGAGCTGTCGCTGACGCCGGGCGTGATGGCGAACAGCTCCAGCGCGCAGAGCAACGCGAACGGCACACCCAACTTTCAGCTTGGCGTGCCCTCGACCCAGGTGCAGGTGAACGGTGGTATCGACGGTGGTGTGCCCACGGTGAGCTACTACCTTGATGGCGGCATCAACATGACAGGGCTGCGCAACTATGGCAATCCGCTGCCCAATCCCGATGCGTTGCAGGAGTTCCGTGTGGAGACGAGCAACTTTGCGGCGCAGTACGGACGCATGTCGGGCGCGGTGGTCACGGCGGTGACCAAGTCCGGCACCAACCAGTTCCATGGGTCGCTGTTTGAGTTCAACCGGAACACGGCGCTCAATGCGATTCCGTGGGGGCAGACGACGGCGCAGCACTATCGGCGCAACATGTTTGGCGGCGCGCTCGGAGGCCCGATTCAGCACGACAAAGCATTCTTCTTCTTCAGCTATGGCGGGCTTCGCCAGGTGGTAGGGCAAGCCCTCAGCGGCGGCATTCTGCCCTCAGCGGCGCAGCGGCTGGGCGACTTCACCGCAGTCACGACGCCGGTTTACTACCCGGGCACGAAGACGCAGGTGGTAGGCACCAACAGCTCACCCAACTGCGGAACGCCGACGCCGAACTGCATTCCGGCCTCGCTGCTGGATAAGACGGCTGCCACGCTTATGAGCAAGTACATCCCGCTGCCGACAAATACAGCAACCAACGGCTACGCGGGCTACTTTACGGGGCCGACGACCCAGGACGAGTACCTGGGCAAGTACGATGGCAACCTGACCGCGAAGGACCACGTTGCGGTGAGCTTCTTCTACCTCAAGTCCACGCAGAACGCCTATGGCAACGGCAACATTCCGTACTCCATCAACCAGTCGCTCTCGCGCCAGTACAACCTCAACGTCAGCGACGTGCATACGGTGAGCGCAAACACAGCGAACCAGACGTGGCTTACCTTTACGCGGGTGGCGGGTGGTCGTGTGAACCTGCCTGCAGTCGGCGTGGATGACCTGGGTTCCAGTTTCACCACGCAGGGGCCCAAGTCGCTGCCGCAGATCTCCGTCTCGGGCTACTTCAGCGCGGGCGGTGCGTTTGCCGGCCCGGTCAGCGATACAGACTTCTACTCCGTACGCGACCTGGTCTCCACGTCGAAGGGCAAGCACCAGATTGATTTTGGCGGCGAGCTCTCGCTGGAGAAAGATATGTTGCTGGGCAATCTGCTCAACTTCGGTAACTTTTCCTTCAACACCTCGGCCCCGACAACCACTGGCAACGCGCTGGCCGACTTCATCTCCGGCCAGGTGAACACGATGGAGCAGGACACACCGTACAAGGGCTTTCTGAGCAACTGGTACTGGGCTCTGTTTCTGCAGGATAACTACCGTGTGATGCCGCGTCTGACGCTGAACCTTGGCCTGCGCTGGGATGTGCAGACGTCCCCCGTGGAGTCGCAGGACCTGACCGTGACGTTTGTGCCCGGTGCGCAATCCACCAAGGTTCCCACTGCTCCGCTGGGATTGCAATTCCCGGGCGATGCAGGGATTCCGCGTGGCCTTGCGCCGAACCGGTATCACCACATCTCGCCGCGTCTCGGCATGGCGTGGGATCCGTTTGGCGACGGTAAGACCGCGATTCGAGCCGGTGCGGGCGTCTTCTACGGATCAGTAAGTGCGAATGAATGGAATCAGCCTTCGAATGCGCAGCCCTTTGCCGTGCGCCAGACCTTCAACTGCATTGCGTCGTTTACGAATGTGTATGGTTGCCCGGCATCGTTCCCGAACGGCGATCCGTTCCCGTACACCTTCAATCCGTCGAGCCCGCGCTTTCTGAGCAATGCAGCCGTCGAGACGATCTCAAAGGATTACCAGTGGCCATACTCGTACCAGCTGAATGCAGCCATTCAGCGCGAGCTGCCGAAGAACATCAGCATGACGGTTGCCTACGTCAGCACGCTCTCGCACGACCTGCCGTACATGGTTGACATCAACGCGCCGCAGTGGGCAACCGGTGCAACGACGTCCGCCACCAGCATCAGCGCCCGCCGGCCTTACCGCGATGGCGGAGCGCTTGGTCAGGTCACCTATGGTGAGTCGAACCAGACGGCTTCCTACCACTCACTGCAGATCTCGGCATCGCGTCCGCTGACGCACAACCTGATGGTCAGCGGCTTCTACGTGCTGGGTCACGCGCTGCAGAGCGTCAACGAGTCGGCGGTAGGACAAGCTTCGGCGCAGGACTTCTACGCACTCTGGGAGGAGCGTGGGCCAATGGATGCGGACCGCCGTCATACCTCAACGATCTCCGCCATCTGGAAGCTTGACTACTACAAGGGCAACAACTTTCTGATGAAGCAGGTGGTGAACGGCTGGACGATCTCGCCCATTCTTACCTTCAACAGTGGCACGCCGTTTACTGTGGTCACCGGTTCGGATAGAAACGCCGACTCGTACGGCAACGACCGGCCGAATATGGTGGCGGGTGTCAGTCCGCTGCTCGATCCACATCGTGCGCGCTCCGTCAGCCGGTTTGCATGGTTCAACAAAAATGCATTTACCCCCAACGGCCCGGGGCTGGGCATCGGACCCGGCGGTGCAGATGGCAACACGCCGCGAGACTCCCTGCAGGCTCCCGGATATCGCAACGTGGACCTCGGTCTCTTCCGCGAGTTTCCGTTGGAGCGTGGCATGGCGATCCAACTGCGCGGCGAGGCGACCAACGTCTTCAACATGGTGAGCCTGAATGCTCCCAACGGAACGTACTCCTCTCTGCAGTTCGGGTGGATAACCTCGGCAGCGACACAACGGTTGCTGCAGGTTGGTGCACGATTCACCTTCTGAACCTCGCTCCCGGCGGCACGATACAGTGGCTGCCGGGAGCGTCTCTTTGCGAGGTGGCAAAATGGCGAGGTGCGAGGCCGAGTGATGAAGATGTGAGATGCCGTTTGCTACGCTTCAACTACTGTTTTTTTTGATCACAGGAGTACGCATGAAGAGATTGAGCCTGGTCCGTTCCAATGCGCGCGCGGTGCTGCACGGTGTTGCCGCGGTAGTTGCAGCCTGCATGGTGCTTGCATGGCAAGCCTCCGCACAGGAGCAGCACATCAAGCCGGCACCGCCGGGAGACTCGCTGGATGTGCCGGGTCCGCTGGCGCGTGATCTTTCGCCAAAGCTTGACCGCAGGCATCTTGCCCGCGCGATAACGCTGGTTGCAGACTGGCAGCTTGCGCGGCTGCCTGCGGAGACCCAGTATGACTGGACCTTTGCCGCGCTCTACGCCGGATACATGGCCGTGCCTGATGGGGCAGGCGGTGCGAGGTACAGGAAGGCGATGTATGACGTTGGCGAAGCGTTGCACTGGTCGCCGGGCCCGCGTGTGGAACATGCGGACGATCTGGCAGTTGGCCAGATGTACCTGGAGCAGTATGCCCTGCAACATGACCGCAAAATGCTCGACCCGATACGCGCGCGACTGGATGCCGAGATTGCAGCGGGGGATGGCCGGGACAGGCCGCTGTGGTGGTGGTGCGACGCGTTATTTATGGCGCCGCCGGTGTTTGCGGATGTAGCCCGCGCAACAGGCGATGCCAGGTATCTCGACTTCATGGACCGGCAGTGGGAGATCTCCAGCAAGCTTCTCTACGACCACACGAAGCATTTGTATGCCCGCGACGCCTCCTTTCTGGACAAGCGCGAGAAGAACGGAGAAAAGATCTTCTGGTCGCGCGGCAATGGCTGGGTGATGGGCGGTATTGTGCGCGTGTTGCAGGCGCTGCCTGCGGATTCGCCACTGCGGCCCAAGTACGTCGCACTGCTGCAGGCAATGGCGGCGGAGGTGATCGAGGTGCAAGGCAAGGACGGCTTGTGGCGGCCGGGGCTGCTGGATCCTGCGGGCTATCCGTTGCCTGAGATCTCAGGCAGTGCCTTTATCACGTATGCGCTTGCTTACGGCGTCAACGAGAAGATTCTGGATCGCAAGACCTACTGGCCCGTGGTGGAGCACGCCTGGGCAGGGATGCTGACGCACGTCTATGCCGATGGCCGTCTGGGTTGTATTCAGCCCGTTGGTGCCGCGCCCGGCGCGTTCAGCGAGACCTCAAGCTACGTGTATGGGGTGGGTGCCTACCTGATGGCCGGTGCGGAGATCTACCGGACGGCGAAGTAGCAACAGACATCTGGAACGCTGGGGAGGGCAGGGCACGTGCCGATGAGCAGCAAGTGGAATCGACGGCAGTTTGGGAAGCGTGTGTTGACGGGCGCTGTGCTAACGCTTGCTGCCGGACGCGACGCAACCGCAGGCATTGCCTGCACCGCAGAGAACTGCCGTCCGTTGCCGTGGACGGCAGTAGCCCCGGGCATTTGGAAGGCAACACTGGGTACGCCCGAGGCGATTACGCCTGTCACGTCACGTCTGAAGCCTGTGGCGGCGGACGCGTTGCAGCGTATGCCGCAGGTCGCCGCGCCTCCGCTGCCTGGGCCGCTGGGCGCGGTAACGCAGCGTGGGTCTGTGCTCACGCTCGCACTCGCAGCGGAAGAACAGCTCTACGGCTTCGGCCTGCAATTTCAGGGCATGGCGCATCGCGGCCGCAAACGTACGCTGCGTGTGAACGCCGACCCGGGAAACGACAGCGGCGACTCGCACGCGCCCGTGCCGTTCTATGTAAGCAACCGCGGCTATGGCGTGTTTGTAGACACCGCACGGTACGCAACGTTCTACTGTGGCGACGCCAGGCCGAAGCCGGTGCAGCCAACACATCAGGACGCAGGCGGGGTCGTGCCGTTGTATGTCGGCGCACTGGGTGATGCTGACAGCTCGCGTGTTGTGGTGGAGGTGCCGCGCGCCAGCGGCGTGGAGGTCTACCTGTTTGCAGGTCCCGCCATGGTGCAGGCCGTACAGCGGTACAACCTCTTCTCTGGTGGTGGCGTGCGGCCACCAGAGTGGGGTCTGGGCTTCTGGTATCGCGCCGCCAGCAACGCGCATGACCACGAGATCGCCGCGCTGGCAGAGGAGTTTCGTGAGCGCCGGATACCGTGCGACGTGATCGGACTGGAGGCGGGATGGCATACGCACGCGTACTCCTGCACGTATGCGTGGCACAAAGAGCGGTTTCCGCAGCCAGGAACATTTCTGCGCGGGCTGGCGGCACAGAACTATCACGTGAATCTTTGGGAGCATGCGTTCGTGCATCCATCGTCACCGTTGTTTGCGCCGATGCAGCCTCACTCGGGAGATGCCGGGGTGTGGGGTGGGCTGGTGCCGGACTTTGAGAGTGCCGCCGCTCGCGGTGTCTTTGGCGACTATCATGGCAAGGCGCTCATCGACGAGGGGGTGTCGGGCTTCAAGCTGGATGAGTGCGACAACTCCGACTTCACAGGCGGGTGGTCGTTCCCGGAACTGACGCAGTTCGGCTCGGGGGTGGATGGCGAGCAGATGCATAGCCTGTTTGGTCTGCGTTATCAGGCTGCGTTGCTGCAGCAGTTTGAGCAGCGCGGACAGGCGACCTACTCGCTGGTGCGATCCAGCGGAGCGCTGGCCGCGCCGTACCCGTTTGTGCTGTACAGCGATTTGTACGATCATCGCCAGTTTGTGCGGGCACTCGTGAACGCCAGCTTCAGCGGGCTGTTGTGGTGCCCGGAGGTGCGCGATGCCCGGAGCGAAGAGGACCTGATTCGTCGCTTGCAGACGGTTGTGTTTGCACCACTCGCCATGGTCAACGGCTGGTACATTCCAAATCCGCCCTGGAAGCAGCTGAACCGGCAGAAGAACAATGCCAATAAGCTTGCGCCGGGCTGGGAGTCGCTGGAGGAGCGATGCCGCGAGATTCTTGGCTGGCGCATGCAATTGATTCCGTATCTTCAGGCGGCATTCGCACGCTATGCAGAGGACGGCACGCCGCCCTTCCGCGCTGTGCCGCTGGATTGGCCCGATGTACCAGCCCTGGCGAAGGTGGATGACGCCTGGATGGTTGGAGACCGCATGCTGGTGGCGCCTCTGTTTGCAGGGGAGCCGGCGGGGCGAAGCCTGACCTTGCCGCCGGGCACCTGGCACGATCTGTGGACCGGCGTTGCGCATGCAGGCGGTACGACGCTTGACCTTCCTGCAGAGACGCGCAACATCCCGGTCTTCGTCAAGTCGGACTGCGTGCTGCCGCTGGCGGCGACGACCAACAGCACGGCCGATGCGGCGCGCAGGGCGCTGACAGTTCGCGTCTTTGGCAGCGGCAGCCTTCCGTTTGTGCTGCACACAAGCACCGGTGCGCTTACCCTACGGTGGAATGCGGCGCAGCAGCGAGGTTCTGTAGAGCAGCGTGGGGATGCGGAGTATCACGTAGTTGCGTGGCAGTGAGGCGGCTGTAAGCCACACGGAGTGCGGGCGACGGAACCATGTATGATGGACGGCGAGTTTTTGCCGGTGTTTGAAGCGGTTTACTAAAGACCAGCCAGACACCAAGGAGCCATGGATGCCGACTCGTCTTGCTACGATGCTTGTCTTTACTGCGACCGCTCTTGGAGCGGCGTTTGCCCAGTCTGCTGTTCCGGCCGATGCACCGTATAAGAACCCCAGCCTGCCGGTGGAGCAGCGGGTGAGCGATGTGCTGAGCCGCATGACGCTGGAGGAGAAAGCGAGCATGCTGGCTGGCTCTGGCTGGATGGAGTCGACGCCGGTGGAGCGGTTGGGGATTCCTGCCATCAAGATGGCGGATGGGCCGATGGGTGTGCGCGCGTGGTACGGCAGCTCGGCCATTACCAGCGCGGCAGGCTACAGGACGCCAGTGCTTGCAACCAGCTTTCCCTCCGGCGTGCTGATGGCGGCCACATGGGATACCGATCTGGTGCGTGACGAAGGGCAGGCCATCGGGCAGGAGGTCAAAGCGCTGGGGCGGGATATGATCCTGGGGCCGACGGTGAACATCAACCGTGTGCCGCTGTGGGGACGCAACTTTGAGGGCTACGGCGAAGACCCCTACCTCTCTGGCCAGATGGGAGTGGCGTATATCCAGGGCGTCCAGGGCGAGGGCGTGATCCCTTCGGTGAAGCACTTTATTGCCAACAACCAGGAGTTTGAGCGCCATCGCATCGACGAGTCCATCTCAGCCCGTGCGCTGCATGAGATCTATCTGCCGGCCTTCAAAGCCGCTGTGCAGCAGGCCGATGTGTGGAATGTCATGTCTGCCTACAACAAGGTGAACGGTGTGCAGTGCGCGGAGAATGCGCCGGTGCTGCAGGACCTGCTGCGCAAGGAGCTGGGCTTCAAGGGCTTTGTCATCTCCGACTGGGCAAGCACCTACTCCACAGCCGGGACGGTGAATGCGGGTATTGATCTGGAGATGCCGGGGGGTGCGCCGATGCAGCAGTGGCTGGCGCGGCCGAACTCGTTTGCCGCAGGCAATAGCGGCGGCTGGCTGACGGAGCCCAAGGTGATGGCCGAGGTGCACGCGGGCCACATTACAGAGGCGCAGGTGAACGAGAACGCCGCAGCGATTCTGCGCATCATCTTCAAGAGCGGCCTCTTCGACCACCCGCACGTTGTCACGGGTGTGGTGGATACGCCGGCGCAGCGAGCGGTAGCGCGCCGCGCGGTGACCGAGGGCATTGTGCTGCTGAAGAACGAGGGCTCGTTGCTGCCGATCGATGAGACGAAGGTGCATTCGATCGCCGTCATTGGACCAAACGCTGCGCGTGCGCGCACGGGTGGTGGCGGCAGTTCGCTGGTCCGCCCACGCTTTGCTGCGGCGCCGCTCGACGGGATCCGCGAGCGCGGTTACATGCTGAAGGTGCAGTACGCGCAAGGTGTGGGGATGGAAGGCGAAGACCCCGCACAGGACACACCGGAGGTGCGCGCGAAGCTGCTGCAGGAGGCGGTGGACGTGGCCTCGCATGCGGATGTGGCCGTGGTCGTGGTTGGACGCTATCCGAAGCTGGAAGGCGAGGGCTTCGACGTAAAGACGATGGATCTGCCCGCAGGCCAGGACGAGCTGATCGAAGCAGTGGAGAAGGCGAATCCGCACACGGTGGTGGTGTTGAACACCGGCGACGCGGTAACCATGTCGCGCTGGCTGGACCAGACGCCCGCGCTGCTGCAGCTTTGGTACGGCGGCGAAGAGGCTGGCCACGGACTGGCGGATGTGCTGTTTGGCGACGCGAATCCCTCGGGCAAGCTGCCGGTCTCGTTCCCCAAGCGCTTTGAGGACTCACCCGCGTACGGACACTACCCCGGCGAGAACCTGAAGGTCGACTACGCCGAGGGCATCTATGTCGGCTATCGCTACTTTGAGACGCGCAACGTCAAGCCGCAGTTTCCGTTTGGCTATGGCTTGAGCTACACCACGTTTGCCTACAGTGATCTGGCTGTGACGCCAGGCAAAACTACGGCGAATGCACCGGTCGAAGTGAGTGTGAAGGTGAAGAACACCGGCCAGCGCGACGGAGCCGAGGTAGTGCAGCTGTATGTGCACGATGGCCACGCCAAGATCGACCGCCCGGTGCGCGAGCTGAAGGGGTTTGCACGCGTAGCGCTGAAGGCCGGCGAGGAGCGCACGGTGCACTTCAAGCTGGACCGTGCAGCGCTCTCCTACTGGAATCCAGAGACCAAGGACTGGCAGGCAGATCCCGGCGTGTTTGAGGTGCAGATCGGTGCGAGTGCTGAGGACATCCGGTTGACGGCTCCGTTGGAGCTGCGCAACTAGACGAGCTGCGCACCTAGCCGCGCGTCCGGCGGGTGCGCCGGGCGTCCAGGCTGTATGTGCCCGGCCCGGTAAGCGCCAGTGCGGCAAACGCCACCAGGTACACGGCGATCATCTCGACGTGGCCGTCACGAAAGTAGGCTGCGTGGTGCACGAAGACGAACGCCGTGAGCAGATTGAGGACGATCAGCGCAGAGGCTGGGCGCGTGAACAGTCCTAGAATGACGAGCACAGAGCACAGGCCATCCGTGAGCAGCGCGTAGGCCAGGCTGGCGTGGGCGCCGATGTGAATGGGGTCCGGGAAGTGCTGCACCATGGTTCCGTAGCCGGTGAGCTTCTCCAGGCCGTGCTTCAACCACAGGCTCAGGCCCGCGCCAACGCGGAGCAGCAACAGGCCAGCCTGCGTGGATGTCGTGTCTGTATCGGTTCTGGTTGCAAATAAAAATGCCATCTGTCGGGCTCCTGTTGTGGGGCTAATCTTCCGTTGGCGGAGTGCCGTAGGTGTGGAAGGTGGAGACGGTCGCCAGCCCCCAGGCCTGCCCGCGCTGCCGCTCCTCGCGGCTCCACACGACGGGCTGCCAGTCGGGGTCGAGGATGAGGTAGCCGCCGGAGCCGATCTCGATGCGGTTGCCGCCGGGCTCGTAAAAGTAAAGGAAGAAGGTCTGGCCGATGGAGTGCTTGTGCGGGCCAGTTTCAATGGCGATGCCGCGCTCGGTCAGGATGTCTGCAGCGCGCAACACGTCTTCGCGGCTGTCCATCATGTAGGTCAAGTGGTGGAAGCGGCCGTGCGCGCTGCTGTGGTCGCGGGTGAAGGCGATGTCGTACGACTTGTTGGTGGCCGCCAGCCACGCGCCCATCTCGTTGTTGCCATCGAAGACGATCTGCTCGGTGACGCGCAGGCCAAGCAGATCCCGGAAGAAGAGGCGGCAGGCGCGAATGTCCTGGGCCAGCAGATTCAGGTGGTCCAGCCGCTTGGGCGCGATGCCGCTGGGGATGTAGCGCTGCGGCATGTTCTTGTAGCCGGGGGCAAGTTCGCCTGTGCCGTGGAAGCGCTCCGTCTCGTAGTAAAGCTCGATGGCATGGCGGTCGGGGCTGAAGAATCGGAAGGCTGGTCCGTGCCCCAGCTCTGCCGGTCGCCACTCGCCGGCCACCTGATGGGCATGAAGGTTTGCCACCATCTGTTGCAGGACGCTGGCGCTGCGCACGCGAAAGGCTACGTGCCCCAGGCCGGAGGTGTGTGAGCGGGTGAGCTGCAGCGTGAAGCGCTCGTAGTCTGCCCAGGCACGCAGGTAGACCGAGTCTCCGCTCCGGCCTGACGCGTGCAGGCCGATCACGTTCAGGAAGAAGGTGAGGCTCTCCTCGAAGTGCGGCGTCAGCAGCTCAATGTGGCCAAGGTGGGCGACATCGCCAAAGCCGGGTTGCCGGTTGCTGGTTGCGTCAGGGCTCATCAGGGTTCGACCTCGTCGAGGGTGTCGTAGTAGCGAAGGCCCAGGGCCGCAAGCGTTGGGCGCATCTCCTCAATATCCATGCCAAGCTCGCCTGCTGCCAGGCGGGCGCGTTTCCCTTCTTCGCGGGCTAGTCGCCGACGTACGGCCTGCAGGCACGGCTCTACACTTCGGTGCGGCACAATCGCCACGCCGTCGTCATCGGCGACAACCACATCCCCGCCGCACACCAGCGCTCCGGCGCACACCACGGGCGTATTGACCATGCCGAGTGTTGCCTTGATGGTGCCCTTGGCGGAGATGCAGCGCGACCATGCCGGGAACTGCATCGCGGTCAGCTCGGCGACATCGCGCACGCCAGCATCAATCACCAGGCCTGCGACGCCGCGTGAGCGCAGCGAGGTGGCCAGCAGCTCACCGAACATGCCGTCGTGATTCTCTGCCGAGACGGCGACCACCAGCACGTCACCGGGCTGGCACAGCTCCACCGCAACGTGGATCATCCAGTTGTCGCCAGGATGCGCCAGCACGGTGATAGCGTTGCCGGCAACGCGCGCGCCACGATAGACGGGGCGCAGGTAGGGCTGCATCAGCCCGGTGCGGCCCATGGCCTCGTGCACGGTGGCCACGCCAGCGGCAGCCAGCTCCTGCAGCTGCTCCGGCGTGGCGCGTGGAATGGTGCGGACGACAGTTCCCATCTTGTACGCAGAGGCGTTCATCGCAGCTCCTCCGTTACCAGCGGAAAGACGCGCTGGTACGCCTCGCCATATTTCATCGCGCGGTCAGAGTTGCGCGCGCCCTGCTGGCCACGTTGCAGTGCGACGCGGGTGTAGTACTCCCACAGGTGCTCTTGCGCGTCCATGCTTTCAAAGGCTCTGCGCTTGGTCTCCCACACCTCGGTAATGTCAAGGATAAGTTGCGGCTTCCAGTTGCACTGCTCCGGCTGGTGCGGCTCAAACAGGAAGACCGGCGGTGCGCCAATCGCAGCTGCGGCCCCGCGTCGGCCGTGGGCTTGCGCCACGACGCGCGCCTCCTGCGCAAAGCGTGTCGCCTCAGGGTGATCGAAGTTGTAGGGGTCCTCCTGCGAGTGGGTCAGCACCCACTCCGGTCGCAGCGTCTGGTACAGGTCGGCGAGTCGCTCAAGCGACTCCACCGTGGTGCGCATGGGGTAGTCACCCAGATCAAAGAAGACCATGTTGTGCACGCCGAGGATGGCACCGGCGCGCTCCGCCTCGGCGCGGCGAAGCTGCTTCACACGCTCCAGCGTCATCGTTGGGTCCTTCCACAGCTTCTGACTCTCGCCCTTCTCGCCGTAGGTAAGGCAGACGACGGTGACCTGCCACCCGCGCTTGGCGTACAAGGCTACGGCACCGCCCGCACGCCAGATGAAGTCTGCCGAGTGTGCTCCCACCACCAGTCCGGTTCTGGGTTGATGCGCTTCCATGTTGATCGTCTCTCCTTTAAATGTGTGTGGGGTAGTGGCCCGATTGGGGGAAGCCGTACAGATGTGCGGGGTTGGCGACCAGCACCTGCCGCAGCCTCGCGGCATCGCCGTCGGCAGCCTCCAGCAACAACTCGGCCAGGGCCAGGTCTTCAGGACGCTGCTGCTGGTTGACGTGTGGCCAGTCCAGCCCCCACACGCAGTGCGCTGCGGCGGTGCCCAGCAGTGTGCGCAGTGGCTGCAGCGCGGCGCGCAGGCCGCTCTGGCTGCGGCTGCTGATCCGGTCTGCGCCGCTCAGCTTGGTCCATCGGTGGGGCGTCTCCAGGCACCGTAGGAGTCTCTCCACCTGTGCGTGTACGGCATGCGATGCGTCGAGCCGTGCCATGTGATCCACCACCACATCCATTCCTCCGGGCACGTCCAGGCGATCCAGCAGGTCGATCTCTAGCAGGTCAAGGTGCAACTCGGCATGCCAGCCCAGCGGCTGCACGCGGCGCAACAGTGCAGCGGCATCTGCCAGGCGCTGCGCCTCGTCGCGCGAATCTTTCCGGAGCAGGTGCGGAACCCAGTTGAAGCGGACAGCCCGCACACCCGCCCGATGCAGCGTGAGCAGTTCCTCCTCCGCAACCCCTGCCTCCAGCACGGCGACACCACGTCGTGTCTGCGGCGACTGCGCCAGGGCTGCCAAGAGCGCACGGTGATCGCTGCCGTGGGCGCTGCCCTGCACCAGCACGGCCCGGTCGATGCCCAGTTGCGTCCACACGGCCTGGAGCGCGGCTAGGGGTGCCTCGGGCGGATCATAGGTGCGATTGACCGCCAGCGGGAAGCGATCATACGGGCCAAATACGTGACTATGGCAGTCACAAACACCAAACTCCGGCAGCAGACGCATCAGCAGGCTCCCGGCAGAGTTGCGCTGCTACGCGGATACGCGATGCCATCGAACAGGGCGCGTGCGGTGCGCACCAGGCCGCTGCGCTCCACGGTGGGGTCCTCCCTGGTGCCGCCCATCTCCAGCCGCACCTGGAAGAACCCGGCAGGGTGCTCCACCTCCATCAGTTTGATCGGGCCCTCGGGTGGGCTTGCCAGCGCATACGCCACGGTGCCGGGCAGCACACATGCGGTCGCCACACTGACCGCGCCGAAGACGCCGATGGAGGCGTGGCACTTGCGCGGAATCAGCGTTCGCGTGGCGATGCAGCCGCCCTGTGCCGGTGGTGCCAGTAGCGACATCTTCGGCACCACGGCATCGGCCACCTCGCCCAGGTTCATGCGGCGACCGGCCTGCAGGCGGATCGACTCGATGCGCCGCAGCGCTTCGGCAGATGCCTCAATCTCGGCGCAGCTCTCGCGCCCGGTCAGGCCAAAGTCCTGCGCACGCAGCAGCACCACCGGCATGCCGTTGTCGATGCAGGTGACGGAGACGCCATCGATCGCATCGGTTCTGGCGCCGGAGGGGAAGAGCGAGCCGCAGACCGAGCCAGCCGTCTCCAGAAAGTTGATGGGGATGGCTGCCGCCGTGCCGGGCACGCCGTCGATGGCCGTGTCGCCCTCGTAGCAGACCACGCCCTGCGGCGTCTGCACCACCAGCTCAGCCACGGTGCCGGTGTTCAGGGTGCGCACGCGGATGCGCGTCTGCGGATGGTGGGCAGCCAGCAGGCCGCGCTCCAGGGCAAACGGGCCGACCCCGGCCAGGATGTTGCCGCAGTTTGGCGTGGTATCCACCAGCGGCTCCGTTACGTTGACCTGCGCGAACAGAAAGTCGAGATCGATTCCAGGCGACTGCGAGCGGCTGACGATGGCTGCTTTGCTGGTCAGCGGGTGCGCTCCGCCGATGCCATCAATCTGGCGCGCATCGGGCGAGCCCAGGATGCGCAACAACAGGTCGTCGCGCTCGGCAGCGCCAGCGGGCAGCTCGTCGGCCAGAAAGTAGGCGCCTTTGGAGGTGCCGCCACGCATCAGCATGCAGCGAACGCCGGGTCGCATCAGGGGGGTGCTCCTTGCGGACCGGTGTCGTTTCGCCCGCCGCTGTTTACACAGATGTATAAACCGCGGGCGCAGCAAAGTCAATGTCAGCGTTGGCGCTGCCGGGGATTATGGGCGGCGGGTGGCGGCGCTGCGGCGGCGGGGTGCGGCGGCAGCAGCCGGTCGCGTGGCGGGTGCGCGGAACCCTGCCGCCAGAAACGGCACCAGCTCGGCGGTGGTCGCCTCCGGATCAGAGGGGTCGCAGCGTCCCTCGGAGAGGGTGCGGATGCGGTGCGGCCCGGTTGCCGTGTAGTAGATGGTGCCGAGCAGAAAGTGGAATCGCCACAGCACATCCTCGCGGGAGAGATGGGGCAGGCACTGGCTCAGCTCATCCACAAAGTGGCTACTGGCCTCGTCGAAGTTCTGCGCCACAAGCTTCTCCAGCAGCGACGAGTTCTCTACCGAGAGGATGGCGCGGAGCCTTGAGAAGCTGCGGCCGTCGTGGGCCTGGTGCGAGGCCGCCAGCGAGGGACGAAGAAACGCCTCCAGCACATCTTCGAGAGTGAGCTTGCCGTCGCGGGCCCTGAACTCGTGGAGTAGTCGCAGCCGCTCCTGCTTCAGCGGTTCGCAGTGGCGGGTGTAGACCTCGGCCAGCAGACCTTCCTTGCTGCCGAAGTAGTAGCCCAGCAGGGCAGAGTTCACCTTGGCCGCGTTGGTGATGTCGCGTACCGAGACGCCGTTGAAGCCGCGCTCCGCAAATAACTGTTCTGCGCTGCAAATAAGCCGCTCGCGCGAAGGAAGCGTTGCCTGGCGTTGCCTGGGTGTCTTGCTGCTGGTCACTGATCCCCTAGGGTAACGCAACTGCATGGAGTTGCACAGCCTGCGGCGCCCGCCGCCGGAGCGGGGGGACTGCAGGCAGCTAGCGGAAGCAGGCCGTGTAGATCGCCTCGGCCTCTGGCTGCGAGATGCTGCGCGGGTTGTTGCGCAGCAGTCGCGTTACGGTAAGGGCCGTGGCCGCCATGCGTGGGATTGCGGTGCGCGGCACGTCATGCGCGGCCAGGTCCATGACGATGCCACAGCGCTCTGCCAGTCGCTGCAGATGCTGCGCGCCAGCCAGCGCCGTCTGCAGGGCGTTGGCCGCAGCGGGCAGGCCCATGGCCAGGCTTACGGCAGCGTGTCGCTCTGGCGTTGCCTGGGCGTTGAAGGCGAAGACGGCGGGCAGCAGCAGAGCGTTGGAGAGCCCGTGTGCCATGTGGAACTCGCCGGCCAGCGGATACGCGAGGGCATGCACCGCTGCGGTGTTGACGGGGCCCAGGCACAGGCCACCGTACAGGCTGCCCAGCGCCACGCACTCGCGGGCCTCGGTGTGCTCCGGCTGCTGCACGGCGCGCAGCAGCGAGGTTGCGATGAGCCGGATGCCCGGCAACGCATAGACGTCAACCAGCGGGTGCGCGTGGCGGTTGGTGTACGCCTCAATGCAGTGGGTCAGCGCATCCAGGCCGGTGACCGCGGTGATGTTGGGTGGCACGGAGTGCGTCAGGATGGGATCGATAAACGCTGCATCCGGCACCAGGTGCGGGCTGATGACGGCCTTCTTCAGGTGCACGGCTTCATCCATCAGCACAGCGTTGGGCGAGACCTCCGAGCCGGTGCCCGCCGTGGTGGGAATGCAGACGAGCGGCACGTCGCGCCGGGCAAGCAGTCCAATGCCCAGGATGTCCTGAATCTGCTGCTGGTTGCGAAGCAGCGCCGCCACCAGCTTGGCCGTATCCAGCGGGCTGCCGCCGCCCAGGCCGACGATGGCGTCGGGCGCAGCGGCCCGCGCATGGTCCAGCGCACGCGCCAGATCAGCCAGGGTCGGCTCGCCGTGCAGGCTTGCGTCTAGCGTGACGGCACTGGGGCTCAGGCTGGCTGCGAGGTTTGCCGCCAACTGCCGCTGCGAGGGTGAGGTGACGAGATGGACGCGCGCATAGCCCTGCTGACGCAGCCAGCTGGTGGCCTCGGCGATGGCGCCCGAGCCGAAGACGAGATGCCGTGGCTGTTGCAGCGTGATGGGTCGCATCGCTACTGTGCCCGATCTGCAGCCGTAGCCTGGATGGCTTGCTGCGCCGCGGCCAGCGCATGCTGCGCGCCGTGCTTCAGGCAGGAGATGTCGTTGGCGCAGAAGAGCAGATCCACGCCCATGCGGGTCCAGTGAGAGAAGTCACTGGGAGCGCAGGCGGTGACGATCTTCTTGTCAAAGCGCCGCGCCGTGCTGATGATGCGCTCGGCTGCGCGCAGCACCGCAGGGTGACTCGTCTGGCCCGGGTAGCCGAGGCTGGCCGCAAGGTCTGCCGGGCCGATGAAGATGTCAATCTCGGGCACGGCAGCAATCTGCTCAATGCGATCCAGCGCGGTGGAGGTCTCAATCTGCGCCAGCAGGCTCAGGTGCTGATTGACCCTCTGCTGCTCGGCCGGCAGGTCTTCGCCCAGGCCATACTTCACGGCTCGGGAGACGCCGAAGATGCCACGGCTGCCGACAGGGGCAAAGCGTGAGTAGCGCACCAGCTCGTCGAGCTGCTGGGGCGAGTCTGCCATGGGGATGTCGATAATGTCGGGCCCGCACTCGGCGGCCTTCAACACGCTCTCGCGGCGCGTGTCAGGGATGCGGATCATGGTCAACATCCCGGAGCCTGCTGCCATGCGGCACAGGTCGGCAGCCTGGGCAAACGAGATGGGCACGTGCTCCATCTCGATCCATACGGCATCAAAGCCCATGTGACCGGCGATCTCCAGAAAGATGGGATCGTAAAAGTACAGCGCAGCGCCCAGCAGTGGTCTGCCGTTGTTCTTCTCAATTGCGCGACGTAAGCAGTTCATGCAGTCTCCTCAAGATCAGGGGTGGATGGTGTAGTAGCAGGGTGGGAGGCGGCCGCAGCACTGCGCCGCCAGCCCCAGTAGGTCAGCTCCGGGCTTACGGCCGCGGAGGAAGGAAACAGACGACTGACCAACATGCCGACCGGCAACAGCAACATATTGCCGACGACGCCGATCATGTACTCGTGCCAGGGAAAGTTGTAGCGGCCCAGGTTGAGCAGCTTGCCGTTGAGCGTGAGCGTGGCATACAGCGTGAACAGCAGCGCTACTGCGATGCCGGCCAGGGCACCGGCGCGGTTGGCACGCGGATCAAGAAACGCCAGCAGAAAGAGTCCTGCCAGGCCGCCAGCCACCACGGCTGTGGTGGTGTAGTACAGAGCAAGCGCGCCGCCGCTGCCGTGCGCAAAGCACAACGCCAGCGCCGCTGCCGCCAGACCGCTGAGGATCACGATCAGGCGTCCCAGCCGCAGCGCCTGGCGATCTGTCGCGCGCGGCCGCAGCAGCCGGTAGAAGTCCTCGACGCCAATCACAGCGAGGCAGTTCATGTCGGAGGCCAGCATGGCCATGGCGGCGCCCAGCAGCGCTGCCAGAAATAATCCGGAGAGGCCGGGCGGAATATGCGTCACCAGAAAGTGCGGAAAGACCTGATCTGCCTTGGTGATACTGGCTGGCAGCCGCTCCCCGGTCAGCCGATAGAAGCTCCACAGCAGGCTGCCGATCAGCATGAAGGCTGTCCACACCGGGATGCAGAGCGCCGCGCCAAGTGCAATGCCTCGCAGCGCACTGCGATCCGAGCGCGCTATCAGGAAGCGCTGCACCACGCTTTGGTCTGCCGTGTAGCGTTGCAGGTAGAAGAAGACTCCATACAGAAACAGAACAACCAGCGTGGGTTGATCCAGTCGCAGCGCCGTGCTGCCCAGGCTCATCTTGTGGTGACTCCAGGCATCGTGCAGAACGGCTGCGGGGCCCTGCCGGGGCAACAGCAGCAGAAAGACGATGGAGACGAGGATGCCTACCCACAGCACAAAGCCCTGCACGACGTCGCTCCACACCACGGCCTCTACTCCGCCCAGCATGGTGTAGAAAATAGTGACCAAAGCAGTAACAAATACGATGCCAGGCAGCGGCCAGCCCGTCATGCTGGCCAGGGTGAGCGCCACCAGGTAGAAGACAAAGCCCATCTTGGCAAAGTGCCCCACCGCGAAGGCGAAGGAAGCGTAGAGGCGCACCGTCGCGCCGAATCGCCGGCCAAAGTACTCGTAGGCACTCATGTGCACCGCCTGCCGGTAAAACGGAACGATGACCATCCCGATGAGCGCAAGCACGGCCACAAACATGAAGCCCGGCACCAGCAGAGACCAGTCTGACGCGTAGGCGGCACCGGGGTACGCGATGAAGGTGACGCTGGTGATGGTTGTAGCCAGCAGCGAGAGGCCCATGGCCCAGCCGGGAATGGCGCGCCCTGCAATGAAGTAGGACTCGGTCGTCTTTTGCCGGCGTGCGAAGCGCAGCCCCAGGTACAGCAGGCCGGCCAGGTAAAGCAGAACGACGATCAGGTCGAGGAGGCGCATCGTATCAACCCGCCGCTTCTTCAGCTTGACGCAGCCGGGTTGTGGCCATGGTGATGGCCATGCGCATGGCGGCCTGCATGTTGGTGCCGCTGGCCAGGTTCTGCCCGGCGATGTCGAAGGCCGTGCCGTGGTCCACCGAGGTGCGCAGAATGGGAATGCCCAGCGACGTGTTGACCGTGGCCTCAAAGTCCAGCAGCTTCATCGGAATATGGCCCTGGTCGTGGTACATCGCCACCACCAGGTGATGCGAGCCCTGCACAGCGCGCAGGAAGATGGTATCTGCCGCGAACGGGCCCTCGCACAGGATGCCCTGCTGGCGGCAGTGGGCGATGGCAGGCACAATGTGCTGCTCCTCTTCGTTGCCAAACAGCCCGTGTTCGCCGGCGTGGGGATTCAGGCCGCAGACGGCGATGCGTGGCTGCGCGTGGCCTAGCAACTGCATGGCGGCGTGACCCAGCTCAATGGTGCGGATGATGCGTTGCGTCTCCAGGCTGCAGGCGCGGCGCAGGCTTACATGGGTCGAGACGTGAATGACGCTGAGCCGCGTCCCATGCAGCAGCATGCGCGAGTCGGTCGCGCCACACAGCGCGGCAATGTACTCCGTATGCCCGGTGAAGGCCATACCGCTGCGCACCACGGCCTCTTTGTTCAGCGGAGCTGTCACCATGGCATCGGCCTCGCCGTGCAGGCACAGGTGGGTGGCATGGAAGACGTACTGCGCCGCTGCGCGACCGTACTCCGGCCGCAGCTCTCCCCAGGCAATCGGCTCGTCGGACGCGAGCATGTGCTGGTCACACAGCGTCAGCTGCATGGCATCCAGGCTCAGTCCGGTGGCGCTCTCCGCAGCGCGCAGGGCTGCCCCATCGCCGACCAGCACCCACTCTGCCGAGCGGCGCAGCGCGGGGTCCGCAAGAGCCTTGAGCGTAACCTCCGCGCCGATGCCTGCGGGGTCGCCCAGCGTGACAGCGATGCGCGGCAGTCGAGCGCCTGCTGCAGCCAGGGCGGGTGCGGGTGCGTAGCGGTTGGCAATCGAACGCAGCAGTCCGGCCTCACCAAAGCCGCCGGACTTCAGAAGCAGTGGCAGACCCGCCAGCTCCTCAGCCTCGGCGCTGGCGATGGGCACCCCAGGGCAGAACTCCCGCTGCAGGGTGAGCTGGCGAACCGCGAACGCCCGGCACAGCAGTGCGGCCGTGGCTCCACCGGTGACGACGAGGCAAGCGGCACCGGCCTGCAGCTCCGGCAGAATCCGCTGGCGCAGTTGCTCGGGCGAGGTCGTCTCGGGGTTAAGCGTGTGGATGCTGCTTGCCTCGCCGGGCGCAGCTGTCTGCTGCAGGTGCTGAAGCTGCGCCGTGGTGACGGCGTGGTCGCTGCCGAGGACAAAGATCGTCTTGCCGCGCACGCCGCGCTGCACGGCGGGCATGGCCGTCGCTCCGCCCGTTGGCAGGGTCTCGGCCAGCGCATGTGCCAGCCCTGCCGCGCCTATCCACAGGATGGGCCGCCGCAGCGAGAGAGCAGCGTCTGCCAGTGCGCGCAGCTGCTGGTTGGTCTGCGCATCGCACACCAGCACTGGCACCTGCGGTGCCACGCGCAGCATGGTGGCCAGCGATGCTGCGGAGGTGTCGGCAGGAATGCCTGCACAGTCCAGTCCATGCCGTGCCAGCTGCTGCGCCAGCGGCGCTTGCTTGGCCACGGCCTGGCCATGCAGGTGCAGCCGACCACCCACGCAGGTGCGCCCCTGCGCTGGTAGCGCCGGTGCCAGGATGGCCAGGTGGCCCGGCAGGCAACGCACTGCGGCAGCGATCTCGGCAAAGGTGTTGCCTCGCAGCACGGAGTCGATCTTCTTGAACAGGAGTGCGCCAGCCGTGGCTGCAGCTGCGCTCATCGCTGTCGTGACCCTCTGCTGCGCTTCCGCCTCGGGCAGCGTCCGCGACTCTGTGGAGAGGGCCGTGGCGTCGGCGTCGTCGCCCGACCAGGGTGAGTCGGTGTGCAACGGAACTGTGGTCCGATACCCGCGCGCGGCAAAGGCGACGGCGGCGTCGCAGGCTCCGGTCAGGTCATCGGCCAGGATGTGAATGCGGGTCAGCAAAGGTGGCTCCGAGGTGGTGCGGTTGGCCTGGCCGCTTCATGCTGCCTGCGACGAGTCCGGTAATCTGGCAAAAGAAGTATAAAAGTGAAAATAAAAATTGTCTCTAGAAATCACAAGCGCACGGCACATGCCAGTGTAGCGCCGTGTTGCTGCAGAACGGCCATAATTGGACCTACCAATGCGATGCAAGCAGCTGAAAATTCTGTGCCCGAGGTGCAGGCTCGGCGGCTGACCGTCTTCCCTGCAAGATCCTGTGGCGGTAATTTACACCTGGCTTGTATTATTTCCAGGACGCGACACAACGGTGGTGGAACGGAGAAGAGAAGCCGGATGAGCAAGGAGCGCAAGACAGTAGCGACGGCGAAGGCGGCTTCCAAGCCGCGCAAGCGACGTCCGAAGCAGTATGATCCGGCGGAGAAGGGAACCGACCAGTACTTTTTGCGGGCCATCGCCCGTGCCCTGGATGTATTGGACTGCTTCAGCGACGCCAGCTCTGCACTGACGCTCAAAGAGATCAGCTACCGGACGGAGATGCCGGAGTCGACCCTGTTTCGCATTCTGTTGACGCTGGAGGCGAAGGGCTGCCTGACGCAGCGCGACGACGGTGCCTACCAGTTGACGCCCAAGATTCTGCTGGGCAAGCTGCGCGAGCAGGCAGACCACTTCCGCCGCAAGGCGCGACCGTATCTGCTCTCGCTGGCGCAGCGGTTTGACGAGACGGCCAGCCTGGCCTTTCTGTTTGAGAGCCGCATTCACGTCATGGACTCGATTGAGAGCTTCCAGGAGATACGGCACGCCAACCGCATTGGCCGGGTGCTGCCGCCGCACTGCAGTTCGCTGGGCAAGGCGATTACGGCCTACCAGCCCGAGGAGCAGATGAACGAGATCCTGGAGGTGTATGGTCTGTTTCGCCGGACGGAGAAGACCATCACGGATCGTCGCCTGCTGCATGAGGAGTTTGAGCGTATCCGCGAGCAGGGGTATGCGGTGGATCGTGGCGAGGCGGTTACCGGTGGCGTGTGCATCGGCGTACCGGTGGCAACGCCCGAGGGCCACGTGGTGGGTGCAGTCAGCCTGTCCACACCCGACGGTCGTATGACGCCCGAGCGCGAGCAGCAGATTATTGCGGCCGTGCGGCAGACCGCGCAGGCGATTGCCGCCGCACTGTAACCGCTACAGCGTGCTGGTGGAGATGATGACGCCACCGACCACGATGAAGGCGCCACCCAGCAGCACCATGCCGCTGGGCGGCTGCTTGAAGACCAGCCACGAGAGCAGCTGCGCGATCACAAAGAAGAAGACCACGTAGAGTCCCAGCAGCTTGCCGAAGTCCCAGGGCGGGGCGTTCACGGTCCAGCCGTAGCCAAACAGCACGAGGGCCGCGACGGCAAACAGGGCCACGCGCGCGGCCTGCGAGTGGGCATGGAGTCCGTTGCGCATCAGGGCATCGCCACCCGCCTCGAGGGCGGCAGCCAGTGCAAGCACAAGGATCGCAGTGGTTCGGCTCATGGTCGAACTCCCGGTAGAGGTCAGTGGTGCTGTGGATGTCCTAAGTGTATCAACGATGGTCACGAAAGCCGAGCCTTAAGTGCGTGTGCTTGCGTGCAATGAGTTAGAATGACGTTTCAGTTATCCCTGCTCAGCTTGATCCACACCGCAGCGACTGCGAATTGCCGATGCAGGGAGTCCTAGATGCTGCGCTGTGTGCTGCCACCCTGGCAGCGTGCGGGTCGGCGGCGGAAGGTACGAGGCCGCACGATGCGTCTTGCTGGAATGTTTCTTCTGCTAGGTGGTTGGCTGATCCTGCTGGGCGCGCTGGTGCTCTTCCCCGGTGGCGCGGCACGCAGCGTCTTTCTGCTGGCGGGCTTTGGACTGCAGGCAAGCGGGCTGACTCTGGCCTTGCGTACTCGAGACGAGGAGCGGCGCGCGTGATGATGGATGGGGCAGCCACAGCAGCCTTGCTGGCGATGTGTGTTCTGGTGCTGGTGCCGCTCGTGCCGGCGGGCCTGGCGTTGTTGAATGCAGGTCTGGGCCGCTCGCATAGCAGCGCCCATGCCATGCTGAGTGCCTTGTGCGCCGCAGCGACTGCGGCACTGGTCTTTGTCATGGTGGGGTTTAGTGCCGCGGGTCTGCCGGGCGGCGCGGCCCATGTGCTACACCTGGGCGGTGTCTCGTGGAGCGTGCTGGGTGCCGGGCCGTGGGGGGCGCACACGGGCGCGAGCGGCAGCTTCTCCTCTGGCCTTGTGCTTCTGCTGGAGATGTTGGGCGTCGCCATTGCCGCCATCATTCCGCTCAGCACCGGGGCAGACCGGTGGCGCCTCGGCGCACTCTGCCTTGCCTCGGCCTTGACTGCGGCGGTGACGTTTCCTGTGCTGACGCACTGGGTGTGGGGTGGTGGATGGCTGGCCCAGCTGGGCGGCAGCTTTGGGCTGGGACAGGGCTTCCAGGACTTCGGCGGCGCGGCCACGATTCAGGCAGTGGGTGGCATCAATGCCTTGGTGGTGGCATGGCAGCTGGGTGCGCGTCAGGGCAAGTACACCAACGGCCACGCGGCTGCGATTCCCGGACACAACTCGGTGCTGGCGCTCTTCGGCTGCCTGTTGCTGGTTCCGGGCTGGGTAGCTCTTAATCTTGCCGGGGCGTTGCTGTTCTACGGCGCTGGGCTTTCCTCTGCACCGGGCGTGGCTGTCAACACGTTGCTCAGCGCAAGCGCCGCTGCGCTGGCAGCGGTCACGCTGACGCGGGTGCGCTTCACCAAGCCTGATGCCTCGCTGACGGCAAATGGCTGGGTGGCTGGCCTGGTGGTCAGCAGTGCTACGTGCATGGTGTTGTCGCCGCTCATGTCGATTGTTGCCGGAGCACTGGCAGGCGTGATGGTGGTGTACCTGGTGGAGATGCTGGAGCTGCGCCTGATGCTGGACGATCCGGCGGGTGCCATTCCGGTGCACGGCGTGGCCGCCGTTTGGGGGCTGCTTGCGGCTGCGTTGCTGGGCCATCACGCTGCTGGCCAGTTGCTGGCCCAGCTTATCGGCATTGGAACGCTGCTGGGCGTTGTGCTGCCACTCAGCTATGCGCTCCACCTGCTGGCCAACCGGCTGGTGCCCTACCGTGTGGATGAGTACGGCGAGCGTCAGGGTATGGACCTGTTCGAGCTAGGCGCAGGCGCCTACCCGGAGTTTGTGGTGCATGGTGACGAGGCACGTCGTCGCTAGGGCGCTTGCAGCCCTTCGCCGTGCCATCTCCTAGTGATGGTGACGCGAGAGCAACAGCATCAGCCCAAACAGGAGGAACGGCACGAGTCCGATTAGGACGTAGCGCAGAATCATGGGACCAAGCGGGGCCTTGCGATTCTTCCACTCCTCGGACTGTGGCCGCTCGGCAAAGGCCAGCTCTTCAGGATGCGTCAGGTCGTGGGCCATCTCGCGTGCGCTGTGGTAGCGGTTCTTCGGGTCGCGCTCCAGGGCGCGGTAGATGATCTCCTCCAGGGCGGGTGAGATCGTAGGATCCACTTCGCGCGGTGGAATCGGCTGATTGATCAACCGGTCGTTCATCACCGCCAGCGGACTCTCGCCGCGCCAGGGAGTCTTGCCCGTCAACATCTCGTAGAGCATCACGCCCAGCGCGTAGATATCGGTGCGGGCGTCACCGCGCTTGCCCTTGACCTGCTCGGGGGCAATGTAGTCTGGCGTGCCCAGCGTGGGCGTAAACGAGGCAAAGGTGAGCCGTTTGGAACCCGCATTGCCGGCGATGCCGAAGTCGATCAGCTTGATGGCATCGTTCTCGTCCACCATGATGTTCTCTGGCTTCAGGTCGCGATGCACCACGCCGTGGGTGTGAATGTACTCGAGCGCGTCACAGATCTTCAGGGTCAACTGTATGGCGCGTTCGCGGCTGATCCGTTGCGGCTGCTGCAGCATGGTGCGCAGCAGGGTGCCGTTGGCCCACTCCATGGCCAGGTACACGCTGCGACGATCTTTGTTCTCGTAGACCTTGACCACGCCAGGATGGTCGAGCGTAATGCCGATCTGCTCTTCGCGGATGAAGCGGTCGTACAGCGATGGGTCACTCTCCACTTGTGGATGAGGGATCTTGATGGCCACCGTCTTGCCGTCGTTCAGGTCTGTGCCGCGGAAGAGCGAGGCCATGCCGCTGCGGGCCACCAGGTCGTCTAACTGGTAGTGATCGAGTTTGTCGCCAACCTTGAGTTCCATCGTCAGTCCTGCTTCCGTGCGGTCGAAGCGAAGTGCCTGCTGTGGCCCCGCTTCGCTGCCGATTGTATGGGGTCACTGCGAAAAAGTCAGTACAGCTTGTAGGGCCGTCCGCGATACATACCCATCCGTTCTACAGAGCGGACGCGCATCAGCTGGAGCGCGACGTTGTCTCCGCCGTCGCTGTGGTTTGCAGCCTCCACCAGGCGCGATGCCGCCTCGCTCAGGTTGGGGGTGGAGCCTACGATGCGCGCAATCTCGCTATCAGACAATGCGCCGTGCAGGCCGTCCGAGCACTGCAGCAGAATGTCGGCCGGCGCAATCTCAACCAGGCGAGTATCGGGCGAGACAAACAGGTTGGTGCCCAGGCTGCGGGTCAATACGTGGCGATTCAGCGAGGTGGCAGCGTCCTCTTTGCTGAGTACGCCCAGCCGCACCTGTTCGGCCACCAGCGTGTGGTCGCGGGTCAACTGGCTGGCCACGCCCTGCCGGATGAGGTAGCAGCGCGAGTCCCCGGCGTGGGCCACCACCGCACTGGCGTGGCGCAGCGCGCAGGCCACCACCGTCGTCGCCATCTTCCCGGATGGTTCGCCCGGGGCAGCAGTGGCAGATTGGCCAGTCTCGTAGACATCGGTGTTTGCGGACTGAACCAGGCGCGAGAGCAGCGAGGTGTGCGGCTCGGCGCTGGGGGCGCTGCTGAAGCCTGCCACCATGCTCTCAACCGCCACGCGCGAGGCAACTTCGCCACGCTGCTGTCCGCCGACGCCATCGGCCAGCACAAACAGCCATCCGTGTGAGCGGACCTCGGCTTCGTTGCGGGGCAGAAAACAGTCGATCGAGTCCTCATTGTTCGTGCGAACACGACCCATATCGCTGATCTGTGCAAACTCGACGTCGAGCATAAGACCTGTTGTAACGGCTGGGGTGAGGGGATGCAACCCTGGCAGGGGGGTGCACCTGCATGGCAAAGATAGAGGGCAAAGCTCAGGGGCGGCACCCTGCCGGTACCGCCCCTGAGGTGAAGCCGGTTGCGGTTAGCTCACCTGCGGACGAGCCGTGACCAGGTGGCTCTTGCCGGCACGCTTGTTGCGCATGACGAAGAAGATGCCGCCATAGATGCCCCACACCGCTGCAATGCCCAGCGCCGTGAGTGGCTCCATCTTGGTGCCGTAGCCCATGAAGGGACCGATGAGATAGAAGGCCATGCAGACGAGGTTGGCAACCAGGCCGAACATGGGAATGAGGAAGTGGCGCACGAAGCTGAACTCCGGACGGCCCTTGTAGGCCCGGTAGCAGAGGAAGCAGCTCATGCCGTAGAGCAGGAAGGTGCCGAAGTTTGACGTGAGCGTAACCGCCAGCAGGCTGTTTGGCAGAGACGCCATCTTATCGTGCGAGAAGTAGCCGACGCTGGAGAACAGACCATGCGGCAGCGCTGAGAGGGCAGCAGCCGACGGAGCGCCCGCATCACCAAAGGCCAGTGAGACGGCAACGCAGCCGACAATGGCCGAGATGACGGCCAGGGTCCAGATGGCGCGGTGCGGGGTCAGCGTCTTGTGGTGCAGCTTGCCCAGGTCGCCGTGCAGTTCATCGTCCTTGCCCATCGCGTAGGTCACGCGGGCGCCAGTGTTCATGCAGGAGAGCGTGGTGCCGATGATCGCAAGGAACACCGTAACCGCCTCGCCCAGCATGAAGATGCGGCCGTGGCCGGGACCAAGCAGCGCATCGCCCACGATCACCATCATGTCGCCGATGGGAGCCGCAGAACCCGCTGCACTCTGCATGGTGTAGCCACTGTTCAGGAAGTAGTTGGCTGCGAAGTATTCAAAGAAGTAGAAGACGCAACCCTGAACCAGCAGCGACGTAATGACGGCGATGGGAATATCCCGCTTGGCGTTCTTTGCCTCGTCGCCCATGGAGGTGACCGACTCAAAGCCGACCAGGATAAGGATGGCTACCGTGGCCTGAATAAAGACCCAGGCAAAGTTGTGCGGTGCGATGACGGACTTGGCGTTCTGGTGCGTCAGGAAGTTGCCCGAGGCGTCTGCCGCAGGGTAGCTGATGGTGTACGGAACCGGCTTGCCGGCAGCGTCCAGCTTGGGCTGTGGCACGTTGTTGGCGTCGCGCACAATGGTGTCCGTCGAGACTCCGTTGACGACCGACGTGGTGGTGGCGAACTGGTAGGTGTACGCCTCGCCGGTGGTGGAATCAAACTGGTAGGCAACCGAGCCGGGCGCGTGGTTGACGCGATATCCGATGGCGAGCACCGAGAACAGGATGAGCGCAGCGATCTGGATGACGTTGATGGCCAGGTTCACCGCCGTGGACGCATTGGCACCACGCGAGGCAATGTAGGCCACAGCAAACGAGAAGAGGACCGCTACCAGCATCATGAAGATGACACCGGGGTTCGAGGCGCTCATGAAGTTGGGGTACAGGGTGCCCACCACGTAGCCGCAGAAGACGCCCATGACGCCGACCATCACGCCCGGGTAGACCCAGTAGTAGAGGTGAGACGCCCAGCCCACGATGAACTTGGAGATGCGTGCGTACTTGAAGCCGGTATCGCTGTTCAGGAAGGCCTGCTCGGCAAAGAAGTAGGAGCTTCCGGAGCCGGGGTAAAGCTTAGCCATCTCGGCGTAGCACAGAGCCGTGGCCAGACAGAGCAGCAGGGCAAGTCCGATTCCCATCCACATGGCGGGAGCGGTGGCGCCCGTAGTGGCCTGGATGTAGAAGGTGAGCCAGAGGAAGGCTCCGGGTGCAATCAACGCCATAGCGTTGCTCGTCAGCCCGGTCAGTCCCAAGGTTTTTTTCATTTCGCCAGTCGATACTTCGGCCATAAAGGTCCTCCATTCTCGTGTCGGATGGGCCAGCCGTGGCCGGACCGTTCCGCGTTGAACCTGAGGGAGCCAGACACTGCTGCCTTGTCCTGAGAAGGAGCGGGCACCGACACCTGGGCGTCGAGGCTGCTCTCGCAGAGAGCTGCATTTCTGGCTGTTCAGGTACGAAACGCATGATAGCCAAGTGTTTGATAAATAGGCGTATATAACGAATTTTGATGCTTGGCATTAGGGTGCTGCAGGGCGGTGTCAGGCACCTGTCGCAGCCGGATTCGGCATTTGTCCGGCTTTCGTTGGCATTTCTCCATCTCTGTGTCGTCGCCCCCGGCTGGACCGGTATGACGCTTTTGGGGAGTAGAGCAAGCCGGGCGCGATTGCTAGACTCCGCGTATGTTGTGTCCGACCGGAAAGCAGTTGAAGCGTTCCCTGGATGGAGCCGCCGCAGAGCTGGCGAAGGCGAAGCAGGACCTTGCCAACCCGGAGCTGTCGTCGCTGGTGCGCGAACGCGTCCTGCTCAAGGCGCAGGAGAGCCACCGCAGCTCCAGCCGCACCTTTCTGGACCACAAGGCCTCCTGCTCTACCTGCCGCACCCGCGACAGCGTGATCCGTCCTCGGTACCCACTCCCGAACTAGCGGTCAGTCCGCAGGGTCGTCTCCGCCAAGCCGACCGTGCCTCTGAGCTGCGCGGCGCTACGCCCTGGGGTCCCGGGTGCCAACGTCAGATACTCGCAAACTTACAGTCCGCGGCCGTGGCCTGCGCCGGGCTCGCATTGCTGCAGCGCAAAGCCGCATCTGGTGGGCCGCGACGGGTAGGCAGGCAGCGCCACGCACATGATTGGACGGACCAACAGCGGGCCACGATGCTGGTTGCATTCCGCTCCGAAATATAGGGTTGACGTTCTCCTTCGCTCGCTGCTAGGGTTTCGTTCGCAGTTCAAACAATACAAACAAAATTCTGCTGTGCATGTTGTTTTGGTTCAGGAGGAAGGCCATGAAGGAACGCAGAACTCTTGCTGTTGTCTCTCTCGTGTTGATGCTGTTGCTGGTAGCGCCAGTGCAGCTGCTGGCACAGGCGGTGAGCGCCACCCTGCTGGGTACCGTGCAGGACAGCACGGGGGCCGCAGTGCCCAATGCGAAGATCACCGCAATCGAGACCGCCACCAGCACCCGTCACGATACGGTGACCAATGAGAGCGGGAACTACTCGCTGCCTGACCTGCCGCCGGGCACCTACAGCATTACGGTGGAGGCGACAGGCTTCAAGAAGCAGACGCAGCAGAACGTCGATCTGCTGGTGAACACCTCCACCCGTGTAGACCTGGGACTGGTCCCCGGCAGCGTGAACGAGACGGTGCTGGTAACCACCGCGCCGCCGCTGCTGCAGACAGATCGCGCCGACATCAGCACCAAGCTGGAGCAGGGACAGATCGCTGCGCTGCCCTTGAGCGGCACACGCAACTTCCAGTCGCTGCTGAACCTGGTGCCCGGTACGACCCCTGCAACCTTCCCTCACTCGCAGTTCTTCAACGCGCAGTCGGCGCTGGCCACGCAGGCAAACGGCATCTCGCGTCTGGGCAATCTCTACCAGATCGAGGGTATTGACGACGACGAGCGCACGGGTCTGCTGCAGATCATCATTCCGCCGGCCGAGGCGATTCAGTCGGTAGACATCTCGACGAACAACTTTGAGGCGGAGCTTGGCCGCGCCACGGGCGCAGTCACCAACGTCATTCTGAAGTCTGGTACCAACGCCTTCCACGGCTCAGCCTTCGAGTACATCCAGAACAGCGCCGCCAACGCTCGCTCGTACTTCAGCGGACCGCTGGGGCACCTCTCCTACAACTACTTCGGCGGCAGCCTGGGTGGTCCCATCCTGAAGAACAAGCTCTTCTTCTTTGCGGATTACCTCGGCACGACCGACCACGAGAAGCTCTCCAGCACTTTCACCATTCCGGATGCCCGCTACTACGCCAACAATGGCAGCGGCTATATCGACCTGAGCGCAGCGCTTGGTGCAACCAACTCTTCGGGCTTCAAGACGGGCCAGATCTTTGACCCCTCGACCGGCAATGGTACTGCCAGCTCGCCTCGCACACCGTTTGCGAATAACCTGATTCCGATCAACCGCGTGAATCCGGTCTCGCTTGCGATCCTGCAGGGCATCAACGCCGCGGCGGCGCAGTATGGCACGCTGAACAGCAACACGCCGTTGAGCAACCCCTCCAACAACTACACCACCCGGCTGCCGTTTACCAAGGGCACCAACAGCGTGGATGGCAAGATCGACTACACCATCGACGAAAAGGACCACCTGAGCGGGCGCTATAGTCTGCAGAAGGTGAATACCTTCCAGGCTGCCGCGTTCGGCCCGGCGCTGGGCGGCCCGGCCGGCGGCGGCTTTGAGGGGACGGGAAATCAGACCTCCTACAGCACCGGCCTGAACTACGAGCGGGTCTTCTCGCCCACGCTCTTCAGCGAGTTGCGCTTCGGCGTGGCGCATCTGAAGAACGTGGCGCAGCCAAACGACTACGGCACCAACGACGCCACGAACCTGGGCATTCCGGGAGTCAATATTGCCGGGCAGCCGTTTACTACAGGTCAGGTCGGCATCTCCATCTCTGGCTTTACCGGGAATCTGGTGGGCTACTCTGCGTCGATGCCCTGGATTCGTGCCGAGTCCAACATCGACGTGGTGAATAACTGGACCAAGGTTGTGCGCAACCACACGCTCAAGTTTGGTGCGGACGTGCGGCGCGTGCGTGACGACCTGTTGCAGGACCAGACCTTCAGCCCGCGCGGCGTCTTCAACTTCCAGGACGTGCAGACCTCGCAGGCTGGCGCGGCCACCAACATCGCAAACGACATCGCCAGCTTCCTGCTGGACCAGCCCTACCAGGTAGGACGCGACCTGAACACCTTCTTCCCGGCCTATCGCCAGTGGTGGATCTTTGCCTATGCCGCGGACAAGTGGCAGGCGACGCCTAAGCTGACGGTCGACCTCGGCCTGCGCTGGGAGTTCTACCCACCGGCCACGCCGAAGATCGCTGGCGGCTTCTCGAACTACGACCCAGTCAACAACCAGTTGGTGATTGCGGGCGTAGGCGGTAACCCGTCGAACCTGGGGATGAAGACGCAGTACCGCTACTTTGCGCCACGCACGGGCTTCTCCTACCGCGTGACGGACTCGACGGTCATCCGCGGCGGCTTTGGCATCAGCTACACGCCGTACCCTGACAACAACTACGCCTTCAACTACCCGGTGCGCGCCAACAACAGCTATGGCCCTGCAGGCAGCTCCGCCTTCACGCCCGCGGTCCTGGCCGATGGCGTCACCACAGCGACCTTCCAGGCTGGCTTCCCCGCGCCTGTGCCGGTTGCCATTCCATCCAACGGCATCATTCCCACTACGACACCGCAGCTGGTGACGCAGTCTTACTTTGTGGTGCCGACCAACTTCAAGAATCCCTACGTCGAGTCCTGGAACGCGGCCTTGCAGCAGGCCCTGCCGGGCAACATGTCGCTGCAGGTGGCCTATGTCGCTAACCACGGCGTAGACCTCGGCTCCGGTCAGAACATCAACCTGCCCAGCACCTACGGGGGCGGCGCGGCCTCGGATCCGGAGTACAACTGCGTCGGCTGTGCCTCCAATGTGCATCGCACGGCGGCCACCAACGTCATCTTCCTGCCGTTCTCGTCGAACTACCAGTCGCTGCAGGTACAGCTCAACCGTCGCATGACGAATGGCCTGGCCTTTGGCACCTCCTTCACCTGGGGCAAGGCCCTCGGATACATCAGTGGCGACGATGGCGGGCTTATCTTCTTCATCAATCAGCGGCGCAACTATGCTCCGTTGGACTTTGACCGGACGATTAACTACGAGCAGAGTGTGACCTATGAGCTGCCCTTTGGCCGTGGTCACAGCCATCTCAACTCCGGCGTCGGCGCGCAGGTGCTGGGCGGCTGGAAGCTCTCGGCGATCGTCTCTGCTGTGACAGGCACTCCCTTCACGGTCTTTGCCAGCGGTGGCACGCTGAACACGCCGGGCACGTCGCAGACGGCGACGCTGAGCGGACCGTATCGGGTCACGCATGGTGTCGGCACCAGCACGCACTGGTTCGATCCCACTTCGTTCACGCAGCCTGCAGGTTGCCCAACCACCGGTTGCACGGCGCAGAATGTGGTGCTGGGCAATACGGGGCGCAACCAGTTCCGCGGACCTGGCTACATCTCAGATAATCTCTCGCTGTTCAAGAGCTTTACTCTGTACCGCGAGGCTGCAGTGGAGACCCGCTTTGATGCGTTCCAGATGAGCAACACGCCACAGTTTGCCAATCCAAACTCGGGCAGCATCTCGGCATCAAACTTTGGTCAGGTCACTGGCACGCTGGGCAGCGGCCAGGGCAGTGTAAACGGCATTGGTGGTGGACGAGCCCTGCAGGCTTCGGTTCGCTTCTCCTTCTAACCCATAACCGCAACCCTGGCGGAGTACGAACCGGCTGCGAGCGCCAACTTGCAGCCGGTTCGCCTAAGCCGCACACAATTTGACCCAGGCACAACGAAATTCAGAGTCAACCCAAGTGAGGAGCAGACCATGCAGCTGACACGTCGTGCATTTGGACAAGGAGCGCTGGCCGCCGCATGGATGCTCGCTTCGCGCCGAGCCTGGAGTCTCTCCTCAAAATTCTTCCGTGTCGGCGTTATCTCCGACGAGATCTCGCAGGACTTTGACCACGCCTGCTTTATTGCCGCACGCGAGTTTGGCCTGCAGTGGGTGGAGCTGCGCGGTCTTTGGTCGAAGAGCGTGCTCGACCTGACGGAGCAGGAGCACGCCGAGGCGCAGCGCGTGCTGTCGCGCTATGGCCTGCAGGTTACGGATATCGCCAGTCCGCTGTTCAAGGTGGATTGGCCCTACGCGCCGCCGACCCAGCATGCTAAGCCCGGCCCGCGCCCCGCGGCGGAGGCCGTCTTTGCCGGGCAGCAGCAGGTGCTGGAGAAGAGCATCGCTGCCGCCAAGCGGTTTGGCACCGATAAGGTGCGCTGCTTTGACTTCTGGCGCATCGAGGATCAGGCGCCGCACCGCAAGGCGATTGACGCCAAGCTGGCAGAGGCCGCCGCGACCTGTGGCCGGTCAGGTGTGCTGCTGGTGCTTGAGAACGAGTTCGAATGCAACACCGCGACCGGACGCGAGGCGGCGGCAACCCTGGCAGCTACGCCCTCGCCCCACCTGGCGCTGAACTGGGACCCAGCCAACGCTGTGATGCTGGGTGAGATGGATGCCTTTCCTGGGGCCTGGCAGCTGCTGCCAAAGCATCGCATCCACCACTGCCATGTGAAGAATGCGGTGGTGGGGCCCAACGGCAAGGTTGCCTGGGCTCCTGTAGGCCAGGGCGTGCTGGACTGGACCGCACAGTTCCGCGCACTGGCGCGGGTTGGCTACCGCGGTGCCGTCAGCCTGGAGACGCACTGGCACGGCGGCGGGACACCCGAGGAGAGCAGCCGTCAGAGCTGGGCCGGCATGAAGCAGACCCTGGTGGACTCTGGCTGCGCAACGGCATAGCGCTGCGTCTGAATTTGCGGGATAGCGCCGTGTTCCGTTACTTTGAAGACTCCCCGCACCCGGCCATGCTCGGCAGTTGCTGAGGCAAGAGAACCGCAGGAGAGTCCACCAACCTAACGTATGAATCGCATTCTGAGTGGAACGCAATCCGCATCGAACAAGACTCCCCGGCGGATCAATCGCAATCTGCTGTTCAATCTCATCCGGACCAAGCAGCCGATCTCGCGCGCCGACCTGGCGCGCCTCAGCGGTCTGCAGCGCAGCACCGTCTCACTCATCGTGGAAGAACTTATCGCGGAGCGCTGGATCTTCGAAGGCGCCTCCGGACACCTGCCCCGCGGCCGACGTCCGACGATGATCGAGCTCAACGAGCAGCGTGCGATCGTAGCCCTCGATATTCATCCGGCGCAGACGACAGTGGCGATCGTTGACCTGGGCGGACGCATTCTGGCGCAGAGCGTGATCGAGCTGCCGCAGGATGGCAAAAAGGCCTTGACCGCTATCGTAGCTGGCGTGCGCCGCATGATGGCCGCACACAAGGAGAAGTCCTTTGACGGCATCGGCATCTGTCTGCCGGGCCGTACCGACCTGCAGTCGCAGAAGCTGATCTTTGCCCCGAACCTGAAGTGGCCCGTGCTGGCCATCAAGGCTCGCATGGAGCGGGCTACCGGGCTACGCGTTGCCATGGACAACGTGGCCAATGCCTGCGCCTTGAGCGAGGTCTGGTTTGGCGATAGCGACCGCACGCACGATCTGGTGCTGGTGAACGTCTCCGAAGGCATCGGCACGGGCATCATTGCCAACGGACAGTTGCTGCGCGGCGACAGCGGTCTGGCCGGAGAGTTTGGTCACGTCGAGATTCAGCCTGATGGACCACAGTGTGCCTGCGGCAATCTCGGCTGCTGGGAGACCCTTGCCTCCAACCGCGCGGCGCTGCGTTACTACCGCGAACTGGTGCCCGGCAGCAGCAAGCTGACCTTCGCCGGGCTCATCAAGCTGGCCCAGGCTGGCGACAAGTCCGCAGTCGAGGCGCTGACCCGGATGGCTCGCCAGCTGGCACGCGGCATTCGCATGATCATGTCGTCGCTCTCTCCGGGCGAGATCGTCGTCGTCGGCGATGTGACGGCGATGTGGCATCTGATCGGGCCGGTTGTCGAGGCCGAGATCAGGAAGAACTCGATCTCGCGCCTGCCCGTGCTTCGTCCGGCGTACGACGGCAACGCGGCAAGACTGCGCAGCGCGGTCGCGTTATTCTTGAGTGAAGGCACGGTGTAGTTTTCACAGGCACCATAGCCATTCAGCACGTAAAAGGGAGTCTTCCATGAAGCTGGTGCGTTTTGGTGGGTCGGGGCAGGAGAAGCCCGGATTGATCGCTGCGGATGGGTCGTTGCGCGACCTCTCTGCCCACGTGAAGGATATCGCCGGGGATACCCTGCTGCCGCAGTCGCTTGCTGCGCTGCGCAGCCTGGACTGGGCAGCCCTGCCTGTGGTGGCGGGCACGCCACGCATCGGCCCCTGCGTCGGCCAGGTGGGCAAGTTTGTGTGCATCGGGCTCAACTACTCTGATCACGCTGCGGAGTCTGGCATGGCCGTGCCCCGGGAGCCTGTCATGTTCATGAAGGCGACCTCGGCGATCTGCGGCCCGGATGACGAGGTTGTGCTGCCGCGTGGCTCCGAGAAGAGCGATTGGGAGGTCGAGCTGGGAGTTGTCATTGGAAGCCCGGCCAAGTACGTGAGCGAGGCCGATGCGCTGTCGCATGTCGCCGGGTACTGCGTCGTCAACGACCTGTCGGAGCGCGCCTTTCAACTGGAGAGCACCGGCCAGTGGGTGAAGGGCAAGAGTGCCGATACGTTCGGCCCCATCGGGCCATGGCTTGTTACGGCCGACGAGGTGCCTGATCCGCAGGCACTCTCGATGTGGCTGGAGGTGGACGGGCACCGCTATCAGCAGGGCTCCACGGCGACCATGGTCTTTGGTGTCGCGCATCTGGTGAGCTACATCAGCCAGTTTATGAGCCTGCAGCCCGGCGACATCATCTCCACGGGCACGCCGCCGGGCGTGGGCCTGGGGCAGAAGCCCCCAGTCTACCTGCGGGCGGGCAATGTGATGCGACTGGGGATTGAAGGGCTCGGCACGCAGCAGCAGCGCGTGGTGGCCAGCCTGTAACCAGGTGCCGGACGGGTGAGCGGGCCTGTCCGGCGCTATATTGCACGAAGTTCAAACAAAATGCGCCCCGGGCGAGATAATTGCGTCAAAGCTCTGTTCAAGACAGCCTCAAATTCACTAGAATCGGCGCGCGGAAGTTGCGCCGCAAATTCGGAGTTCCAACTAAGGGGTGTCCTGTGATCTCTCGTCGTCAATTTCTTGACACGCTGGCTGTCGGCACAGCCGGGCTGGCAGTTGCGTCCAGCGCCAAGAGCTATGCGCAGATTCTTGGTGCCAATGATCGTGTCAACTTTGCAGTTATCGGCCTGAACGGACGTGCCTACGCCCATCTCTCGGCGCTTAAGGCAAACGCTGCCAAGTCGCGCGTCACGCACATTGTTGACGTGGATAGCCGCATTCTGAATCGCTATGCGGCCGCTGTGCAAAAGGAGCTTGGCTACTCGGCAACTACGGATAAGGACTTTCGCAAGATGCTGGAGGCCAAGGACGTCGATGCCATTACCGTGGCGACGCCGGAGCACTGGCACACGCCGATGGCCGTGGCTGGCCTGCAGGCCGGTAAGCATGTGTATGTGGAGAAGCCCTGCAGCCACAATCCGCATGAGGGTGAGTTGCTGGTAGCGGCGCGCGACAAGTATGGCAAGCTGGTGCAGATGGGCAGTCAGCAGCGCTCCTCGCCGCATACGATCGCCGTGATCAAGCGCATTCACGAGGGGCTGATCGGCCGTGCCTACTATGGCCGTGCCTGGTACGTGAACAACCGCAAGTCGATCGGCGTGGGTAAGGTGGTGCCGGTGCCGGCAGAGCTGGATTGGGAGCTGTGGCAGGGTCCGGCGCCGCGACGCCCCTACAAAGACAACGTGCACCCCTACAACTGGCACTGGTTCAAGCTCTACGGCACAGGCGAGAGCCTGAACAATGGTACGCACGAGGTGGATGTCTGCCGCTGGGCGCTGGGCGTCGACTATCCCAAGACGGTGACTGCCTCTGGCGGACGATATCAGTTCACCGACGACTGGCAGTTCTACGACACGCTCAACACCAGCTTCGAGTACGACGGCAAGATGATCTCCTGGGAGGGCAAGAGCTGCCAGGCCATGCGCGTCTACGACCGCGAGCGTGGCTCCGTCATTATGGGCACGGATGGATCAGTACTGATCGACCGCGACGGCTTTGAGGTGTACAACCAGGCGGGCAAGAAGGTCGAGGAGTATCGGGTGAACAGCGTGAAGACGTCCTCGGCAGACCTGACCGGCCGCGACTCCATGACCGACCTGCACTTTGCCAACTTCATCGCGGGCATCCAGACCGGCGAGAAGCTGCATGCACCGATCGAGGTGGGCAACATCTCCGTGACCATGCTGCAGCTCTCCAACATTGCCTGGGAGCTGAATCACGAGCTGAAGCTCGACCAGAAGACCGGACACGTGCTGAACGATCCGAAGGCCTCTGCGATGCGCTTCCGCGAGTACGAGAAGGGTTGGGAGCTCAAGATCTGAACCTCGCTGCAACAGAACTTGCCCGCCTGCGTCTCGTCATCACGCAGGCGGGCTTTTTTAGCGATCGCAACGAGCCTTTCGTGGCTCAAGCTACCGAGTTGACCAGCTGCCCGATGGGCTCAATGGTGATGGCGATGCGGTCGCCAGAGGCCAGCGTAAACGTATCCGGCGGAACGACGCCGGTGCCGGTCATCAGAAACGCCCCCTGCGGGAAGCTGTTGTCGCGGTAGAGAAACTCCACCAGCTGCGTGAACTCGCGCTTGATCTCTGCCAGGGACGTGCTGCCTGTGAAGACGACCTGGTGTGCTCGCTGAATCTCGATGTGGATCTCGGTCGTCCTGGGCAGGGGGTGCTCCGCCACGTAGACGCACGGCCCCAGCGCGCAGCTGCCGTCGTAGAGCTTGGCCTGCGGCAGGTACAGCGGATTCTCGCCTTCGATGTCGCGTGAGCTCATGTCGTTGCCGATGGTGTAGCCCAGAATGCTGCCCTGCGGGCTGATGAGCAGCGTCAGCTCGGGCTCCGGCACAGACCACTTGGCGTCACTGCGAATCCGTACGGTCTGCTGGTGGGGCACCACGCGGCGGCCTGTGGCTTTGAAGAAGATCTCTGGCCGCGGGGCGGAGTACACGCGGTCGTAGAAGTCTCCGCCGCCGGCGTCCTTGCTCTCTTCGATGCGTGCGCTGCGGCTGCGGTAGTAGGTCACACCGGCGGCCCACACCTCCTGGCTCACGACCGGGGCCAGCACTGCGCTGGAGGCAAACGCGGGCATCTCTGCGGAGTTGGCCGCAATCTGCTGGCAGTAGCGATGCAGATCTTCGCGTGTGATGAGTTCGTCCCAGCTGTGCCCGGTGATCTGGTAGTGGCGTCCCTCGTGCTGCAGGTAGTTGCCTTGGGTGGTGCGGTAGAGTTTCACGTGGCTCCTTGTCGCTTCGATTGCTTCAGTTGGGGTTGTTGCGCTGCAGTTGGGCGAGGATGCTGTCCGTATCGTAGACGCAGCCCCCCCAAACGCCGCCGCTGGCGTTCACCAGTGCGGCCCACAGGCGGGTATCGTCGGGCAGTGCAGGGTGTGGCGCCAGGTCGGGCCGTGGTGTGCGCGCAGCCAACCGGCGTGTGCCCTCTTCGGCACCGTAGTGCTGGCTGCCCTCGCCCACCAGATTCACGGAGCCCTCCAGCGCATTGCGGTCGATGATGATCTCGATCAGGTCGCCGTCGCGCACACGGCCAATAGGCCCGCCTGCCAGTGCCTCTGGCGCAATGTGGCCCAGGCAGGCACCGGTGGAGACGCCGCTGAATCGCGCATCGGTAAGCACGGCGACGTGCTTGCAATACGGCAACTGCTTCAGGGCTGCGGTGATCTGGTACACCTCCTGCATTCCCGCGCCTGCGGGCCCACCGCAGATCAGCACCAGCACATCACCCTGGCCGATGGTGCCAGCCTTGATGGCCTGAATCGCTGCCGCTTCCGTAAGAAAGACGCGCGCCGGGCCGCGATGGCGGTAGACGCCATCGGCGTCGATCAGCGAGGGGTCGATCGCCGTGCTCTTGATGACGCAGCGCTCTGGCGCCAGGTTGCCCACAGGAAAGCAGACCGTCGAGGTGAGCCCGCGGGCGCGCGCCTCCTGCGGTGACAAGATCACGTCGTCCGGGTCGATGCCATCAATTCGGCGCAGATGCTGACGCAACTGTTGCCGACGCTCGGAGTCCTGCCACCAATCCAGGCACGCGTCCAGGGTATCGCCGCTCACGGTACAAACGTTGGTCTCCAGCAGGCCCGCGCGGCGCAGGTGCAGCATCACCTCAGGTACGCCACCAGCCAAAAAGACCTGCACCGTGGCAAAGTGGCGCGGGCCGTTCGGTAGCGCATCCACCAGCCGGGGTACGCTGCGATTTACAGCGGCCCAGTCCTCAGCGGTTGGCCGCGTCAGGCCTGCGGCGTGGGCAATGGCGGGCACATGCAGCAGCAGATTGGTGGAGCCGCCAAAGGCTGCGTGTACCACCATGGCGTTGCGCAGCGCGGCCGGCGTAAGTACATCGCGTGTACCCACTCCCAACTGATGCAGCCGCAGCAGCGCACGTGCTGAGCGGGCTGCCGCCTCCTGCCAGATAGGCTGGCCCGAGGGTGCCAGCGCCGTATGCGGCAGTGAGAGCCCCAGCGCCTCGCCGACTACCTGTGCCGTGGCGGCCGTGCCCAGAAACTGGCAGCCCCCGCCCGGTGACGCACAGGCGCGGCAGCCGACCTCCGCCGCATACTCCAGCGAGATCTGGTGCTGCGCGTAGCGTGCGCCAATGGTCTGCACCTTACCTGCGTCCTCGCCAGCCTCCGGCAGCAGCGTTACGCCGCCCGGCACCAGTACGCTGGGCAGTGCGCCGCCCGCAGCCAGCGCCATCATCATGGCGGGCAGGCCTTTGTCGCACGTGGCAACGCCCAGCACGCCGCTGCGCGTGGGCAGCGAGCGCATCAACCGCCGCAGCACGGTGGCGGCGTCGTTGCGAAAGGGCAGGGAGTCAAACATGCCCTCTGTCCCCTGGGTGCGACCGTCGCAGGGGTCAGTGACGGCACCGGCAAAGGGCGTGGCGCGCAGGTTGCGCAACTCGCGTGCGGCCTCTGCCACCAGCAGTCCCACCTCCCAGTGCCCGGTATGGAAGCCGAGTGCGATCGGCGTGCCATCGGCTGCGCGTACACCGCCGTGCGTGCTCAAGATGAGGAACTCAGGATCCAGCAGACGCGTGGGCTCCCAGCCCATGCCGGCGTTCTGGCTAAGGCCGAAGAGGTTGCCCGAGGGCTGCACCAGCAGCATCTGCGGCGTAATGGGCAGGGCGCCGGCCGGGCCTGCCGCGTGCGTCGTCACGGCGGCGTAGTCCAGCGCCGAGGGCTCCAGCACGCTGGCCAGGCTTAGGCGTGAGGACGCAGTTGGGTGATCGGACAATCTAGTTCTCCTGCAACGCACTCTGGGGCACGGTGCCTGCTACGGCCTGGTGGCCAGGCGTGGTGCGTGTTGCTTCTGGGCTGAAGAGCATCATAACGCCCGAGGCCATCAGCGCGATCGCCATCAGCAGAAAGCCTGCCTGCGAGCTGCCCGTGCGGCCCTGCAGCCAGCCCACCAGACCTGCGCCAGCAAAGGCTCCCAGGGCTCCCGCACTGTTGACCAGCGCCAGCACCTGTGCGGTCACATTGCGCGGCACCAGCTCCGGAATGAGTGCAAAGAAGGGTCCATAGGGCGCATACATCAGGCCGCCCGCCAGAATCAGGCAGCCATACGCCATCCAGAAGCTGTGGGGTGCCGCGTAGAACGAGCCCAGCAGTGCCACGCCCGAGGCCAGCAGCGACGGCCAGATGATCGCACTGCGGCGCTGCGTCCGGTCCGAGATGGTCGCCGCCAGCAACATCAACAGAACGGAGAGCAGGTACGGGACAGCGCTCAGCAGCCCGGTGGCCTCAATGCCCACCGTGCTGCCGGCACGAATGATGGTCGGCAGCCAGATCACAAAGCCGTAGAGCCCGGCGCTCCAGCAAAAGTAGACGACCGTCAGCAGCTGCACGCGGGGCAGCAGCAGAGCACGGGCAAAGCCGCGGATGGCGGGCAGCACAGACTGCTCGGCCAGCAGCTGCTGGTTCAGCTGTTCGGTGGCCTCGGTGGCCATCCATGGGGCGTCTTCTGGCCGGTCGCGTACCAGCACGCGCCACGCGAACGCCCAAGCCACGGAGGGCAGTCCCTCCAGCACAAAGGTCATCTGCCAGCCAACCGCGTGGATCAGGTAGCCGGTGATGGCCGACATCCACAGCACCGTGGTTGGATTGCCCAGGATGAGCAACGTGTTGGCGCGCGAGCGTTCAGCACGCGTAAACCAGCGCGTGAGCAGCAGCAGCATCGCGGGAAAGATGAGGCTCTCCGCAACGCCCAGCAGCATACGATCCAGCGCCAGCAGCCAGAAGCTGCGCACGACGCCCGTCATGGCGGCCAGCATGCCCCACACCAGCAGCGAGTAGAAGATCAAGCGGCTGGCACTGTGCCGCTGCGCGTAGCTGATGCCGGGAATCTGAAACAGAAAGTAGCCGAAGAAGAACAGCGAGCCCAGCAGGGCCGACTGTGCGCTGCTGATGTGCAGCGTTGCGGCCAGCCCCGCCGCCGCGCCAAAGCCGTAGTTTGCGCGGTCAAGATACGCCAGGCTGTAGGTGACATAGACCGCGGGCAGCAGATAGAGCCAGCGCCGCGCCAGGCTGCGGCCGGTTGCCGTTGCGGTACGGTTGGAAGGGGTGAGGGACAAGCGCGGCTCCGAGGGCGGCTCTGGTGCGGTGGCAAGCAGTATCGCCTGCGTTAGCAGCGGTTGTCGAGCAAGGCCGGTGCCGGGCACGGTTTGCAGCTACACTGGTGCAAGAGCCGGGCAAATGCCGGACGGAATCAACCACCATGCTGAAGACTGCAACGCTTCTGATCGACTGCCCAGACCGCAAGGGCATCGTGGCCGCCATCGCCAACCTGCTGCTGCAGCTGGATGCCAACATCCTGCACGCGGATCAGCATCAAGACATCGAACTCGGCCTCTTCTTTATGCGGGTGGAGTTTGCCCTGGATACGGCCACCTGTGACGAGGCCGCCTTCCGCGCACGGTTTGCGCCGCTGGCCACGGAGTTCCGCATGGACTGGCGCCTGCACTTTGCCGATCACAAGCAGAATGTAGCCATCTTCGTCTCAGGCTATCTGCACTGCCTGGCCGATCTGCTCCATCGCCAGCAGACCGGTGAGTTTGCCTGCAATCTGTCGATGATTGTCAGCAACCACACCAGTGCCCAGCCGCTGGCAGAGTTCTACAAGGTGCCGTTCTACCACATGCCGGTGACGGCCGCGACCAAGGACGAGGTGGAGGACCGCCAGATCGAGCTGCTGCGTGCCAACCACGTTGACCTGGTGGTGCTGGCGCGCTATATGCAGGTGCTCTCGCCCAAGTTTGTGGATGCGTTCCCGCAGCAGATCATCAACGTGCACCACTCGTTTTTGCCTGCGTTTACAGGTGCCCGGCCGTACCATGCGGCGTTTGCCCGCGGGGTCAAGCTGATTGGCGCCACCAGCCACTACGTCACCGCCGACCTGGACGAAGGCCCCATCATCGAGCAGGATGTGGTTCGCGTGGCGCAGAACGACCAGCTCGCCGGGCTGGTGGAGAAGGGCCGCGATCTGGAGCGGCTGGTGCTGTCGCGCGCCGTGCGCTGGCACCTTGGCCACCGCATCCTGTGCTACGCCAACAAGACCGTGGTCTTCACCTAAACCGCGACCGGGCGCGGGGCTGGCCAGTGGTGGCGGCCTCGACGTATAGTGGACGGGCCGCCTCTGTCGGCCACTGCAGGAAACGTTTACCAATCCACCAGGAGCACCCTTTCCATGCGAAGCCTCTGCTGCGCCCTCGTCCAACTCGCCCTGCTCAGCACGACGTCACTCCTCGTTGCCCAGGGCCCTGCCGCGCAACCGGTCAAGCTCGCCATCGACGCAGCCCACGCCAAAGGGAATGTCAGCCCCATGCTCTACGGACTGATGACCGAGGAGATCAACTTCTCCTACGACGGTGGCCTGTATGCCGAGCTGGTGCGCAACCGCACCCTGCAGGACGGCAATGGTCCCTCGCACTGGTTTCTGCATGAGGGCGACGCCCCGGCAGCAACCATGAAGATCGACAAGACCACCGGGCCCAGCACTGCGTTGCCCGTGAGCCTGAGGCTGGAGGTGCCTGCCGGCCCGGCCCTGCGGGACCTGCCCGCCGTGGAGAACGAAGGCTACTGGGGTATCCCCATGCGCGCGCAGACGCAGTACACGGGCTCCTTCTACGCCAAGTCCGATGGCCCGCAGAGCGTGACGGCGAGTGTGGTGAATAACACCACCGGCGCGGTGCTGGCCACAGCCACGGTAGCAGTGCAGGGTGGCTGGCAGCGCTACTCCTTCCAGCTCAAGACTGGCGCCATCCAGGCCTCTGCCAATAATCGCCTGCGCCTCGCGGTCAGCAAGCCGGGTACAACGTGGTTCACGCTGGTCTCGCTGTTTCCGCCCACCTATCACGACCGCGCCAATGGCTTCCGCGCAGACCTGATGGAGAAGCTGGCGGCCATGCATCCGGCGTTTCTGCGTCTGCCCGGCGGCAACTACCTGGAAGGCGACCACATCAATGAGCGCTTCGACTGGAAGAAGACCATCGGCCCGTTTGTCGATCGTCCGACGCACCCCAGCCCCTGGCGCTACCACTCCTCGGACGGCATGGGCCTGCTGGAGTTTCTGGAGTGGTGTGAAGATTTGAAGATGCAGCCCGTGCTCGCCGTCTACGCTGGCTACTCGCTGCGGGGTGACTATGTGAAGCCCGGCACCGACCTTGAACCCTACGTGCAGGACGCACTCGACGAGATCGAGTACGTGACCGGCAGCGCGAACACCCGGTGGGGCGCAGAGCGCGTGAAAGACGGCCATCCCGAGCCCTTCGCGCTGCAGTATGTTGAGATCGGGAACGAGGACTGGTTTGATAAGTCAGGCAGCTACGAGGGCCGCTACGCCCAGTTCTACAAGGCCATCAAGGCGCAGTATCCGCAGCTGCAGCTGATTGCCACCACGCCGGTGAAGCAGACCCGGCCCGACGTGGTGGATGACCACTACTACCGCACGGCCCGGCAGTTCTTCGACGACGTGCACCACTACGACAACACCGACCGCAACGGCCCGAAGATCTTCGTCGGCGAGTGGGCCACGCGCGAGGGTTCGCCCACGCCGAACTTCGGCGCCGCGCTCGGCGACTCCGCGTGGATGACCGGCATGGAGCGGAACTCGGACCTCATCGTCATGTCCAGCTACGCGCCCTTGCTGGTCAACGTGAACCCCGGCGGCATGCAGTGGGAGACAGACCTGATTGGCTACGACGCCATGCAGAGCTACGGCTCGCCCGCCTACTACGCGCAGGTCATGTTTAGCAATCATGTGGGCAACGAAATTCTGCCCGTGGTGCAGACCGGCGATGCTCCCCGACTCTTCTACTCGGTGACGCGCCGCGCAAGTGATGGCACGGTCATCGTCAAACTGGTCAACGCCTCTTCGCAACCGCAGAAGGTGCAACTGGCGCTGGACGGCGTGAGCCATGTCAGCCCGTCAGCCAAGCTGCTGACGCTCAGCGCCAGGACCACCGCAGCCACCAATACCCTCACGTCACCGCGCACCGTCGAGCCGGTTGAGAGCGCAATCTCCAACGCGGCACCGCGCTTCACCCACACCATGCCTGCCTACAGCATCCAGGTGTTGGAGCTGAAGACGAAGTAGACAGCATCACTCCCAAAAGCAGAGGGGCCGGCACAGTCGCCGGCCCTTCACTGTCTCCTCGTTCCTGCGCCGTCAGCAGGGCAGTCGGACTGGCACGCCGGCTCGGCGCAGTTCGTCCTTAAGCGCGCGCGAGTCTGTGACGCCGAAGTGGAAGATGCTCGCCGCCAGCGCCGCATCGGCCTTGCCGCGCTGGAAGACCTCGGCGAAGTGCGCCGCAGTGCCCGCGCCGCCGCTGGCGATGACCGGGATCTGCACGGCCTCGCTCACCCGAGCCGTCAGCTCACAGTCAAAGCCGTTGCGCATGCCATCGGTGTCCATGCTGGTCAGCAGAATCTCGCCCGCACCGCGCTGCTCGGCTTCAATCGCCCACTCCACCACGCGTCGTCCGGTCGGCTTGCGCCCGCCGCTCACATACACCTCCGCATCGCCAACCGGGTCGGCGGAGTCCTTGGCGCGTCGTGCATCGATCGCGACGATCACAGCCTGCGCGCCGAAGCTGCTGCCGATCTCGCCGATCAGCTCTGGCCGCGCTACGGCAGAGGAGTTGATGCTTACCTTGTCTGCGCCTGCGTCAAACACCGCTGCGGCATCTTCCGCACTGCGAATGCCGCCACCCACGGTGAACGGCACAAACAGCGTCGCCGCGGTGCGTTGAACCGTGTCGATCAGCGTGCCGCGCCCTTCGTGTGTGGCCGTAATATCGAGCAGCACAATCTCGTCGGCACCGGCGGCGGCATGGCGATGCGCCAGTTCCGCCGGGTCACCCGCGTCGATAATGTCTACAAATTGAATGCCCTTCACCACGCGTCCGCCACGCACATCCAGGCAGGCGATAATTCGTTTCGTCAGCATCAGCCAAGCCTCACCGGGAGAGCCGCGGGCACAGTTACGGCCTCTCCCTCGCACACCATGCGCGCCACGGCATCGCCGTTCTCCAGCACTGCGCCGTGCTCCGCCAGCCACTCCACCAGCAGTCCTTGCCGTGGCGCTGGTACGTGAAACTCCATCGCTCCATCGGTAACGGTACACACCGCCTGGCCTGTGCTCACCAGGGTGCCAATGGAGACCAGCTGCTGCACAAACGTGTAGCAGGGTTCCTCCGCTGCAATCCTCAACTCATACATAAACGGCATGGCTAGAGCTCCACAAAGTTTTGCAGTACGTGCAGGCCCACCGCGCTCGACTTCTCTGGATGAAACTGTACGCCCATCACGTTGTCGCGTTCTACTGCGGCCGTAAAGCTGCCGCCGTAGTGCGTCTCTGCCGCCGTGGAGGCCACCACCGGCGCACGCCACGAGTGCGTGTAGTAGACAAAGCCGCCCGCCGGAAGCCCGCGCAGCAATCGTGAATCATCACGCACATTCTCCAGCGAGTTCCAGCCCACATGTGGCGACTTCAACTCCGCACCGTCATACATAGCCGGAAAGCGCTCGCACATGCCGCCGAACTGGCCCAGGCCTGCCGTCGCCGGAGCTTCCGTCGAGCCCTCAAACAGCCACTGCAAGCCCACGCAAATGCCCAGAAACCACGCACCCCGCGCAATGCTCTCGCGCACCGCATCGGTAATGCCGAGATCGGCCAGCAACTGAGTCGCCTGGAAGTGCCCCACACCGGGCAGCACAATCTTACTGGCGCTGCGCACCAGCTCGGGGTCCTGCGTCACGTTGGTCTCAGCACCCAGATAGCGCAGCGTCTTCACCACACTGGTCAGGTTGCCCGCTTTGTAGTCGATCACTTGAATCATTCGATTGCAACCCTTCGGCGCTTCTTCCTCAGCATCGAGCCTGCCGCGACGCGCAAAGAGGCTAGAGCAGTCCCTTGGTGCTCGGCAGCAGCTCTGCCATGCGCTCATCGCGGCTGCAGGCTCCGCGCAGTGCGCGCGCAAATGCTTTGAAGATGGCCTCGATCTTGTGGTGATTGCTGCGGCCATACATCGTCTTCACATGAACGTTGGCCTTGGCACCGCGCGCGAAGCCGTCAAAGAAGTCCGCCAGCAACTCGCTCTGGAAGTCGCCCACCAGCCGCACCTTCACCTTGTCCTCCACCACGTACGCGACGCGACCGCTCAGGTCTACTGCGGCCACGGCCAGCGTCTCGTCCATCGCCATTACAAAGTAGCCCGCGCGCAGAATTCCCTTCTTGTCGCCGAGCGCTTTGTTGAACGCCTCGCCCAGGGCGATGCCCACATCCTCCACCGTATGGTGCTGGTCCACATCCAGGTCGCCTGTGCAGGCCAGCGTCAGGTCAAAGCCACCGTGGCGGGTAAACAGCTCCAGCATGTGGTCAAAGAAGCGTATGCCCGTAGACACCTTGTACGTGCCCTGGCCGTCGATGTTCAGCTTCAACGCAATCTGGGTCTCGGTCGTGTTGCGCTTGATCGTCGCAGTTCTCAGTCGCTTGCTAGCCATGTGTGCTCCATCCAATCTCGTTCAGGCAGGCTGCCAGCGCTTCCAGGCCTGCGGTTACATGTTCGTCTACGCCGATAGTAATGCGCACATATCCATCGCACCCAGGGTCTGCGGAGCGGTCGCGCAGCAGCACGCCGTGGGCACGCATCGCCTGCACCAGCGCGGCGTGCTTCGCGCCAATCTTCATCAGCACAAAGTTGGCATGGCTGGGGAAGAACTCCACGCCCAGTTTGCGCAGGCCCGCCATCATGCGTTCGCGACCCGTCTTTACCTGCGCCACATACCACTCCAGGTAGGCAGTGTCTTCCAGCGCCACGGGCAGGCAGGCCAGCGCCACACCGTTCAGGTTGTACGGCGAACTCACCTTGCGCACATAGCTCAGCAGTTGCGCGTTGCCTGCCAGCATGCCGATGCGCAGACTGGCCAGGCCGAAGGCCTTGGAGAAGGTGCGCGCCACCACCAGGTTGGGCACTGCGTCGATGTCGCCGATCGTCGTCTCGCCGTCGAAGTGGAAGTACGCCTCATCGACCAGCAGCACGGCGTGGGGCGCAGCCGCAGCCAGCGCCAGCAGAGCATCGCGGCTCACCGTCGCGCCGGTCGGGTTATTGGGCGACGCCACCACGATTAACTTGGTCTGCGGTGTAATCGCCGCCAGAAAGCGCTCGTACGGAAACTGCAACGTCGCATCGGCCTGTACGGCCATCACGCGCTGTGTCATCATGCGCGCGCTTACCTCGTACATGGAGAACGTAGGCGTACAGATCAGTACCTCGTCCTGCGGCTCCAGAAACGCGCAGCACAGCAGGTGGATCGCCTCATCCACGCCGTTGGTAAGCACCACCTGCTCCGGCTCCAGACCAAAGTGCCGCGCCGTCGTCGCCTCCACGCTGTCGCGCTCCGGGTACCGGGTCAGCTCGTCCGCAGTGATCTGCCGCAGCGCATCCATTACCCTGGGCGAGGGCGCCAGCGTGTTCTCATTGAAGTCCAGGCGCAGCGCCGTGCGGCCCGCCAGCGGCGGGTGATACTCCGGCATCTCCAGCACCAGGCGGCGCGGAGTCACCGTGGTTGGCCTCGTCTTGTTGCCTGGCGCGCTCATCGCATCCTCACCCGTACGCTCTCGGCGTGGCCCAGCAGACCCTCGGCCTCTGCCAGCGCAATGGCGTGCGGCCCCAGGCTGCGCAGGCCTTTGCGTGTGTACTCCTGTACGGTGATGACTTTGACGTAGTCCAGCACGCTCAACCCGCCGCGCATGCGACCGTTGCGGCCTGTGGGTAACACGTGATTCGGACCAGAGACATAGTCGCCCATCGACTGCGGTGCGTAGTCGCCCACAAAGACGGAGCCCGCATTGCGCACCCACTTCAAGTCAGCAGCAGAGTCGATGGTGAGGTGTTCAAAGGCCAGCCGATTGGTCAGCTCGCGCGCTTCTGCAACTGTTTTAGTAACAAAAATACAACCCTGCGCCGCCAGCGACTGCCTGGCCAGCCCATTGCCGCGTGCCTGCGCCTTCACCTCGGCGCGTACGGCCTGCGCCAGTGCGGCGTTGCTGGTAATCAGCACAGCCAGCGCCTCGGGGTCGTGCTCTGCCTGGGCCACCAGGTCCGCCGCAATGCCCGCGGGGTTGCCCTTTTCGCTGGCCACGCCAATCTCTGTCGGTCCGGCGGGCATGTCGATTCCGCACTCCCCGGTCACCAGTGTCTTGGCAGCGGTCACGTACAGGTTACCCGGCCCCACAATCTTGTCGACCCGGCCGATGCTGGCCGTGCCGTAGGCCAGCGCGCCGATCGCCTGCGCACCGCCAATGCGATAGAACTCCGTCACCCCGGCCAGCCATGCGGCTGCGAGCGTCTCCTTCGCAGGCTTCGGCGAGCACACCACAATGCGCTCCACCCCGGCCACTTGTGCGGGCGTCACCGTCATCAGCAGGGTAGAGGGCAGCGGGTAGCGGCCGCCCGGCACATAGCAGCCAACACTGCCCAGCGGACGAACGATCTGGCCGGTCTTCACGCCATCGGCCGGTGCAATCGTCCACTCCTTGGGCAGCTGCGCCTCGGCAAACGCCAGTATGTTGCCGCGCGCCACCAGCATGGCAGCCTGCAGCGCCGGAGCCGTAGCGTGCCAGGCTGCCTCCATCTCGTCGCGCGTTACGCGCAGCGGCTGCTGACTGGTCAGCCCATCAAACTTTTCCGCGTAGCGCCGAACACCGCGGTCGCCGCGCTTGCGCACGTCCGCAAGAATACGTCGCACGACCGGCTCCACTTTGGCTGTGTTCGCCGCGCCGCGCTGCTCCAGGCTGCGGATGCACTGCTCGGCGGCCTGAGCGCCACGGCCGAAGGTCTTGTAGAGCTTCATGAACTTGCGCTCCTGAAAGAAAACAGATTCCGTTACAAATATGCCGGGCTGCGGCGGCGTGTGGCAGCCGCAGCCCGGTGCATGCCTGCTGCGTGCTTACAGAACGACCTTGCTCAGCGGATACTCCACAATTCCGGTTGCCCCAGCGGCCTTCAGCTTAGGAATCACCTCGCGCACTTCGCGCTCTTCCAGAATCGTGTTCAGCGCCACCCACTCCGCGTCGCTCAACTGCGAGACGGTTGGCGAGTTCAGCGCCGGCAGCACCTTCAGCACGGTGTCCAGTGCATCCTTGCGTGCGTTCAGCATCAGGCCCACGCGGCCCTGCGCGGCGATGGCAGCGTTCAGCATCAGCGAGATGTTGCTCAGCTTCTCGCGCTTCCACGCATCCTGGTAGGAAGCCTTATTCGCAATCAGCTGCGTCTCGCTCTCCATCAGCGTCTCGATGATGCGCAGGCGGTTGGCGCGCAGCGACGAACCCGTCTCTGTCACCTCGACGATCGCATCAGCCAGCGTGGGCGGCTTCACCTCGGTCGCGCCCCAGCTGAACTCCACCTTCACAGGAATATTCTTCTGGGCAAAGTAGCGCTTGGTGAACTCGACCAGCTCCGTGGCAATCGTCTTACCGGCCAGATCCTCCGGCTTCTGGAAAGGGGAGTCCTCTGGCACGCACAGCACCCAGCGAACCTTCTGGCGGCTCACCTTGCTGTAGGTCAGGCTGGTGATGTACTCCACGTCGGTCTGGTTCTCCATCACCCAGTCGTTGCCCGTCAGTCCGGCGTCCAGCGCACCGTGCTCCACGTAGCGCGCCATCTCCTGCGCGCGCACCAGCATGCACTCAATCTCCGGATCGTCGATGGTCGGGAAGTAGCTGCGACCGCTGGCGAAGATGCGCCAGCCGGCGCGCTCAAACAATGCGATGGTGGCGTCCTGCAGGCTGCCCTTGGGGATGCCCAGCTTCAACTTGCGCGTCGTCTCTGCCATTACTTGCTCTCCTGGTTGCTAACGGTGATGGGTTTGGTAAAGCAGCTGACGGTCCCTTCGTGGCACACCAGTCCATCGCCTTCCACCTCTACTTTGAAGAGCAGCGCGTCGTTGTCGCAATCGGTCGCTGCGTCCAGCACGCGCAGGCGGTTGCCGCTGGTCTCGCCCTTCATCCACAGCTTCTGGCGGGTGCGGCTCCAGAAGGTTACAAAGCCGCTCTCCAGCGTCTTGGCATAGCTGATCTCGTTCAGAAAGCCCAGCATCAGCATCTCGCCGGTCTTGGCGTCCTGCACAATGCCGGGTACCAGCCCATCCATCTTGTCGAAGTCAATCTTGGGTGCGTTCATGGTGTGTCCTCTCTCCGTAGTGCAGTCAGGGTCATCCTGCTGCTCGTCTGTCTCGTCGCTGCGGGGGTAGCGCGTGCAGCAAAAAGCCCGCTCGCGGTGATCGCGTCAGCGGGCCTCAAAGATCCTGGGTATGCGTTCTTTACTTCGTCACACCGGACACGGCCGCCGACACGCTATGCGCGTGATGGTGGTGGTGACGATGCTGGTGCGAAAGAACAAGCATGCCTCAAGGGTAGTCAGTGGCTTCGTTGTTGTCAATGCGGGCCAGCCCGCCCAACCGCCTTTTTCTTGCGAATTGATCTCGCTGCAACCTGCCCTGACGTCCAGCTGCTCGCGACGCTGCTTTGACCTTGCTGCTCCTCCTGCACTACTCTTGCCAGCGCAGTGCAACCCAACGCTCCGGAGCAAACCCAATGAAGTCTCTCTTCGCTACCCGCTGGCTGCTGGCACTCACCCTGCTCTTCAGCCTGCCCACCCTGAGCCATAGCCAGAGTGCGCCGGCCAAGCCTGCCGTCAAGGCGGCCACCAAGTCTGCCGCCACCGCGCTGATCGACATCAACACCGCCACCGCCGACCAGCTCAAGGCAATTCCGGGCATCGGCGACGCCTACGCGGCGCGCATCATTGGCGGTCGGCCGTACACGGCGAAGAATCAACTGGTAAGTCGCGGTGTGCTGCCGGCTGCGGTCTACGCCAAGATCAAAGACAGCATCATCGCCAAGGCGCCGGCCAAGCCCGGCAAGTAGCGCCAAGCCAGGTAAGTCGTGCCACTCCGGTTCGCAGGCCCATGGGGTGCCTTGACCCGGCTCCGGGAGCAATGCCCCGGGCCTGCCGATTCGTCGCCAGGAAGGTTGCCCTCGCCTGCTGGCCGGGGTAACCCATTCTGTCGTCGCAAGCTGGCCCAAAATCAGATACATTGATGCATAGATCGATGTTTGCCACCAGACCGCACCAGGACAATCAGGCTTCGTCTGCTCGCCTCGCCTGGCGGCGGCGTGTTGGCGCCCTGTGTGCGCTGCCCATCGCCTCGTTGCTTGCACTTACGGGCTGCCAGGGCATCGTTTCTACGCCCACGCTCTCCCAGATTCGCATCATTGACGCGTCGCCCGATGCTCCTGGACTGGACTTCTACGAGGGCACCACGGCGCTGGCCTACAACCTGGGCTTCGGCACCATTACGTCCTACGTGCCCATCAACCCCAGCACGTACACGTTCAGCGTCAAGTCGGCAGGCACCACCACGGTGCTGGCTACGGCCAAGTCCACCCTGGTCTCGTCACGGCAGTACTCCATTCTGATCAACGACTCGTCGGCCAGCCTGCAGGAGACGATTCTGCAGGACCAGAATCAGCCGGCGCCATCCGGCCAGATCTCCATGCGCTTCATCGATGAGGCCTCGGCCATCAGCGCAGTGGACGTGTATCTCATTCCGGCCGGGCAGAAGTTGACCAACGTGACGCCGGTCTACACCAATCTGACGCTCTCCACCAACACCGGCTACCTGAATGTGCCGATCGGCACGTATACGCTGGTGCTGGTGCCCACTGGCACCGTGCCCACCAGCACCACCATTGCCACCTACACCGGTGCCCAGGTGACCTACAACAGCGGAGCGGCACGTACCTTCATCCTCATCAATCAGCAACTGCTCACCACGCCGGGCGTTCAGGTCATCACGGCTGACGACTACGACTCGCCCACCGCCACCAGCTAGGCTACCCCCCCCGGCACTCCCTCGCTCCATTCCATCCTGTGCTCTACGGGGCGGCAACGCTGCTCCCTGGGCGGGCTGCGTGTACCCGGTCTTCGGGCCAAAGTTGCGTTTTGGCGCGGAAATATACTTTTCTGCACGGTCGCAACTCTAGACAAGACCCTGGGTCTACTCCATCGCAAGCGGTTGAGACGGCAAGTCTCCCCGCTGGTGAAGACGTACCCATGTTGTATCCAGGAGAAGTACGATGAACCTCAAGAATCTCGCTCTCGTTGCTGTGCTTGCCCTCCCCTCCGCCGCGGTTCTCGCGCAAAGCACCACCCCCACCACCCCCACCACGCCGGCCGCCCGGCCCACCATCAACCAGCGTAAAGAGAACCAGCAGGACCGCATTGCGCAGGGCGTGAAGAGCGGCCAGCTGACCGCCGGCGAGACCTCTCGCCTGGAGCATCAGGAGGCCGGCATCAACAAGGAGGAGCGCGGCATGCGCGCCCAGGACAACGGCCATCTGACAGCGCAGGATCGCAAGACGCTGCGCCATCAGCAGAACGTCGAGTCGCGTCGCATCTACCGCGCCAAGCACAACGGCGCCAAGCAGTAGCCGCTACAGCCGCAGCCAACAGCACAACGGGCCGCCAGAATCACCTCTGGCGGCCCGTCGTCTGTTGTGCGAACTTCTTTCGGTGTTTAGTACCGGTAGTGTTCCGGCTTGAAGGGGCCTTCCACGGCCACGCCCAGGTAGTTTGCCTGGCGCTCGGTCAGCGTCGTCAGCTTCACGCCGATCTTCTCCAGGTGCAGGCGCGCGACCTCTTCGTCCAGCTTCTTCGGCAGAATGTAGATGCCCACCTTGTAGCTGTCGCGGTTCTTCCACAGATCCAGCTGGGCCAGGGTCTGGTTGGCGAAGCTGTTGGACATGACGAAGCTCGGGTGCCCGGTGGCGCAGCCCAGGTTAACCAGTCGTCCCTCTGCCAGGATGAAGATGCTGTTGCCCGTCTCGGAGAAGGTGTACTTATCCACCTGCGGCTTGATGTTGGTCTTGGTTACGCCGCTCAGCGCGTTCAACTTCTCCATCTGGATCTCGTTATCGAAGTGGCCGATGTTGCATACGATCGCCTGGTCCTTCATCAGGCGCATGTGCTCAACCGTGATAATGTCCACATTGCCGGTGCAGGTCACGTAGATGTCGCCCCGGCCCAGTGTCTCCTCGAGCGTGGTGACCTCGTAGCCCTCCATGGCGGCCTGCAGCGCGTTGATCGGGTCGATCTCTGTCACCACCACACGTGCTCCCATGCCGCGCAGCGAGGCTGCCGAGCCCTTGCCCACGTCACCATAGCCACACACCACAGCCACTTTGCCGGCCACCATCACGTCGGTTGCGCGCTTGATGCCGTCCACCAGCGACTCGCGGCAGCCGTAGAGGTTATCGAACTTTGACTTCGTCACGGAGTCGTTGACGTTGATGGCCGGCACCAGCAGCTTGCCCTGCTCCATCATCTGGTACAGCCGGTGGACTCCCGTGGTGGTCTCTTCGCTCACGCCGCGCCACTCCTTCGCGACCTCGGTCCAGCGCGTCGGCGTCTCGGCGTGCACCTGCTTCAGCAGCGCCTTGATGACGCCTTCCTCGTGCGAGCCGGAGGGCGTATCGATCCAGCGGTCGCCCTGCTCCAGCTCCACACCCTTGTGGATCAGCAGCGTGACGTCGCCGCCGTCGTCGATCACCAGCTGCGGCCCCTTGCCACCGGGGAAGCTGAGTGCCTGGTTCGTGCACCACCAGTACTCCTCCAGCGTCTCGCCCTTCCACGCAAAGACCGGTACGCCGGCCGCTGCAATCGCCGCCGCAGCGTGGTCCTGCGTGGAGAAGATGTTGCAGCTCGCCCAGCGGACATCTGCGCCCAGGGCCACCATGGTCTCAATCAGTACGGCCGTCTGGATGGTCATGTGCAGCGAGCCGGTGACGCGAACGCCTGCCAGGGGCTTGCCGGGCGCATACTTGTGCCGGATGGCCATCAGGCCGGGCATCTCCTGCTCGGCGATCTCGATCTCCTTGCGGCCAAACTCAGCCAGGCTGATGTCCGCTACCTTGTACTCACTTGCAAGACCGCTGCGCACCGCCAAATCCACCGTTGCTGTCGCCATGCTCTTCTCCTCGTTCCGTTGACACTACCCACGTTAAAGAATAGCAGCGCCGCGCAGGCTGCCTAGGCCGATGCGCCTGTCTGTGCAACCCTGTCGTCGTCCGGGCCTGTGGCGTTGATGCCCCTAAAGCGAATGCGCTAGGCTGCGGGTCGCGACGGCTCGGTGACCAGGGCACTGCCCAGCGCCAGTCCCGCGCCCACCACGGCCAGCACGGCCATGCCGACCAGGCCCCCGGCAAAGCTGTGGGTCAGGTCACGCAGCCGACCGGTCAGATACGGCCCCAGAAATCCCCCCACGCCGCCCAGCATGGTGATCATGGCAATGCCACCGGCAGCGGCGGTGCCCTCCAGCATGCGCGTAGTCAGGGCCCAGAACGGGCCGGTCATACTCCACAGGCCGATGGCTGCCATGCAAAACGCTGCCAGCGCCGAGCCTACGGTGTGGCAGACCGCCACCCACCCAAACCCTGCCGCCGCTACCACCAGGCAGGCGGCGATATGACCGCGTCGCTCATTGGTGCGGTCCGAGCTCCAGCCCACCAGCACCGTGCCCGCAGCGGCCAGCACATACGGCAACGTGGAGTAGCGCGCCATCAGGCTTGCCTCGCCCGCTCCCGGCCCCGCCAGCCGCCCCAGGATGGTCGGCATCCAAAGATTCACCGTGTACACGCCAATCTGCAGCACCACGTAGGCCAGCGCCAGCACCCACACCGCGGGCATGCGGAAGGCATCCAGCAGGCGGTGGTGTTCGCTGGCGCCGTAACGCCGCCGGTCGATGTCCAGTTCCGCGGTCAGCCACTGCTTCTCCTCGACGCTCAGCCACCGCGCCTGCTCGGGGCCGTCGTCCAGCAGGTACAGCACGGAGAGGCCAAGCAGCGCCGTGGGCAGCCCTTCGGCCAGAAACAGCCACTGCCAGCCCGACAATCCGGCGCAGCCGTTCAGCCGCAACAACGCACTGGAGACAGGGCCGCCAACCACCCCCGCCAGCGAACTTGCCGTCATAAACAGGCCCACGGCCCGGGCACGCTGCGGAGACGGAAACCAGAAGGTGAAGTAATACACCATGCCGGGCACAAAGCCCGCTTCGCCAACGCCCAGCAGAAAGCGCATCCAGTAAAACGAGTGCGGCGAGGCGACAAAGATCATCCCGGCGGCGATCAGCCCCCAGGTCACCATAATCCGCGCAATCCAAAGCCGTGTGCCTGCCACCCGGATCATCAGGCTGCTGGGCAGGTCAAACAACGCATACCCCAGAAAAAACATGCCCGCCCCGGTGCCGTAGACCGTATCGCTGAAGTGCAGATCGCGCTGCATCTCTGCCGCAGCAAAGCCTACGTTCACGCGGTCGACATACGCCACGATGTACAGCACAAACAGGTAGGGAATCAGCCGCCAGGAGATGCGTCGGTACAAGGCGTCGGGTGCCACCGCCGTCGTTAGCTTGCTCATGCCCGGCCAGCCTCGTTTCCAGCCCGGCGAGCCCGCACGGCAATCAGCGCAAAGACGATCACGATCACCAGGATCGACACGGCCATCGTCACCAGCGACAGCACACCCACCACCGTGATCCAGAACGGGGCGGAGTTCTCCGCAAAGTACAGGAAGGTCGCAATAATGCACGCCGTGAAGACGACCGACGCCAGCACCAGCCCTGCCAATCCCACCATCAGCCACGCCTGGTGACCGCGCGCCATCGCCTGCTGCCCGCGCACCGCCGCCCGGGCCGTCTCTGCCTGCTTCATGCTCACTCCGTCGAAAAAGTCTGCCGTTGTGGAGCCCGCTCAGCCGCCAGCAGCCGCGCCTTTTTCTCCACCCCCCAACGATACCCTGTCAGCTCCCCCTTGCTGCCAACGACGCGGTGGCAGGGCACGACCAGAGCTACGGGGTTGGACCCTATGGCCGCGCCCACGGCCCGTGCCGCTCTGGGCATGCCCAGGGCAGCAGCAACCTGCCCGTAGCTGCGGGTCTCGCCGCGCGGAATCTGCTGCAGCGCCTTCCACACGCGGTGCTGAAAGGCGGTCGCTCGCACGTCCAGGGGAAACTCCGCCGCGCCGGGGTGCTCGGTGAGCTGGCTGGCGACGTAGGCCACGGCGCGTTGCAGCCAGCCGTTCGCAGCCTCGCTTGTCGCTCCCGGCTGAATTGCCGCACGTGGAAAGGCTCGCTGCAGATCCTGGAGGAGCAGGGCGTCCTGCTCTCCTAAAGCAACCCAGCAGATGCCGCGCCCGGTCGCCGCCACCAGCACGCGGCCCAGCGCGCAGGCTGCCGTGGTGTAGCCAATCTGCTCGCCCGCGCCACCGGCCCGGAAGCTGCGTGGCTGCATGCCCAGCCATGCAGTGCTCTGCTCATACATCCGGCTGCTGGAGCCGAAGCCCGCAGCGTACAGTGCATCTGTGACGGTAATCTTCTTCTCGCCCCCCAGCTCTTTGCGGAGCCGCGCAAACCGCATGGCTCGCGCGAGCTCTGACGGCGAGATGCCCAGCGCCTGCTGAAACCCGCGCACGGCACGAACGCGGTCCACACCGCCCCGTCGGGCCGCTGTGCCAATCCTCATGTCCCCGTCCGCCGCCAGCTGCTGCTGCAGCTGCGCAGCCAGCACCAGCGCCGCACGCCGGACAGCCGAGACCGGCTCAGCCAGCTGCGGGTGGCAGCGCTGGCATGGCCGGTAGCCCGCCACACTGGCCTGTTGTGGTGTGGCATAGAACACCACGTTGCGCCGCAACGGCCTGCGGCTGGGACAGGTAGGGCGGCAGAAGATACCTGTCGTTCGCACCGCGTATACAAACTGGCCGTCCGCTGCGGGGTCGCGCGCCAGCACCTGACCCCAGGCCAGCTCGGCGTGGGGCAGAGACGGGTTGGAGGGCGGAGCAGGCATGGTGCGAACCGGGTGCATCACCAGAGGAGTCATGCTCAGTATCCTCCGACAGCGCGGCCTGCGCCACACTCCGCTGTGTGCAGCAAACCCGGCCAACGTTTTAAAAGCTCAGGGGCGAGCCGAAGCCCGCCCCTGCAAAGATGCTGCGATGTGCTGTTACTTGGCAGCCAGCTGCGGCAGACCAGCCTGCTCAGCCAGGGCTGCGGCCTTATCGGTCGCCTCCCAGGTGAAGGTGGCACCGCTGCGGCCAAAGTGGCCGTAGGCTGCGGTCGCCTTGAAGATAGGACGGCGCAGCTGCAGCGTCTCAATGATGCCCTTGGGCGTCAGCGAGAAGTTCTTGCGCACCAGGTCCTCCAGCGTGGCCTCGTCAACCTTGCCCGTGCCGAAGGTATCCACCAGCACGCTCACCGGCTCCGCCACGCCAATGGCGTAGGCCAGCTGCACCTCGCAGCGATCGGCCAGGCCCGCAGCCACAATGTTCTTCGCCACGTAGCGCGCCATGTAGGCCGCCGAGCGATCCACCTTGGTCGCGTCCTTGCCGCTGAAGGCGCCGCCGCCGTGACGGCCCATGCCGCCGTAGGTATCTACAATGATCTTGCGGCCAGTCAGGCCGGTATCGCCCATGGGACCACCCACGACGAAGCGACCGGTCGGGTTGATGTGATACTTGGTCGAGGCGTCCAGCAGATTGGCAGGCAGCACTGCCTGGATGACGTGCTTCAAAATGTCCTGCCGCAGCTCGTCGGTGGTTACTGTCTCGGCATGCTGGGTCGAGATGACCACCGCGTCGATGCGAACCGGCTTGTGATTCGCGTCGTACTCCACCGTCACCTGGCTCTTGCCGTCGGGCCGCAGGTAGGAGAGCTGGCCGGTTTTGCGCACTTCGGTCAGGCGCTCGGCCAGCCGGTGGGCCAGCGAGATAGGGGTCGGCATCAGCTCGGGCGTCTCGTTGCTGGCGTAGCCGAACATCATGCCCTGGTCGCCTGCGCCGCCGGTGTCCACGCCCATGGCGATGTCGCCCGACTGCTTATTGATCGTCGAGATCACCGCACAGGTGTTCGAGTCGAAGCCATACAGGGCGTTGTCATAGCCGATGGCCGCTACCGTGCCACGCACCAGGCTCTGGAAGTCCACGTACGCCTTGGTGGTAATCTCGCCGGCGATGACGACCAGGCCCGTGCAGGTCAGCGTCTCGCAGGCGACGCGGCTGTAGGGATCCTGCTCCAGGCAGGCGTCGAGGATCGCATCGGAGATCTGGTCGGCGATCTTGTCAGGGTGGCCTTCAGTTACGGACTCGGAGGTGAACAGGAAACGGTCGCGATTAGCCAAAACTACTCCTTTGTGTGTGCCTCGCCGAAGACGTCTTCCGGCTGGGTTACAACCCTCTTATTCTACGCGTGCCGTTTCGCTCCCTGCAAAGCAGGCAGCGCCGGATTCGGCAAATCCGGCGGTCAAAGGCCGATTTCCGACAGGGAATGGAGTGGGGGAGCCAGGTTGGCGGGGCTGAGAGCGCGGCAATAGCCAGCGGGGCTGCGTGTCAGCGGGATGGGGTGCTGGACGGTGCAATGTGTTGCACAATGCTTGCGCTTATCACGCGGTAGTTGTCCAGGCGCTTGTGCAGGACGAACGCCCACACCAGCCAGGCAAACAGTGCGAGCAGGGCAAACATGCCCGCGACGCCAAACCATCGCGTCCGCTGCTGCGGCTGATTGGCCACACGATTACGGTGCACATTTTCGGCAAACTCTGACCAGTCGGTCGCCTCGCTTGCCAGGCCGCGCTCGCGCAGGCTGGCCTCAAACCGGCTCATCCAGCTGTCTTCATCCAGCTCCAGCACGCGCAGGTAGCTACGCAGAATGCCTTTGCGAAAGACGCCACCGGGTAACTCGTCGTAGTTCCCAGACTCCAACGCCTGAAGATAGCGCAGCGATACCTTGGTCGCAGCGCAGATGGTCTCAATGGAGACATTACGCTGTTCGCGTTCGCACCGAAGCTCGTCGCAGAATCGTTCCATTCGTTCCGCTCTCAACAGCTTTTGCTGCGTCTGGCAGTCCGGGGGTAGATTTCGGACTACTTTTCCTCACCCCCGAGAGTAAGCCTCGGTGTGGTGTCAAGTCAAAGAACAACGGCAGAAAGCACCCGGAATCAAACCTTTAACTACTTGGTTATTACAGAGACGCGCAACGCCGTACCAGCCGGGGACACGCCCACGGCTTAACCCTAGGCCGGGCCAGAGGGGTTACGCCATCCCGCAAGGGTGGCATGCGCCGGTCCGGCGTTGCGTACTCGCATCCCCACCCGGTTGAGGCGATATACACCCCTGTGCCCAGCCGATACACTGAGGCTGCTATGCGCCTGCCCTTCCCTGTACGCATTCCGATTCCCATTGCCATGGCAGGCGCCGCGTTGCTGGTCGCAGTGCAGCAGGTGGAGGGCACCCCCCTCGAGTTCAGCATCCTCACCTGTATCTACATTCTGCTGGCGTGCCTGGCGTTCAACTTTGCCGGCGGCTTTTCGCGGCCCTCGGGTGGGTATGTCTTCTTCTACGCCACGCTGGTGGTCATCGTCGGGCTGGTCTTGAAGGCCTACCTGGGCGAGCCGGCAGATCTGCACCTGCAGACCCCGATCCGTACCATGCGCGCTGAGACCGCAGCCATGTTGGCCATGCTGATTGCCGTGCTCATCAGCAAGCGACTCACGACAAAAAAGGCGATCCTCGCCCCCATGCTGAAGGAGAAAGACGAGCGCAACGCCTCCGTCGGAGCGTTTGTGATCGGCCTGATTCTCTACATGATCATGCAGGTCACCACGCAGAGCACCGGCTCCGTGCTGACTGCGCTGGCGCAATTGAACCGCTTTCTGCCGCTCTCGGTTGTGCTGGCTACGCTGTACGCCCATCGCCAGACCGGGGGAGCGCGGACCTACAATAAGCTGGTCTTCCTGACGGTGGGCGTCTCCACATTGTTCGGTGTCTTTGCCATCGGCAAAGAGGGCATGTTTACCCCCATCACCTGCTGGGTGCTGGCATCGGCCTCCACGCGGTGCAGGCTGCGGTGGTCGGAGCTTGCCGTTCTTGGGGTATTCGCTGCGCTGGCAATCGGCTATCTGGTGCCCTACTCGCAGTACGGGCGCAGCCAGGTGACGCCGGAGATGTCGATCCCGCAGCGTATCCAGATGGAACTGGGTCTGTTGACGCACCTGCAGGACCTGCGACGGAGCTACGCCAATGAGAGTGTCGAGGCCTACGCCAGCGGAGCGAGTGTTGGCTACTACAACAATCCTCAGGGCATCGGCGACCGGACCACGATGCTCTTCATCGACGATCAGTTGATCCACCAGACTGAGCTCACCGGCACGATCGGGTACACCAATCTCTATCTCTCGGTGCTGAACTGGGTGCCCCATGCCCTGTGGCCGACGAAGCCCATGCCCGGTGGCGGCAATGCCTATGCGCACGAGATTGGCGGCATCCTGCCTGAAGAGGACGACTCGACCGGCATCTCATTCAGCGCCACTTCCGAGGCCTATCACATGGGCGGATGGCAGGGAATCTTTCTGGCCGCGCCCGCAGTTTGGATCGTCCTGTTTACGGTCTTTGACTCGCTGTGTGGCGATACCCGGCGCTCGCCCTGGGGGCTGCTCATCATCGCCTACTTTGCCCATCAGGCTCCAGAAGGTATGCTGGGAGGCGCGATTTACGCAATCTGGTACGTGTCGGTTGGAATCATCTTTACGGCAGCCGTCACGGCTTATGTGCTGCCTATTGTTGGCACACTCGCTGTAGGTGCGGAGAAGGCAGGACAGGTCAGCCACAGGCGACTGCTGGCAACCAGGCGAGCCCTGTAATGCCCGCCATCTGCCGCAGGAAGACTCGATGAAGCGGAAGACTTGGTTACTGGTAGCGGCATTTGCCCTGTGGCTCGGCTACTGGATCGATCGTGGCTGGGGGGCGATGCTGGATGATGCCCTGATCCATCTGCGCTACGCAGATAACCTGTTGCGTCACCACTTCATCACCTACGACGGGGTCCACCATACCTTTGGAGCCAGCAGCCTGCTATACGTCATGGTGCTGGCTGCGTTGCGCGCCGTCTTTACGTCACCGCTGCTGCCCAAGGTGGTGTCAACCATCGGCCACATGCTGCTGCTTGGGCTTATCCTCAGGATCGTGCTGCGGGTAGCTTCGGCTGCCCGTCGTTCCGCATTGGGGTTGGGGCTGGTGCTGATGGGCGTGCTGTGTACGCCTACAGCGGCGCGCTGGCTGGACGATGGCATGGAGACCAGCCTGATGCTGTGCTTCCTGTGCCTGCTGGTGCTTCAAGTACACCATTACGCAACCCGTGCCGCAGAGTGGGCCCAGCCCCCCGTGGCCTGGTACCTGGCCGCGGTGGTTACGTCGTTTCTGGCGGTTCTGTTGCGTATTGAGCTGCTCATGCTGCTCACCGTCAGCAGTGGCGTGCTGTACAGTCTGCGCTGTTCGCAGCGCACACTGGCGGCTCCGGAACGGCGCACCGGGCAAGCTGCGGATCTGTCCGCGGATCTGTGGTTCTGTAGCCCCTTTCTGGTGGGCGGCGGGGCAGCGGCGCTGGTCATCCTGGCGGCGATGAATCATCTTTCGCCAGACACGGCGTTGGCCAAGTCGCACGGAATTGTGGCGTGGTCCAGCGTGCTGTGGGCGACAGGCCTGGTGCTGGTGGGCTCCTACTCGTTTGGAGTCGGCATGCTGTTGCTCTGGCTGGCTTCCGTCGCGATTCTCCTGCGGGTTCGCAGGCCGGCACTTGGGACTGTACTGGCGAATCTGCCTTTCCCCATCCTGCTGGTGCTGGCCTCGGTGCGTGGGCAGGAGATTCAGGGCTCGCGCTACATCGTCTGGACCTTCTTCTACTCGCTGTTGTGGAACATCCTGGAGCTGGGCAGCGCACCGGCAGAGTCGTCACCGCAGCCGTGGCTGGGTGGCGATCGCCTGTTTCTGCTGCCGGTGGTGGTGGTTTGCCTTGCCCTGCAGCCGGTGGAGGCGCGGGACATGTACCGGGTGCTCACCTCGCGCGCAACCACGCTGCATCGCTTTGAGGCTGAGCAGATGAGCGTGCTCGCCGGGCAGCGTGGCATCGCCTCCGACATCGGATTTATCGGCTACTTCACCCAGGCAGACGTGTGTGACCTGGCCGGCCTGGTGAATGGCCGTGAGGCTGCCAGGTTGACCTATCGGCAGCGGCTGGAGCGTTGCACGGCGCAGCCAGCCCAGTTTCTCTATCTGGATGCAGGCCAGTTGACCGACGTCGGCCTCCATCTGGATTTGAGGGACTGGCGCGTCTGTGACACGTTCGACTTCGCCAACGTCCGGACCATGGACCGGCACTACCTGCTGATTCCCGCAGCGGACGAACCCCTCTGCACCCGCATCACAGGCCATGCCACGCTGGTCAGCGGCACCGCCGCGCTGGACGCGCCAGCACCGTAGCAGGTGCCTCAGCGCTCGTTCATCTGGTACGGATTGCGGATGCGCAGAACGCGCAGTGTGCCAAGCACGAGCGACTTCGCCACAGCCCGTAGCCGTTGGCGACGCCGCATGCTGGCGATCATCCGCCGCTGTGCCCGACGCACAGCCGCCTCTGCCGGGGGGCCATGCTGCAGCGAGCGCTGGCACAGCGAGACGATGGCATCGAACTCCAGCTCTGGCGCAAAGTGCCGCAGGTAGGCCTCTCGCGCCTTCCGTCCGCGCTCCGCACTGGTCGGCAGGTAGGGCTCCAGCAGCTCAGGCAGCTGGCCCAACTGGTTCTCCGGTATGCGCAGGAGAAAGCTGTCCCAGTCGACTCCATCGGGCAGCAGGTAGTCGTCGGCCAGCAGCACGGGCGCGACCCCCGCCTGCATCACCTCAAAGAAGCGGATGCTGCCCGTTCCTGCCCCGCGCGGACAGAGCACAAAGTGAGACTGGGCCAGCGTCTCGGCATAGCGCTGCTGGCGCTGCTGGCGATCCGGCTGGGTCAGGTCCCAGTGGTAGTAGGTGGAGGTGTTCTCCACCAGCACATCGGCGCGGTCAAAGCGCAGGTTGAAGAGCTTTTTCCGAAGCAGGGAGGTGCTGCCACCCTGGAAGCTGAACAGGTACTTCTTCTCGGGCACAGGTCCCTCAGGCAGAAAGCCATTCGAGAAGGTGCCATTGCGCGAGAGATAGGCAAAGCTGAAGGTGCGTCCGCTGCGCGCGTGTTCGTCGGTGCGCGAGGAGCAGTAGACCCCCGGAGCCAGCGGCAGATAGTTGTCGTCCTCGGTGTAGACGGCGCATTTGTCGGGGAATTGCCGATAGAGCGGGTGATCGAGCAGCCGGTTTGGCTCGGAGCCAAAGCTGCCGGCCAGCAGGATCATGTCAGCCGCCGCGGGGTCCTGCGTCAGCACATGGCCGGCCTGGCTCAGGCTGGCTCGCTCGTGCAGCAGCCGCAGCGCCTCAGAATCATCCACTGCTGCCAGGTAAAGGTTCATGGGGTCTGCTCCGCCTGCAGCTGTATTTTATCGTCCGGCCCGGGCCTGTGCGGGCGGCGCTGTTGTACGCAAGTGTTCGCGGCTCCCGTACACTAGGAGGTGGCATGAATAAGCTCGTACTCGGCAATCTCGTCCATCGTCCACTTCGCTCGGTCATCAGCATCTTCGCAATTGCGATTGAGGTGGTGATGATCCTCTCCATCTCGGCGATCCTGATGGGCAAACTGAACGGATTCAAGACCCGCCAGAATGGCATTGGCATGGACATGTTTGTGCGGCCCAACACCGCCAGCAACATGATCGGAATGAGCCCGGCCGGTGCTTCCCTCAAGGTGGCTGACGTGCTGGCCAAGGTGCCCCACGTCGTGGTGGTGGCTCCGGTCAACGTGCAGATCAACAGCTCGCTGGACACCATCTACGGCATCGACTTCCAGTCGTTCAACGCGCTGCTGCCCTTTACCTTCCTCTCCGGCACGCCGTTCCAGGGGCCAGACGACATCATTCTGGACGACTACGAGGCCGCGACCAAGGGCAAGAAGGTCGGCGACCAGGTGATGGTCCTCAATCGCAGCTTCCGGCTGTGTGGCATCGTGGCCCACGGCAAGGGCGGTCGCAAGTTCATTCCGCTGCAGACCATGGGTGCGCTCACCGGGACCGAGGGCAAGGCCACCATGTTCTACCTGCGTACCGAGGACCCGCCCAAATACCAGCAGCAGATCAAGGCTGACATCCTGGCCATTGATGGGCTCAGCACGTACTCCGTCGCCACCGCGGACGAGTATCTTTCGTCCATCTCGCCAGACCGCCTGCCCGGCTTTAACGTCGGGCTGCGGGTCGTCATCGGAATCGCCGTCGTCATCGGCTTCCTGGTCATCTTCCAGTCCATGTATACGGCGGTGATGGAGCGCACCCGCGAGATCGGCATTCTGAAGTCGCTCGGGGCCAGCCGCGTGTACATCGTCGGCGTGGTGCTGCGGGAGACCGCCGTGCTGGCTACGGTGGGCATCGTCCTGGGCATCCTCTCCAGCTACATCCTGGCGGCTGTGCTGGAGTCACGTATCCCCACGCTGGACTTCGTCATCTCCACGCCGTACGTGTGGAAGTCGGTGGTCATCGCCATGGTTGGCGCATTGCTCGGGGCGCTGTATCCGGCGGCCAAGGCGGCAGCCAAGGACCCTATCGACGCTCTGGCCTACGAGTAGGAACTGTCGCTGCTCAGTTTGACAGGCCGGTTTGCCGCGCCGCTGCTGTACCATAGGGCCATCACCTCATCCTGGTTGCGGGGCTACGGTATTGCGCGTTATGCCGCAGGAACACCCACGTCGAAACCGGCTCCGGGCGCTCACCTGGCTGTGCCTGGGCGTTGCTGCGTCCTTCTTTGCGCTGCACCTGCCCCACCTGCGCGCCGACTTTCCCAACTACTCTCCGTGGATGGACTGGTCAAAGTACACCGATGAGGGCTGGTACGGCGACGCCGCCATCCGTCACTTTCAGCGTGGCAGCTGGTACGTGCCCGGCGACTTCAACCCGGCGGCGGCACTGCCGGTGTGGCCGGTTGCGGAGGGCGCCGTCTTTCACTTCACGGGGGTCCGGCTGGAGGCCGCCCGCGGCCTGACGGTAGGTCTCTTCGGCCTCACTCTGCTGGCGGCCTACCTGTTGCTGCGTCGCTGGCAGCCCCGTGGCCAGGCTTCGTTGGCTCCGGCGCTGGGCGTGCTGCTGCTGGCCGTCAGCCCCTTCTGTTACGTGTTCTACCGCATGGCGATTCTGGAGCCGCTGCTGGTGCTGTGGATGCTGGTTGCGCTGCACCTGGCCAGCTCGCTCCGTCCGGAGCCGCCGCGGCGCGGCAACCGTTGGCCCACACTCGTATGGCCTGCGCTGCTGGGCCTGGTGATGACGCTGATGGTGCTCACCAAAACGACAGCCGTCTTTCTGATGCCGGCCCTGTTCTGGATGATCTGGGTACGGGCAGAGTATCGCCTGCGGCCACTGCTGCGGCTGGGTGGGCTGGCGTGCGGCACGGCTGCGGCGGCGTGGCTTGGCTACTACCTGGTGGTGGTGCGGCCCCACTACCTGCTGGACTACCGTTACCTGTTCAGCGCCAACGCCTACACCGGCATCACCGCCGCGACGGCACTCTCCGTGCTGGCCGATACGGTGGCCGACGGCATGTGGATCGGCAAGCTCCTCTACCCGCTGGCTCTGCTGGCCGTACTGCTGGTGGTGCTGCACCCAACGCGCTCCGCACGCCAGCCGCTGCTGGTGGCGCTGCTGCTGTGGGCGGGCGGGTACTTTGCCTTTCTCGCCTACCATGACAATCTACAGCCCCGCTACTACCTGGTGGTGGCGGTGCCGCTCACGCTGATCGTGCCCCTCGTCTTTGAGGGCATCTGGCAGGCTCGTCCGCAGCCGGACGCTCACCACCTCATGACGCATCGTCTGGCCAGTGGCTCGCTGGTGCTGGCGCTGGTGGTCACGGTGGGCAATGACATGCGGCACACGCTGGAGTTTGTGCGTCACCCGGAGTACACCTTCGCCAATGCGGCCCAGAGCATTCGCGCAATCGTCGAGGCGGAACATCGCCGCGACCCGAGCCACAGTGAGCTGGTGCTCTCCATCAGCGGCTCCGACGTTTCCCTGATGACCGGGCTGCCCTCCATCTGCGACGACTTTGGCACCACCGAGCTGCCGCAGCGCGTGCATCGGTACCACCCCGGCTGGTACCTGACCTGGAACGATGTGGAGGACGACAAGATGGAGGCGCTCAACCCGCTCTACCATCTGGAGCGCATCGCCGAGTTCCCCGCCATGGACGACCCGGACCGTAATCTGCTGATTCTCTATCGGTTGGATCCAGCGACCCCCGGTCAGCATCTGCGCCCGCACCATCGCAGGCCTATTCCGCGACTGCTGCAGACTGCCGTGGGGCAGCAGCCCAGCGTGGTGCAGCTGGAACACTAGCGGTCAGCTTCCGCCAGGCGCGCCAACGCGATACTGTACTGACTGCGGGGAGACTCCGGGTCATGAGTTGCCGCAGGAGCCAGTGTGAAGCCGTCGGTCGTCATCCTTACGTTCAACTCCAGTGACTCTCTGCCAGCCACTCTGGCCAGTGTGCGCGCGCTGACCGACGATATTCACGTTGTCGACTCCGGCAGCAGCGACGACACCGTGGCCCTTGCCACGCAGGCCGGGGCGCAGGTGGTGTCGCATCCGTTTGCGAGCTATGGGGCGCAGCGCAACTGGGCCATCGACACGCTGCCCCTGCGCTACGCCTGGCAGCTGCACCTGGACGCCGATGAGCGCCTGACCCCGGAGCTGCAGCAGGAGATCGCCGTGCTGCCCGAGGATGGCCCCCTGGCCGGCTACTATCTGCCGCGGCTGCTGCAGTTTATGGGGCGAGTCCTGCGCCACGGCGGCATGTCGCCCACCTGGCACATGCGGCTGTTCCGCACCGGGCAGGGCCGTTGCGAGGCGCGGGAGTACGACCAGCACTTCCTGTGCACGGGCGCCACGGCACAGTTGCACCACCCGATGATCGACGACATTCGTATGTCGCTCTCTGAGTGGACCTATCGCCACAATCGCTGGTCAGACGCTGAGGTGCGGGAGATGCTGGCCGAGACGAGCGAGGGCCGCATCCAGGGCCGGATGCTGGGCAATGTGGTGGAGCGCAAGCGCTTTTTGCGCGATCTGTACAACGGGGCACCGCTGTTCACCCGGCCATTTCTGCTGTTTGGCTACCGGTTCTTCGTGCGGCTGGGCTTTCTGGATGGCACCGAAGGCTTCATCTTCTGGGTGCTGCAGACCTTCTGGTTCCGGTTTCTGGTGGACGCCAAGCTGTACGAGCGGCGCAAGGCGGGGAGTAGCAGCCGCTAGAGACGCCCCTGCCCCAGGCACTGCCGGGATAAGTTTCACCGGAATGGCGTGGTCGGCGACGGAATAGTCGTTGACTCCGGGCTGGCTCCTGCTCTACTCTTAAAACTCGCGCAGTCTCGCGTCTGCACGTCTGTGTGCCCTTTGGGCGATCAGAGGGTTGCCAGGTGCGGGACGTCGTGGGACCACGGAAAGCTCGGCGGTTCGAGCTTTTTTACCGGAAGCGTGCCTGGCACAGCTTGCCGGTCCCCACTCCTCAGGCCAACGATTCAGGTTCTGTGCGCATCTCCGGCGGATACGACACGCGTATGCGAGTTTGTCCTGTCCATCCGGGGGGAAGACCTTGGCTCGCGGCCTGGCTGGCGAGCGAAGTGGGCAAAGCAGTAACGGGCAGCACAAAATCAGCGTCACCCATTCTTCAGCAGTACGCCGACCCATGAAGACGGCAGATTCAAGGAGTACTCCGCACATGTCTACCACGATTCCGAGCAGCAAAGAGATCCAGCGCAAGTGGTTCCTCATCGACGCCTCGGGCAAGACCCTGGGCCGCCTGGCGACCACGGCCGCTTCCGTGCTTGCCGGCAAGACGAATCCGCTGTACACGCCCTACATCGATATGGGCGACCACGTTGTGATCGTGAACGCCGAAAAGATTGTTCTGACCGGTCTGAAGTCTGACCAGAAGCTGTATCGCCGCTACACGGGCTTCCCGGGTGGTCTGCGTGAGGAGTCCTTCCTCAAGCTGCTCGAGCGGCGTCCTGAGGCGATCGTCGAGCAGGCGATCAAGGGCATGCTTCCGAAGTCCAAGCTGGGTCGGCAGATGGCCACCAAGCTCAAGGTCTACAAGGGCAACAATCATCCGCACCAGGCGCAGAAGCCGGAGCCTCTGGAGTTCCACGCCTCCAGCGCACCGAAGGCCTAGTCGATATCGAGATCCGGGCTGAGAGCCCTGAGGAATTGAAGGAGCATCATGGCAGAATTTGTGCAGTATTACGGTACTGGCCGTCGCAAGTCGTCGATCGCCCGCGTGTTTCTGCGGCCTGGCAGCGGCAAGTTTACGGTCAACAAGAAAGAGTGTGACGTGTACTTCGTTACGGCGCAGCAGCGCGCGGCGGCCAAGCGGTCGCTCGGCATCGCCGGTATCGACGAGACGTTTGACGTGATCACCACCGTGCGTGGTGGTGGCGTGATGGGCCAGGCCGACGCAGTGAAGCTCGGTATCGCCCGCGCACTGATGCAGTTCAACCCCGAACTGCGCAAGGCGCTGAAGTCCGAGGGCCTGGTGACGCGTGATTCGCGCGCCAAGGAACGGAAGAAGTACGGACAGAAGGGTGCACGCGCCCGGTTCCAGTTCTCCAAGCGCTAGTCCGCTTGGCTGGTGGGTGGCCTGTCGGTTGGTACCGGCTGGCCACCCGCCTCGCATCTTCGCAGTACCCGCGGGGCACGCTGCCCGTGGCCGGTGTTCAATCTCCCGTACCCGCCCAGGCGGGCAAGCCTGTACGAAGGCGAGGGATCAATCCAGGCGCGCAGCTTCGTTGCCTGCGGCCTAAACCAAAGGAGCAACATGGCAAACATTACGATGAAGGAACTGCTCGAGGCTGGCGTACACTTCGGGCATCAGACCAAGCGCTGGAACCCGAAGATGAAGGAGTACATCTTTGGAGAGCGCAACGGCATTTACATCATCGACCTGCAGAAGACGCTAAAGCTCTTCAAGGAAGCCTCCAAGTTCGTTACCGATCTGACCTCGACCGGCAAGCTGGTTCTGTTTGTCGGCACCAAGCGCCAGGCTCAGGACGCCGTGGCCGAAGAGGCAACCCGCGCGGGCATGCCCTACATCAACAGCCGCTGGCTCGGCGGCCTGCTGACCAACTGGGTGACGGTGCAGAAGTCGGTGAAGCGCCTGCAGGAGCTGGACGACATGTCCACCGATGGCCGCTACGAGCTGCTGACCAAGAAGGAAGTCATCAAGCTGGAGCGCGAGCGCAAGCACCTCTCCACCAATCTCTCCGGTATCAAGAGCATGAAGCGCCTGCCGGACGCTATCTTCGTCATCGACTCCAACAACGAGGCGATCGCCGTGGCCGAGGCCCGCAAGCTGGGCATTCCGGTGGTTGCTGTGGTGGATACGAACTGCGACCCGACCGTGGTCGATTACGTCATCCCGGGTAACGACGACGCGCTCCGCGCCATCCGTCTGTTCACCACCAAGATCGCCGACTCTGCCGCCGAGGGCGTGCAGATGGTCTCCGAGCGTGCCTTTGCCACCGAGGCTGCCGATGTGCAGCAGCTTGAGGTTGCTCCGGAGCACGTTGGCGAGGCTGACGAGCTTGCTCTGGCTTCGGCCAGCTCCTCCGCCGGTCTGGCTGAGGCCTCTGCCGAGGAAGAGGAGAACGTCGACCTGGAGGCGGTGCTGGGTGGCAACATCCGCAAGGCTCCGGCCGCGAGTGCGGAGGCCGAAGCAGAGCCCGTAGCCCAGACCGGCGCCTAAGCCGGCTACTCGGGTGACGATGCAATTCGTCACCCCGTAACCACGCTCTTGTATGTTTACGGGGGCGCGGGCTCCAGGCCCGCGCCCCTTTGCCTGACCCACGATCCACACAGAAGGGAATTACGCATGTCCGAAGCACCGAAGATCGACGCTAAGCTCGTCAAAGAACTCCGCGATAAGTCCGGCGCCCCGATGGGTGACTGTCTGAAGGCCCTGCAGGAATCGAAGGGCGATATGGAGGGCGCGTTCGTCGTCCTGCGCAAGCGTGGAATGGCCTCGGCGGCCAAGAAGGCGTCGCGCACCACCAACGAGGGTGCAGTGGGCACCTACATTCACGCCGGCGGCAAGATCGGCGTGCTCGTCGAGCTGAACTGCGAGTCGGACTTTGTGGCCCGCACCGAGGACTTCCAGGAGCTGCTCCGCGACATCGCCATGCACATCGCCGCAGCGGATCCGCGTTATGTCAGCCGCGACGAGGTGACACCGGCCGACCTGGAGCGCGAGAAGGAGATCTACCGTGCGCAGGCTGCCGCCTCCGGCAAGCCGCCCGCCATCATCGAGAAGATGCTTGAGGGCAAGCTCGGTAAGTTCTACGAGGAGTTCTGCCTGCTGGACCAGCCGTTCATCAAGGAGCAGTCGCAGACCATCGCGCAGATCATCGCGACCAAGGTGGGCAAGCTCGGCGAGAACATCTCGATCCGTCGCTTCGCCCGCTTCAAGGTGGGCGCGCCCGAGTGGACCGTCGCCACCACCGCCGCCCCGCAGGCTGCGGCAGAAGAGGCATAAGCAAGCGCAGTCGATTCCAACACAAGGCCCGGGGGCGATTCGCCTCCGGGCCTTGCTCTTTCTATCGAAGGCTCAAGGGCGAGTCAGCTGACCTGCAGCGCAAGCTCCAGCACCTGGGCGATGCTCCAGTGCTCCAGCGCGGCATCAATCGCCGCGTCGGCGGAGGCGTAGACGGCGTCCAGCGCCTGGTTGACCCCGCGGCCCACCGGACACTGGGGGTGGGGTTGGTTCTTGTGGCGGCGCAGGGCTACCTCCTCGCCCAGGGCCGCACGCACGCTGCGTACGGAGATCTCCGCGGCTGGCCGGCTAAGCTGCCAGCCACCGCCCGCTGCTCCCTTGCTGGTCACCAGCCCTGCCTGTCGCAGCCGGGCCAGTAGCCGCCGGATCACCACCGGGTTGGTGCCGATGCTGTTGGCCAGATACTCCGACGTGACGCGCTGCTGCGGCTGGGTAGCCAGCAGGCACAGCACGTGGAGCGCAAGCGACAGGCGAGGATTCACCTGATCAGAGTACCGGTTTCGCGTCGGTAGATCGAGAGTCGAAGAGACCGTAACTTTTTTTGTGACGGAATGGCGGCGGGGCTCATCTAGATCCACGTACGTCAAAAAATCTGGATTGAGGTGAACTGCAATGAAGATTGTTCTCTACGGCGCAACGGGCAAGTCGGGCAGCAGCATTCTGGCGGAGCTTCTGGCTCGTGGACATGCGGTAACGGCTGTAGTGCGTGACACAGCGAAGCTGGCCGCTCGGCCTGGCCTGACGGTGGTGCAGGGGGATGTGAGCTCGGCGGCGGGGATTGCCGCTGCGATCGCCGGGGCCGACGCTGTGGTGAGCGCCTACGCGCCGGTGTTGACGCCGGAGGGCGTGCGCGAGCTGATTCCCGTGACCCAGCGGTTCGTGGATGCGGTGGCGCAGGCGGGCAAGACCGGAGACGCCCCGCGATTTGTGTTTGTGGGCGGCGCTGGCAGCCTGTTTGTGGCACCGGGCGTCACATTAATCGCCAGCGGCCACCTGCCGGAGGCGTGGCTGCCGATTGCCCAGGCACACGCCGACGCGCTGGAGCTGGTCAAGGCCTCCAGCATTAACTGGACCAGCTTCAGCCCGGCGGCCTTCTTTGAGCCCGGTGAGCGGACCGGCAAGTTTCGCCTGGGCAAGGACGACCTGATTGCGGATGCGCAGCACAACAGCCGCATCTCGCTGGACGACTACGCCATTGCCCTGGTGGATGAGCTGGAGCGGCCGCAGTTTGAGCGGGCGCGGTTCACCATCGGCTACTAACCGCACGAGCAGCATGGGTGAGCCTCCG
>JAGWNX010000110.1 GCA_028872955.1 Acidobacteriota bacterium
CTTTGTTGGTTTTGGAATGCTGCTCGTCAAGTCCTGGGCTTGGGAGGAGACAAAACACGACACCACAAGAAAGACGGCAATGCTGCTTGCTGGGGTCACCCTGGCGGCACTAGCGCTGTTTGCTGGGGCATGTTGGCTGAGTAGTTATTTGAACGCGCCTCAGCAAAAAGCCGAAAATGCCACTCCAACTCCAGCACGACCAGTTGGCACAGGTAGCCAAACAACAAATCCGACAGCACTCCCTACGCAAGATGCGGAACCTATCAGAGCGTATCTACCAGCATCGCCGGGTTTAGGAAAAGCTGCAAAAGCGCGCCTTTCTGACGGAAACCAAACGGCGACACGGACTGGTATTGAAGGTTCTGATAACACTCAGATCAATGACAAGCGTCCAATTAGAGGCAACGGTAATACGATCCTTGGTTCCACCGATCTGAATGGAAATGCAATCTATACGACACCCGGGGCCTATGGGAGCGGCGCACACGCGGGACCGGGTTCGATAGCCGTAGGCTCACATGCTGGAGCAGGACAAACTGCTCCAACTTATCAGCAGGATTGCCAAGGGAGTGCCTGTGCTCAGGGGCCTAACAGCCAGGCGGTTTTCAATCAATACGGGGAACCGGAGAGAAAAATTAACAACATACTCGTCGCTGAGATCGCACCAATCCTTGCCGCAAATCCTGGAACAGCATCGATCAATGCGAACACGAGTAACGATGAGTTGGCTCAACAGCTTTTCAAGATATTTGCGGATGCTGGATGGAAGCCTATAGAAATCGGCTCAATGATTGCTGGTCAGCAGCTGCCTCCGGGTGTGGTAGTTATTTGGCGTGGCCCGGCAGGGACGCCAGGTGATCGGGCAGAAATACCAGAGGATCGTCCAGACGTTAAGGGAATTCTTAATGTACTAATCAGATCTGGCGTCAAGGGAATAACAGTGGTTCCAAAGCCTGACTTTCCCGAACACAAGATCGCGTTTGAAATAGGCGGTATCCCCAAATGAAACACCTAGAGGGTATAGTCGGCATCTACTCAGTGGATGATTGCCTCTTAGAGTGTCTTTAGCACGTTTATTGAGGCTTAGTTGCTCTTTCTTAGCCTCTATGTCAAATGTTCATTCCCTTAACGCTGGCACTGCGGGCAGTAGTGCGTGCCGCGTCCGCCTACCACGATCTTTTTCACCGGCGTGCCGCAGGTCTTGCAGGGCTGGCCCCCGCGCCCGTAGACGGCGTGCTCGATCTGGAAGTAGCCGCGCATGCCCTCGGCGTCCACGTAGTCTGACACGGAGGAGCCACCCAGCTGAATGGCGCGTGCCAGCACGGCGCGCAGCGCTTCACGCAGGCGCAGCAGCTCGGCGCGGGTCAGTCTGCCGGCCGGGCGCGTGGGGCGAATGCCGGCGCGGAAGAGGCTCTCGTCCGCGTAGATGTTGCCGACCCCGTGCAGCAGGCTCTGGTGCAGCAGCGCTGCTTTGATGGCCAGTTTGCGGCCGCGGAAGAGCGCGATAAACTCCTGCTCGCCGATGGTGGTGGGCTCCGCGCCCGGGCCGGTGTAGGTGCCCGCAGCCAGGCTCAGGCGGCCAAAGCGGCGCGGGTCAACAAAGCGCACCTCGCGGCCATCGGCGAGCGATAGCACAGCGTGGGTGTGGGGCGGCGGCGGCACGTCGGGTGTGGCCACCACCAGGCGTCCGGTCATGCCCAGGTGGATGAGGAAGTCGAGGGGCGCGGCGTCGCCTGCGGATTCTGGTCGGACCCGCATGACGATGGTCTTGCCGACGCGCTTGACTTCGAGGATGGTCGAGTCACTGAGCGCAGCCTCCAGCGCAGCGGGCGGCGTCTTGAAGGTCTGGGGCTTGCCGCTGGTCCACACGCTGGTGATGCGTGCGCCAACCACGCGCTGATGCACGCCGTTGGCGATGGTCTCCACCTCGGGCAACTCAGGCATCGGGGGCCTCGCGGCGCTGCTGGCGCAGGGCTTGATCGCGCTGGTTCTGCCTGCGCACGCGCTGTACCTGCATGGCCACCAGCAGCAGCATGAAGGCGACGGCCGAGAGCTTCCACCAGGCAAAGGGGTCCGCGGCCCACAAGATAGCGAGGACCAGCCCCACCAGGCGGATTCCCAGCAGGGTGAGGGCGAAGGCGTGCTTGCTGGGTGGGCGGATGATCAGGCTCCTGCGGCGTGGATCTCTTGCGCAGTATAGAATGAGTCATGGGCGTGGGTTGCATGAGCCACGCACATCCCCTCCGGAGCACATCCACTCGTGACACAACGTAAATCCGCGGTCATCCTCGGCGCCCAGTGGGGCGATGAAGGCAAGGGCAAGATCGTCGATGTCCTTTCCGAGAAGTTCAACGTCGTCGCCCGGTACGCTGGTGGCCACAATGCGGGGCACACCGTCATTATCAAGGGCCGCAAGTTTGTGCTGCAGCTTATTCCCTGCGGCGTGCTGCGTCCGGAGTGCAAGGGCATCATCGGCAACGGCGTCGTGCTGGACCCCATGGCCTTCCTGAGCGAGGTGAAGAAGCTGAAGGACGCCGGATTGCCGGTGGATGGTCAGCTCTTTGTCTCGAACCGCGCGCAGGTCATTCTGCCCTACCACCGCATGATTGAGCTGGCGGCGGAGAACGCGCCGGGCCGCACCAAGATTGGCACCACCAGCCGTGGCATTGGCCCGGCCTACGAGGACAAGATGCACCGCAGCGGCCTGCGCGTGGTGGATCTGCTGAACTCTGCCCTGCTGCGCACGCACATTGAGAACGCCTGCCACGAGAAGAACGCGATTGCGCATGCGCTGTTTGGCACGGAGCCGCTGGACCCCAAGCAGATGTACGAGGAGTACGCCCGCGCCGCCGAGCAGCTGGCACCGTTTGTGGCCGACACCGCCGTGATGCTGAACGATGCCATCAACAACGGCGACAAGGTGATGTTTGAGGGCGCACAAGGTGCGTTGCTGGATATCGACCACGGCACCTACCCGTTTGTGACCAGCTCGTCGGCTACGGCGGGCGGCGCGGTGACGGGCACGGGTGTGGGGCCGACGAAGATCGGCACCGTGATCGGTGTGACCAAGGCGTACGTGACGCGCGTCGGCGAGGGGCCGTTCCCCACCGAGGACCATGGTGTGATGGGCGAGCTGCTGGCCAAGCGTGGCAATGAGTTTGGCGCGGTGACAGGCCGTCCGCGCCGCTGTGGCTGGCTGGATCTGCCGCTGCTGCGCTACTCCAACATGATCAATGGCACGGAGTGGCTGGTGGTGACCAAGATGGACGTGATGGACGAGTGCGCGGAGATTCCCGTGTGCGTCGGCTACAAGGTCAACGGCAAGGTGACGGACACGATTCCGGCCGACATGCCCGGCTTCCACTCCATTCAGCCGGTGTACACCACGCTCAAGGGCTGGAACTGCTCGACGGCCGGCATTACGGAGTTCGACAAGCTGCCCAAGCTGGCGCAGGAGTATCTGCACTTCCTGGAGAAGGAGTCCGGCGCGAAGATCGGCATGGTCTCCACCGGGCCGGATCGTGACCACACGATGACGCTGCCGGAGTTCGAGTCCACGCTCAACGCCTGAGCCCAGCCACGGAGGAGAGGTTTGCTATGGTCAGCTTTACGGTACGCCTGCGATTTGCCGCAGAGGATCGCGAAAAGGTGGTGGAGGTGCTGCAGCCGTTGACAGCGGCGACGCGGCAGGAGCCCGGCTGCGTCAGCTACATTCCGCACTTTGTGGAGGGCGAGCCGGCCACGGTGCTGCTGTACGAGCAGTACCGCGACCAGGCAGCGCTGGAGTTCCACCGCAATGCGCCGCACTTTGCCCAGTATGCGGTGGGCGGCCTGTACCAGATGATGAAGGAGCGGCAGGTGGAGAATCTGACCGCGATCTGCTGACCGTCGCCGGGGGCACGCGTCTAACGGAGTAGCAACACCGGTCGGGTGGCCGGTGCCGGGCTAGATGCGAGCGGCAGATGCCTCGTTGGCTACGTCTTTTGTTGTAGTTGCGGCGTATTTGCAGAATCTTGTTTTGACTCGACCTAAGGCTGCGGCCTAATATCCAGTACGCCTATGCTGCGTCCTCTTCCAAAGCGCTTTTTCTCCTTCGTGGTGCTGGCGCTGCTGGTGTGTGTGCTGCCGGCCGTGGCCATGCCGCGCCAGGTGCGCCGGGACTACAAGCAGCAGGTGGAGGCCCTGGAAGAGCAGTGGCGTGCCGCGTCGCTGGCCAACGATGTGAACGGCATGGCGCGGCTGCTCTCCGACGACTACATCGGCATCTCGCTCTCCGGCAATATCTACACCAAGGCCCAGCAACTGGAGCGCATGCGCACCCGCAAGATGGTGCTGACGCGCATTCAGGTGGATGAACTGAAGGTGAAGCTGATCGGCTCGATCGCCATCGTCACCTCGCGGGCGGACTTTGAGGGCTCCAACGATGGCTTGCCCGTCTCCGGCACCTTCCGCTACACGCGGGTCTACAAGCTGCTGCCCAACGGCGAGTGGAAGATCACGACCTTTGAGGCGACGCGCCTGCCCCCGAAGCACGCCGAACTGGACGCCATGGCCCCGCTCCCCCAACCGGTGCACTAGGGCGCTGGCTGGCTGGCGGCCCGCCTTTTGTCTCGTTGCAATACCACCACAACCGTTCGGGTGCCCCATCCTTCGCGTCGTTTGCGAAGGGTGGGAAGTACACAGCTCGCACAGCCGGAATCATCACGCTTCTACACCAGCCCTGAGTCGCTCTCTCCGCACCGCCGTCCACTCCGACTCGACCTCGACAACACCAACCTCACCCGTGGCGTAGTGGCAGAAGCTGCTCCAGCGGTAGTCCTGTGGCTCTGCCACCAGTCCGCGCCGGACAGGGTTGCGATGAATGTAGCGTAGCTTCTCGATACGCTTCTCCGCCGTATTCACGTTGAAGTCGTAGTAGCGGCGCTGCCAGAACTGTGTTGATGCTTCGGACTTCAAGGCGCGTGAGCAACGCTGCTTGAAGACTTGCAGGAACGCTGCCAGGGTACCGTCCGAGGGTTCATCGGTCAGCAGATGCACGTGCTCCGGCATAAGTACGTACGCGGCGATGCAAAGTCCATGTTCGCTGCGCGTCTGTTCCAGAAGGTTCAGTACGGTATCTTTGGCGCTGCTGCCTGCCAGTAACGGTGCTCGCCGGTAACAACTGAAGGTGATGAAGTGGAAGTTGCCGGTTTGCTGATAGCGTTGTAGGCGGTAAGGCATCCTGGTGCAAGCAGTGTACCTTCCCACCCTTCGCGGTGAAACTGCGAAGGATGGGGCACCCAGACTGTTGTTGTGGTTCAAAAAGAGACAGATGGGTCACCCGCCCATCCGCCTAACCACCGATTCTTAGGCTTCCCTCTTCTTGCCCAGATAATTCCACGCCTCGTTTATCAAATCATCAGTGATGTATTTTCTTAGTAGGTCTTTAACTTCCCGACTTACATACCATCGGGGCTGCCGGATGAGGCTGTCGGCCGTTCGAATCAAACCCATATAGAAATGTTGTTTAGTCCACTTTTTCAAGTCTAATTCCGTGAGGGGCAAAGTCTCTGTGCTGACGAGGTCTTGGATAAAAGCGCCATAAAGCAAAGGAGCATCCTTCCGAGTAGTCACAAACTCATTGATGAGTCCCGAGGCGAAGGTATCGTCTAAAGCTGCTTCCAGACGGGAAACATTCCTCTGATAGGAAGCAAAG
>JAGWNX010000046.1 GCA_028872955.1 Acidobacteriota bacterium
ATCTCCGGCCAGCCGGCAAAGTTCTGTCCAAAGTCGTAGACGGCAACCCCTGGCCTGGGGTCGGCCAGCCGCTTTGCAGCATAGCGCTGCATCACCCGGATTGGCGGCTCAACTTCTGCGTGCAGTGCACCGCCTGGGCCGTCTGTCAGCTGGGCGGGCTGCCAGCCGGGTGCCACTGCGGCCGGCTTGTCCCAGCCTGCAGGCTCGCGGGTCGCGTCATAGTCTTCGCCGCCGTAGGTAGAGGAGAAGACGATCGGGCCGGCGGTCGTCTGCCAGGCCGCATCCGAGGCGATGCGACCTGTCGTGCCATCGGTGTAGCGCAGTTGTAGCAGGGCGATCAGCCGAGGTGCGCCGTAGCTGTTCTCCAGCTTGGTGTAGCGGTGCGGCGTTCGCACCACGTTGTACATCCCGTTGCCCACCAGCACACCCATTACGTTCTGGCCGGGATGCAGCAGCGGCGTCACATCCAGCTGCTGGTAGCGGATGGTCTTGCGATAGTCCGTCCACGAGGGCGTCAGCTCGGCGTCACCCGCCTTCACGCCATTCACATGGACCTCACCCTGGCCCAGCGCTGCAATCGTCAATGTCGCGCGCTGCAGCGGCTTCTCCAGCACGAACTGGCGACGGAAGACTGGCATCACAGCATCCTGCGCAGAGGCGTGCGGAGCCTGGATCCACTGTGCTCCCTGCAGTGGGTCCGGCACCTGCGCCGCTGCGGCCAACAATGGCCAGCCAGCGGCCCACAGCACAACGGGCATGCCGATACGGAACACGACGTTGTGCCATGCCCTGCTTCTCAAGTTGATCACGCGAGCCACCTCAGCCTTCCATGGAAGGAAGATACTTTTCAACAGCGAAATATTTTCTACCTTGCACAGCACACGTTCGACAAGGCAAACTTTTGCCACAGTCGAGCTCTCGCGACTGCAGGAGCCTATGAAGACAAGCATGACCACCCCCCTGGTGCTTGCCCTGGTTGCAGCCGCCAGCGCCTCCACCCTGCAGGCACAGGACTATACGGCAAAGGTGCACCAGCAGGTGGCCAGGGTAGAGCGCGAAGACGCCACCGGCCGCTTCCACGCAGACTGGAAGTCGCTGGCTGCCTACCAGACGCCAGAATGGTTTCAGGATGCAAAGTTCGGCATCTTTCTGCACTGGGGCGTGTACTCGGTTCCGGCCTTCGGAAGCGAGTGGTACTCCCGCAACATGTATGTGCCGGGCACTCCGGATTTTGCCCACCACGTGGCCACCTACGGGCCACAGGCGAAGTTTGGCTACAAGGACTTCATCCCGATGTTCCGGGCCGAGAAGTTTGACGCCGATGCCTGGGTGAGCCTGTTTCAGCAGGCTGGCGCGCGCTACATTGTGCCCGTGGCCGAGCACTGCGACGGCTTCCCCATGTACGACTCCAGCTTTACCGACTGGGACGCCGCCCGCATGGGCCCGCATCGCGATGTCGTCGGCGAGATTGCGCGCGCCACCCGCGCCCACGGCCTGCACTTCGGCGCGTCGTCGCACCGCGCGGAACACTGGTGGTGGTACGGGCTGGGTCGCACCTTCGACTCCGACGTAAACGACCCACGCTACGCCGGGCTATACGGGCCGGCCGCACCCATGGCCTTACCCGGCACCGCGGACTCCACCAAAGAGCCGAACCCTGACCACCTGGAGCAGTGGCTGCCACCGGATGACGCCTTCCTGGCAGACTGGCTTGCCCGCTCCACCGAGATCGTCGACAAGTATCACCCGGAGTTTGTCTACTTTGACTGGTGGGACGGCCAGCCGCGCTTCCAGCCCTATCTCCAGCGCTTCGCCGCCTACTACTACAACCGGTCGGCAGAGCAGCATCTGCAGCCCGTGCTGACCTACAAACTGGAGTCCATGCCCGCCAACACCGGCACCCTGGATATCGAGCGCGGCAAGATGGATAACCTGCGCCTGCTGCCCTGGCAGACGGATACCTCCATCAGCATCCACTCGTGGGGCTATGTTGAGAACGACCAGTATCGCGATGCCCGCTCACTCATCCACCAGTTGGTGGATACCGTGAGCAAGAATGGCAACCTGCTGCTGAACGTTGGCCCGCGAGCCGATGGAACCATACCGGAACAGGCGCAGGCCGTGCTGCGCGAGATGGGTGCCTGGCTCAAGGTCTACGGCGAGGCTATCTACAACACGCGTCCGTGGGTGCTGTACGGCGAGGGCCCCAGCATCGCCGGCCGTAACGCCACGGCCATGAACTCTGACGTGCAGGCCTTCACGGCCCGCGACATTCGCTTTACCGTTCCGAAGGGCGGACCCGCGGGCGTGGTCTATGCCACGGTGCTGGGTCGGCCGCAGGATGGCGACATCCGCATCCAGACGATGGGCAGCACCATGCCGTATCTGCCCGGGCCTGTGTGCTCCGTCACCCTGCTGGGCAGCCAGGCTCCGCCTGTTTGGCAGCAGCGCAGCGACGGACTGCACCTGACCGCACCGGCAGCCGAAGCCCACGAGATTGCTTATGTTTATCGCATTCAAGCGGCACACGCGTGCCACTAGCGGGCACCCTGGGCCCACTGCATCTGGCGGATCATCGCAGGCGTCTGCACGTGCCGGGTGGTCCAGGTGTGCCCTTCGGCAGCGTGTGCCCGGTGAGTCGTGCTGTTGCAGCCGAGCAGTGTAATTTTCACTAGCTGCTTACTGTTTTCATATTTTGATTGCCGCACGCCACGCGACGCACTAGACTGCTCTTCGATATCGTGATGATCTCTCGCACTGCCGTCCTGGCCCTTGTCGTCGTCTTTGCTGGACTACGCCCCGTCGCTCTAGCCCAGCAAAGCCCCTTCCGCGTGCTGCAGCCGCAGTCCTTTGCCCACTACACCGCGCTCTTTGTGCAGCAGGAGAAGGCCGCCACAGGCCAGCAGGCCACCGATCCCTGGCCGTGGATCGCTGCCAATGCGCCGCTGTTTGAGAGCTCCGACAAGAGCTTTGAAGAGATGTACTACTTCCGCTGGTACGCCTGGCAGAAGCATCTGGTGCGCGGCAACAGCGGCTATCTGGTAACGGAGTGGCTGCCCCGGCCTGCCCTGCCGGACTACGGCGTGCTGCCTGACGCCGCACCATTCCACCTGAATGAGGCGCGCTGGTTGCGCGACGCAGGCATCGCCCAGGACTATGCACGCTACTGGACGCTGCCTGGCTCCGATCCGCGCAAGTACAGCTTTCCACTGGCAGACTCCGTGCGCAATGTGGCCCTGGCGCAAGGCAGCTGGCAGTTTGCACGGCAGTTGCTGCCTGGGCTGGAGGCGAACTATCGCGCGTGGCAGGTAAGTAACCAGGATGCGAACGGTCTGTACTGGCAGATTGATACCCGTGATGCCATGGAGAAGAGCATTGGCGGCGATGGCTACCGAACACCCTTGAACACCTACCAGTACGCCGATGCCCGCGCCATTGCAGACCTTGCGACCGACGCAGCCACGAAGCAGGAGTACACGGCCAAGGCTGAGGCGCTGCTCCCACGGATCGAGCGGCTCTGGAACCCGGACGCGCAGTTCTACGAGGTCGTCTCGCCGTCCGCCGACTCCGGCATTCGCAAACAGAAGAAGTTCATTGACCCTGGCACGCAGTTGCAGTTCACAGGCACGCGAGAGCTCATCGGCTACCTGCCATGGCTCTACCTGTCCCCTGCCTCGTCGCATGCGGTCGCGTGGCAGCAGCTCTTCGACCCAAAGGGCTTTGCGGGCACCTACGGGCCCACCACGGCAGAGCGCCGCTCTCCGCGCTTCCGCTTTGCCAGCAACGACCAGTGCACGTGGAACGGCCCCTCCTGGCCTTATGCCACCACGCAGACTCTGCTTGCGCTTGCCAACCTGCTGAACGGTCCGCCGCAGCACTCCATCGACGATGCACGCTACTACCAGCTATTTGCCGCCTACGTCCGGTCGCAGCATCTCACGTTGTCCAGCGGCGCAGTGGTCGACTGGATCGACGAAGATCTGGACGCCGATACCGACGAGTGGATCGCCAAGGATATGTTGCTGGCCAAGCACAGTCAGGTGGGACGCGGAAACTACTACAACCACTCCGGCTTTACGGACCCACTGCTGACCGGCCTGATCGGTCTTCGTCCGCAGGCAGACAACACGGTGGTGCTGCATCCGCTGCTGCCACCGCGACGCTGGAGCTACTTCGCCATCGACGGCGTGCCCTACCACGGCCATCTGCTGACGATCTTCTACGACGCGACCGGGGCGCAGTATCATCGCGGCAAGGGACTCACGCTGTTGATCGACGGCCGCCGGGCCGCGCATCGCCCGGGCCTGATGCCACTGACCGCAACGCTACCTGAGGATGGGAGCCTGCAGCGATGAGCGTGGCACCCACAACCCGCTGCTGGATGCTGTGTCTTGCGCTGTTCAGCGCAGCCTGCAACGCGCAGGCTTCGGCACAGTCGCAGACCGACGACTTCATCGCGGTGCCGCCCGGCAGCTTCATGATGGGTGCCGATGGTGCCTCACTGCCGCCTTCCATCACCAGAGGACACGGCGTCAACTCGGACCGTCCCGCCCAGGGTGACTTCGACGAGGTGCCGGCCCACCTGGTTACCATTTCGCACGGCTTCCGCATTGCAGCGCATGCGGTGACCATCGCGGAGTTCCAGCGATTTGATCCGAAGTACAGGGGCAACCCCGCGTATCCGCAGTACGCCGCAGGCATCAGCTGGCAACAGGCCACGGCCTACTGTGCCTGGCTCAGCAGGCTCACGGGCAAGCTCTATCGTCTGCCTACAGAGGCAGAGTGGGAGTACGCGGCGCGCCTGCACAACCGCCCACCGTTCTTCCTGGGCGATGGTGTACCGGAGTGGGTACAGGACTGGTACGCCCCTTACTCTGCCGAGCCCGCCATCGATCCTGCGGGGCCGGTGGCAGGCATGTTTCGCGTCGTCCGGGGGGGCGGATTGGACTTTCGCCGCTCCAAGCCTGGCGAGAGCTTCCCTGCTCTGTCGCCCTACTTTGCGCGTGCAGCCAATCGCGCCAGCATGGCACCAACCTATCAGACGCCGACGGGCAATATCGGCTTCCGCATTGTGAATGCCGAGAGCACACCGATGCCAACAGCCACGGCCGAACCACTCTTCTTCCAGAGCGACGTGAAGCAGGTGCCGGACCGCATCACGCATGGGCCGGATGCGGCAAAGCCTTTCTACCACCTGCATCCTCTCTTCCCAGATCTAGGAGGCCGCTCCATGCCGCAGGTTGGCTGGCGGCTAGGCCTGGCGCGTGGCCTGGGGATCAACTATCACAACTCCGCCGTACAGGTGCTGCCCAACGGCGATGTGGTGGCGGCCTACTACAACACGCCGCGCGACGAAGATGATCCGGACCAGACGGTGCTGGTGATGCGACGGCGGGCCGGCAGCGAAGACTGGGATATGCCGGAGCCCTGGCCTTACTTTGCCGACGCCGCCAACGCCGCACCAGTGCTGTGGAACGACCATGGCAAGGTCTGGCTGTTCTGGGGCTTCCCGCGCTTGATCGGCGCACCGCCCTTCGCGTTTACCACCTCCACGGACAACGGGGTCACGTGGTCAGCTGTGCAGTTTCCGCACTTCCCTGCGCCTATCGGCCGCTATGTCTCGCAGCCGATCAACTCGGTGGTGCGCACCAGCGACGGCACCATCCTGCTACCTACAGACTCCACCGGTCGTGACGACGATGGCAATGGCTCCATCTCCGCCGTATGGGGCTCGCACGACAACGGAGCCACCTGGTACGACACCGGCGGCCGCACCGCAGGGCGCCACACCACCCTGGTGCTGGCCCAGAACGGTGACCTGCTGGGCTACGGCGGCAAGAACTCCAACCTCGACGGCCGCATGCCACTCGCCATCAGCAGCGATGGCGGCAAGACCTGGCACAAGCAGAAGACACCCTTCGATCCTTTGCAAAGTGGCGAACGCCCCAGTGTTCTGCGGCTTGCCTCCGGCAGGCTCTTCTTTGTCGCGGACTACAACCCGAACAATCAGAAACATCTGCATCGCGATGGGGCCTATGTTGCCCTCAGCAGCGACGACGGCAAGACCTGGACGCAGAAGCGACTGCCCGACCTGCTGACCGTGGGCTACGTCACCGCGACGCAGGGCCCAGACGGCGTCATTCATATCGTCACCTCCAAGAACCCGACGAACTACGAGATTGAGTTGAATGAGGCGTGGGTGCTGCAGCGCGGTCCGGCAGTTCCGGAGCCACACAGCATGAAGCAGCTACGCACGCACACGGAACGGAATGCGGCGGGCCGCACGCTTGCCACGTCCACCACGGGCATCGCCGACGATGGCCGAGTGCTGCTGGAGGGTGCTCAGATCTTCTACTTTGCCGATGGAACTCCGCAGTGGACCATGCGCTTCCACCTCGGCAAAAAGATTGGCGACGAGGTGCTCTATCGCAGCAAACATAGCCGCGCATGGACCAAGCACTACGAACCGGACGGCACCTGGACCTGGACCTGCTACGACCGTGCAGGTGCCGTGACCGCGACCTCGCACTGGCGCGACAAGACCCTGCTGGATGTGCAGCTTCCGGAGGCTCCATGAGGCGGCTTGGCATCGTTGCGCTGCTGGCAGCGTGTAGCTTGTCACAGGCTGCCTGCGCACAGCAGAACTGGCTATTTGCCTACTTCAAGGAGCCCGGCAACCAGGGTATCTATCTTGCACTCAGCCGTGATGGCTACCACTACACTGCGCTCAACGACGGAGGACCCTGGCTGGCACCCGAGCAGCCGGGCGAGATCATGCGCGACGTTTATCTCACACGCGGCCCCGACGGACTGTTTCAAATGGTGTGGACCTGGGCCTGGCACGGGAATGCGCTGGGCCACGCCACCTCGCGCGATCTGATCCATTGGTCTGTCCAGCAGTACATCCCCATCATGGCGTCGCATCAAGACACCAACAACGTCTGGGCGCCGGAGTTGGCCTGGGACGAACAGCGTGGCAAGTGGCTCGTGCTATGGTCGTCTTCGAGCAAAGACGATGCGCGCGGCAACCGCATCTGGTGCTCGTACACATCCGACTTCAACGACTTCACCCCGCCACAGATCTTCTTCGATCCTGGCTTCGTCGTGATCGATGCCACCCTCTTTCACGCAGCAAATAAGACACGCAGTAGCTACTACCTGATTCTGAAAGATCAGACCAACGATCCGCTGCGCTACCAGGAGCGATTTGCCACCGGACCAACCGTCGAGGGACCATGGTCGCCGCTTTCGCCGCCCATCAATGAGTCCTGGTCCGAGGGTCCATCGGCGATTCAGATAGGCGATACCTACCTGGTGTTCTACGACCACTATCGACCGCCCCACGCGCAGTATGAGGCAGTCGCCACCAAGGACTGGAAGCACTGGACCGATGCCAGCGCCCAGATCAGCATGCCAGCCGCCAGCAAGCACGGCAGCTTTCTACAGATCACCGACGAGGAAGCCAACCGCCTGCTCAGCCGTCATGATGCCGGGGCACAGCCTAAGGCCGGGGCGCCTTCACCGTAGAGAGCACAACCATCTCGCCGGGCTGCACCAGCACGCTATCCTGTGTGGCCGCGTTTGAGGTTTGATTCGCCTGGTAGAAGTTGGTGCGCTCTACTTCCTGCCACGCGGCATGCGCCCCCTGCAACTGCACCTGTCGCGCCTGCACGCCACGGTTCAGCAGGATGACGGTCGTCTCACCCTGACCCGTAAAGGCAGTCGCCAGCAGGTCGGCATCCTGATCCACGTTTGCGTCGACGCGCTGCATGCCGCGCACCACGTGCCGGCTGAATGCGCCCAGCACGCGCAGCTGAAAGCTGGACGGCACCACCATGCTATCCTGGCTGCGATCCGGCACCATCAGGGCGCGCGATGCGCCAAAGCTGGGCTGCTCCACATCCAGCAGCAGCCAGCAGTACATCAGCCCCACGGCATCCAGTTGGGTCAGATTCTTGAAGTACAGCTGCCCCATGTTGAAGGCAACGCGGTACGATGCCTCCTGCAGCCGTGGATCGTTCAGACACAGCTCCGTCGCCAGAAACTCCTTGTCGCCACTGGCGGCCCGCATGGCACGCATGCGATCGTCAAACAGGTCCGGCGCAGCAAAGAACTCCTGCAGGTCATACTCATGACTCGCCGTGTAGTCGATCGCCTTCCAGACGCGCGGATCGTGTTGCAGCCGCTTTGCCCGCGCCGTGCCAGCTGCAAGGTATCCGGCGTCAGCCATGTGAATCTTCACCTGCTGCATGCCGGCCGCATCCAGTTGACGCCGCAGCTCCAGCACCATGGCATCAAAGATCTCTGGCGGCTGCTCGACTTCGTTTTCAACGCCTACGAGGATGGGCAGCTTGCCCGTCCGCTGCTGCTCCAACCGACAGTACTGCACGACAGCGCGAGCGTACACCTCGGGCCGGGCCTGCTGTCGCACAACTTTATTCCAGATATCCAATAGCCGCGGTCCGTTGTATGGCTCGGTGGCCCACTCGGGCAGCGCCCACATCTCATAGATGACGTCGCCCCCCATCGCGAGCACGCGCTGGTTGTAGTCAAAGCTGGAGACCTCGCCATTGGGGAAGTTATCGCCGTAGTAGTGCGGTGTTGCCTGCGACGCGTCGTCCAGGTTGGAGAGATCGGGCTTCAGTTCCGTGCCCATCGGATACTCGCGCGAGAGCAGCAGATTGTACTGGTGCAGCAACTGCCAGTACCGCTGCCTGCCTGCCTCGCTCAGCAGGTTATAGGCCGGTATGCTGGGGCTGCCACCAAAGCCAAGCATCGTCTGATGCATGCGTTCCTGCTGCACCGTCACCCGGGCGGAGATAGCCTGCGGTTGCTGGAGCCAGCCGGAGATCACATGATGTTCTGCCCGCGGTGTGGTGCAGCGCAGCTGATGCCGCGTCACGTCCAGCAGCAGCGGTTGCTCCAGCACCTGCTGCCCGTTCAGCAGCACATGCAGTGCCAGATGCGAGTCCACGACAACCGTGAGCGTGGTTGCCGGCCCCTGGTAGAGTCGCTCATCCTGGCGCACCACCCGCTCCGGATAGTTACCCTGCCCTGTGCTCAGCCCGTAGGAGTCGTAGTAGCGCTGGCTCACTCGAATCCGCGCTGCGCCAATCGTCACGGTGAATCCGCCGTGCGGGCCTGTGAAGATCCACTCCATCTGCGCAATGCCTGTAAGCGGCGTACTGAGCACCAGCGTGCGCGTAAAGAATGCGGGCAGCATCTCCGCAAAGTATGCCCTGGCAACCTCGTCCGGGCGAGTCCAGCCCGGCCCTGCCGGTCCGTCCGAGACGAACGTGAAAGGCTGTCCCGTAGTGTGCTGCGGCGCAGGCTGCACTGCAATCCGCAGCACATCCTGCGCATGAACCTGCTGAACCACGCACAGGACCAGCAGACCGAACATTGCACGTTGCCATCGTAGGTTCACCACTTATCTCCGTTCCAGCGTCACGCCCGGTCCCTCGACCAGCGGCTTCTGATCCGTTGCATCGATCACGACATCGTCCATCGTCGCATGCACATAACGGGCCACCATTCCGTGCTGCGCTGCAATGTGGACGTGGCGCAGCACCAGCCCGGTGATGGGGCTTTCAGGCAGTCCCATGGCCTGCACGGCATTGGTTGCGCCGTCGGCCTGCAGGTCCTCAATCCGTATGGAGTGAAAGCGCGGCGTGTGCTCCGTTACTGGCATTGCGACCTCTTGGCCCGTGTAGCCCGTGTAATACATCGTGATCTGCACCGGCGTCTCCACGTGATGCATGGTGATATGACGATAGCGGAAGTCGCCGATATCGTTGCCGCGTCCGCGAGCGCTCTTGATGCGTATCCCTTGACGCGTACCGTCAAAGTCCACATTCTCTACCCTGACGTGCTGCACACCGCCAGCCGTCTCGCTGCCAATAGAGAGACCATGTCCGTTCCGCAGGTGGCAGTTGCGAATCGTGATGAACCGACTCGGCACGTTCGGATCGTTACGCTCCACCAGGCCGCTCTTGATCGCCACGTTGTCGTCGCCCGTGTCGATCGTGTCCTGCTCCAGCAGCACATGACTGGTCGAGAGCGGATCGATGCCATCGGTATTCGGCGCCCCTCGCCCCGGGTTACGGATGGTGACGCGACGCACAATCAGGCCGTCGCACAGCACCGCAAAGATGTTGTACTGCGGAGAGTTGATGAGTTGCACCCCTTCGATGCGGATGCGGCGGCAGTGAGTCAGGTCCACCAGCATCGGCCGCTTATCCTCTGGCGTGCCTCGCACCCGTTGCAACTGGCGCTGCCACCACCCCTGCCCTTGACCGTCAATCGTGCCTGCTCCTTCGATCGCAATATCTTCAGCATGATCCGCATGCAGCAGTGCGACTCTTCGCCACGGGGCATCCGCGCGCACCGGGTAGTCCTGCCTGTCGGGCGAGCCCAGCAAGGTTGCGCCGGCCTGCAGCTGCAGATGCACATGACTGCGCAGCTCCAGCGGCCCACTGAGATACACCCCGGGCGGCAGGAGCACGGCACGGCAATGCAGCCGGGCGCAATCGTCAATCGCACGCTGTAAGGCAGCCGTGTCTTTCGCGCGGCCATCGGCTTGCGCACCATAGCTCTTCGCGTCAATCACGCTCCGTGCCGCCGCGTGCAGCATCGGCGTTGGTGCCAGCACTGCCAACAGCAATAGACTCACTCTTCGCCGGTTACTTCCTTGCATGCCTCCGCTCCTCACTTTGGTTCAGGCACCTGTGCCAGCGGCAAACGGACATACTTGATCGTCTCTCGCCGGTAGGTGTACGTCATCAGCAGGTCACCATTCTGCGCCTGCACCAGTGCCGGGTAGGAGTATTGGCCGGGGCCATCCTCCACAGTGGCAAAGATGTGAAAGTGCTCTCCGTCGCGACTCACCGCAAGCACCAGCGGTGTGCGGGTGTCGTAGCTGTTATTGAAGAGCAGCACCACGCGGCCATCGGCCAGGCGCAACGCATCGATGCCGGAGTTCGGATTGGGCAGGTCAAGATAGTGAGCCTGGGTCCAGCTCTGGCCGTCGTCTTCAGAGTCTGCCACGGCGATGCGTGCCGCGCGCGTATGCGAGCGTGCGTAGAGCCGGATGTGGTGTGGGCCCAGCGCAACCAGCACCGGCTGAATAATGCCGATGGTGCTGGCCGCAGGCGGGTAGTGCTTGGTTGCGCCATCGTCGGCTGTACGATCCCGCTCTGCCGCAGCACGCGCGCCGTCGTCCGGCACATCAAGAGCATCCGGCACCGTGATGGGCCCGATCTTGTTGAAGCTGCGACCATCATCGGTCGAGCGCTCGATCCAGGCGCGCCACTCTCCTGCTCGCTCTACCGAGGAACCGCTCAGCACCACACTCCCGGGCAGCAGCAGCGGCTTGGCACGAATAGGCCCCAGGATCCCCTCGGGCAGCAGTTGCTCCGCAGACCAGGTGCGGCCCTCGTCGTCGCTCCAGCGCCGTGCGCCCACCCACGTACTGGGGTGTGTACCAAACTTGTAGTACAGCCACAGTCGGCCGTCGTGCGTGTGGAAGAGGACAGGATTCCAGCACGCCACGCCCTGCTTCTGCGCCACCACCATCGGTGCGCTCCACACACCATGGGAGAGCCGTGCGGACCAGATGGCGACATCTGGCGCGCCCTCTTTGCTGCCGGCAAACCATGCACTCAGGACATCGCCATTCTTCAACTCCACCACTGTGGACGCGTGATGGTCGCGCTGCGACTGCGGGCCGGGAGGAAAGATAAACTCTGACTCTGCCAACCCTCGCTGCAACATCACACCGCACGCCAGCGCCAGCGCAACACTCCGCAAGGCTCGTCTCAAGGCTTCTCTCCTCCTAAAGCAAATGCATATCGTCCACCTTGCGGCAGCAGCACACGCAGACGCGCGCCATGCTCTGCCACCTCACCCTGCACGGCCAGGCCGTGTTGGTCCCGGCTCCCCGCAGGCAGCAGCAACTGGATGCGCATGGCGCGTGGCGCCTGCACAAGAAGCCGCCCACCTGCAAGGCTCACCCGCACCACGCCAAGCGGAGTGCTTACCGAGCCACGCACCCAACGTAGCCCTGCAGCATCCGGACGAATCTGCACCGTTCGATAGCCGGTCTCCGCAGCCGTCACGCCCAGCACCTGCTCCAGCAGCCACGAGGCCGGCCCGGAAGACCAGCCATGCGCCAGGCTGGCGTTGTAACCAATGTGATTGTCCGCATCGATCCGAGCGTGCGCATCGGTACCAGCCCAGGCCGGGTCCCATGCCTCCCAAAAGCTTGTCGCTCCGGAGTCCAGCATGCTGCCCCAATACGAGCGCATCCACGCAACGGCCTCGCGACGGTGCCCGGTGCGAGCCATCGCCTCCAGCACATAGTCGGCGTAGTACGGGGTTATCGGCTGGGGCACATTGGCGGCCGGGCCAGTGCGAGACAGCACGCCGCTCCACACGCTCTGTTGCTCAGCCTCGGTTGCAGCACCTGCCAGCACCGCAATCGCATTCGTCTGTAACCGATTCCCAAACATACCCTGGCGCAGCAGCGACTGCCGGGCCGCCTGGCGCAAAAGGGCAGCCTGCTGCTGCCAGTGTTCCGCCTCTGCGCTCTCACCCAGCTGCTGCAGCACCCACGCCGCATCCTGGAAGCCAAGCAGATACTCGAACTGCGTTGCCGCTCGCGCCTCTGGCGTATCCCGGTCAAAGCCCTCAGCCCAGTCGACAAACGGCTTCGCCCCGGTGGCTGCCTGGTACAGGTGGGCCTCGTCCAGCTCGCGGTGCATCAGCCGCAGCACCTGCAGCACATGCTCGCGTTGCGCTCTCACCTGGCCCAGGTCTCCTGTGCGCCGCAGGTACTCCGCCTCCGCAACCAGCCACCACGCCGAATATCCCGGCAATCCATTAATGTGCTCCACGATTGGGCCGGTACCGGCCGCATCCTCAAGCCCGGAGCGCACGAGCGGCACGTTGCCGAAGAGATCCAGAACACTGCGTTGAATGACCTCCTGATCTCCAATCCAGCGGCCGCGGTCGCGCTTCACGCCATCCCACAACGAGTCCTGTAGCGACAGATGCGCCGTGTAGGCAGCCGTCTCCCAGATGCGATTCAACCGCGCATTGCTGCTGGTAAACCACCCGCTGTAATGCACCGGGTAGTAGATCTCCTCCGCCCCTAGGTGGTCTGCCAGGGCTGCATCCTGCGCACGCACCAACAGGTAACGAAAGGCAGACTTGGGGCCACGGGCAACGCCTTGTGCTGCGGCGTGCAGGGTCGTGTTGCCCAGGTACGGCGCAGCGATCGCTTCGCCCTTTGACTCGCCATACTGCACCGTCACATCCAGCGGTTGTGCCGCAGCGTGCAGCAGCGCACGTCCACTCATCTCGCGTCCAAAGTCCAGTAACACGGAGCCATCCTGCTGCCGCTCCATACCCACCGCACGCAACACGCGGTTCGCCAGGTAGGGGGACTCGCCCCAGTAGCCGGGCCAGGCCCACATCCCGGCATCGGCGTTCCACTGGAAGAAGTCACTGCTGCCCTCGATCGAGCCAAGCGAGGTAACGCGGGGCCAGGCGCTGTCGTCCAGGTCATCGCGCTGCCAGCCAGCCGGTGCCTCTGCAACACTGCGCCAGGCCGCATCCGACCGCAACAACACCGCGGGGGCACCATCTTCGGCAACGATCTTGGCCACCAGCACCTCGCCGGAGTTGAGCCAGGAGGTGAGCCGACTGTTGGTGTGATGATGACTGCCATAGCCGCGCACGGCCTGAATCGCCAGCACGTTTTGCCCGCTCCGCAGCAAAGGAGCAACCGCAACCTTCATCACCTGAAAGCCCATGTGATGCCCGCCTTCGCAGTGCACCTGCGCCGCCAGCACGCCGTTCACATAGACCAGCGCCATGCGTGGCCCGGCGAGGTAGAGCGTGGCGGATTGCGGCACACGGGCCACCGCAAAGTGCGCACGAAAGCTGTGCGGCTCCACCTTCCAGTCGTTGCGCTTCAGCTCGCTCAGCCGGGTGGGCTGCTGCTGCACGGCAGCATCGCCTGCAGTCCAGATATATTGCTCCGGCAGCGGTCGGTGGAGCATGCGCACGGGAGTGGCCACAGAGTCATTCCGCGAGGGGTCCAGTGCCACACCTCGCTGCTGGGCACAGCACCACCCTGCCCCCAGCACAGACAGCAGCACCGCAACTCGCAACCCAAGCCTAACCATCCGAGGCAACCCTTGAGCAGATGGGACACGCCATTCGAGGACGTCCGTCACGCGAACCGCGAGGTCACAATCTTTCACCTTTGAAAACTACTATACACCATTGAAAATACCGATATAGACTCGGTGTGTCGTTTGACCAGAGGATCCATGCCCTTCCGAACCGGAGCAAACACCTGATGGCGTCTCCAATTACCCGTCGCCATCTGCTGCGCCAGGCTGCTGCACTCGCTGCGACCTCTCTGGTGCGTGGCAGCATGGCACAGTCGCGGCAGCCCACACTCACGGTGTCTCACGACTCGACGTACACCGTGCCGCTGGACTTTACCGGGCTCTCCTACGAGAAGGCGCAGCTGGCAAACCCCGCGTTCTTCTCTCATCGCAATCACGCACTGGTGGCTCTCTTTCGTGCGCTCTCACCACAGGGCGTGCTTCGTCTTGGCGGCGGTTCCAGTGAGTTTGCGACCTACGTGGCTCAGGCTCCTGACGCTTCCGTGCCCTTCGAGGTCTTTGGGCCTGACACCAGCAAGACCACCAAGCACGGCACGCTGACCACGGACGCCGCACTGACGGCACTGCGCGGCTTCCTCGACGCAACCGGCTGGTCGTGCCTCTACGGCCTCAATCTGGGCCAGGGCACAGCCGAGAACGCCGCAGACGAGGCCGAGGCCGTCACACGTCTGCTGGGGCCAAGGCTTATCGCCTTGCAGATTGGCAACGAACCCGACTCCTTTCGCAAGCGGTACCGGCCTGCAACGTACACCCCTGCCGACTTCCTCGCGGAGTGGGAGCACATGCATCGCGTCATTCGAGCACGCGTGCCCGCGGCGCGCTTTGCCGGGCCCGACATCTCCAACAAGCTCGACTACTTTCTCGCCTTCGCCGCGGCTGCTCCGCAGTGGCACGACGTCACGCTGCTCACCTCGCACGCCTACGCCATGGGCCCGGCGGGCTCGCCCAACTCCACACTGGCGAACCTGTTGCTGCCTAACCCCAAGCTGCAGACGCTGAGCGACGACAAGCTGACGCAGGTGCTGGCAGCCTCCGCCAACGCCCACCTGCCCTATCGGCTCTGCGAGGCCAACTCCTGCTGGGACGGCGGCAAGCCCGGCGTCTCGGACACGCTGGCCTCGTCGCTGTGGTGCGCGGATTACATGCTGCACCTGGCCACGCGCGGCGTCTCTGGCATCAACCTGCACGGCGGTGGCAACGGCTACTACACGCCTATCGCCGGTTCCCCGTCGCTCGGCTTCACGCGTCGGCCGGAGTACTTCGGTATCCAGTTTGCCCAGCAGTTCGCAGGCTCGCAGTGTATTCCGTGCAGCCTGGATACGACTCCTCCCCTGCTGCGCGCCTACGTCTTCCGCACTACGCACGGTCTGCAGGCAGCGGTCATCAATCTCTCGGACGAGGATGCCAGCATCCGTCTGGCCGCTGACGTGCGGGTCTCGCGTCACGCGCGCAGCCTGCGCGGCGGTGCACTGGACTCCACCGTGCCACCGTCCTGGACTTCGCTGCGGGCCAGCACAGACACACTGCTTCCGGTGCCAGCGCGCAGCGCGTCGGTATACCAGCTGCATCGCAAGCCAGACCGCCACGCCAGACGATCGATCGAACCTCTCTAAGGAGCGCCTTGCAAGATGAGTTCCCGCACTACACGACGCAGCTTCCTTGCCTCTTCTGCGGCTGCAGCCGCCGTGCTCGCAACGCAGCGCCTGCAGGCCGGTCAGACAACGGAGCCAGCGACAGTGCCTTGTCGCCTGCTCTTTCGCCAGCCTGCCACTCGATGGCCAGACTCTGTACCTGTTGGCAACGGCCGCCTGGGTGCCTGCGTCTTCGGTGGAACCTCGCAGGAGCGGATTCAACTCAACGAAGAATCCATCTGGGATGGTGAGCGCCGCGATCGGAACAACCCTGCTGCGGGCCAGGCTGTGCCACAGATCCGTGCCCTGCTCTTCGCAGGACGCGTCGAAGAGGCAGAGGACCTGGCCAGGCAATCCATGCTTGCCATTCCGCAGCGCATGCCCTGCTATCAAACCCTCGGCGACCTGCACCTGCACTTCGACAACCTTGCCGATGCGACAGACTACGCGCTGGAGCTTAACCTCGAGACGGCAATCGCGACCACAAGCTTCGTGAGCAACGGGACCCGCTACACGCGCGAGGTCTTAAGCTCTGCACCCGACCAGGTAATTGCTGTGCATCTGCGCAGCCAGCACCCAGGTGCGCTGCAACTGCGCGCTACACTCGACCGCCCCGCCCACTTCAGCACGCAGGCCAGCGATGGCCGTCTCGTGCTGCAGGGAGAAGCGATCCCGGTGAATGACAACCCCGGGCTGCCGGTCAAGGAGCGCGCCGTGGGCATTCGCTTCTATGCCGAACTTATCGCCGTCACCGATGGCGAAGTGCACACGGACGCCACCTCGTTGCAGATTCAGGGTGCCACCCAGGCAACGCTACTGCTGGACTGTGCCACCAGCTACCGCTTTCCGGCAGCCGACGATCGGCCAGACAACGTCAACCGCGGCGACCCTGCCGCCATGCAGCACGCGGTGCGCCAGCATCTGGCTGCAGCGGCGCAACTGCCGTATGAGACCTTGCGAAGCCGCCACATCGCCGACTACCAGCACTGGTACAAGCGCGTTCACTTCGACCTGGGCGAGGATGCCAACGCAAACCTTGCAACCGACGTCCGCATGCAGCGCATCAAGGCCGGAGGCGAGGACCTTGGCCTGGTGCCAATCTACACGCAGTTCGGGCGATACCTGCTCATCTCCAGCAGTCGCCCGGGCACGCTCGCGGCCAACCTGCAAGGCATCTGGAACGAGTCGGTCGATCCACCCTGGGGCTCGAAGTACACCGTCAACATCAACGCGCAGATGAACTATTGGATGGCTGAGTCTGCCAATCTCTCTGAGTTGCATGCGCCACTGTTTGACCTGGTGGACAGCACGCGCCTCAACGCCCAGCAGACTGCTGCCCGCTACTACGGTGCCGGCGGCACAGTCGTGCACCACAATACCGATATCTGGGGCGACTCCGCACCGATTGATGGGCTGGGTGGTGGCATCTGGCCTATGGGCCGGGCATGGCTGGCCCTGCATCTCTGGCAGCATGCGCAGTTCACCGGCGACCGCAGGTTTCTGGCGCAACGCGCCTATCCTACCTTGCGCGACAACGCCGCATTTCTACTGGACTACCTGGTGCGCGATCCGCAGAGTGGTCATCTGGTGACCGGCCCCTCCTGCTCGCCTGAGAACAAATATCTTTTGCCCGATGGCCGCAGCCACAACCTGTGCATGGCGCCCACCATGGACATCGAGATCACGCGGGCCGTGCTGGAACGCACACTCGCCTGCGCCACCATGCTGGGCGAGGCAGACGACACACTGCTGCAGCGGGCGAGACAGGCTTTGCCCCAGTTGCCGCCACTGCGCATTAGCCACGACGGCAGACTGCAGGAGTGGGCCGAGGACTACGCCGATCAGGAGCCAGGACATCGCCACATCTCGCACCTCTTCGCGCTGTACCCGGAGGCCCAGATCACACCACGCGGCACACCCGAGCTGGCTGCCGCTTGCCGAAAGACGCTCGATAAGCGCCTGGCCGCCGGCGGAGGCAGCACCGGATGGTCGCGCGCCTGGATCGTCAACTGCATGGCGCGGCTCGAAGATGGCGATGCCGCGTACAGCAACCTGCTGGCGCTGCTGCGACAGTGCACGCGCCACAACCTCTTTGACGTCTGCGGGCTAAAGGAGAACTCACCGTTCCAGATTGACGGTAACCTCGGCGGACCTGCAGGCATCCTGGAGATGCTGCTGCAATCGCATGACGGTGAGGCTGCGGCGGCAACAGGGATCGTGCGCGTGCTACCAGCACTGCCGCAGGCCTGGCAGCAGGGTCGCTTCCGTGGGCTGCGCGCTCGTGGCGGCTTTGAGGTAAGCGCTGCGTGGCAACGCGGAAGGTTGCGTCAGGTTCGTGTACAGGCAAGCCAAGCCCATCCTCTGCGGCTGGCAGTGCCTGCAAACACCGGCGCACTTCGCCAGCAGCGCAACGCCACAGGTCTGCAGCGCAACCACGACGGCATCTTCCATCTCTCCATGCATGCCGGTCAGACGATCGAACTCAACTTCGTCTGAGCACTGCGCCGTAAGAAAGCTGCAGAACTCCGAAGACGGACCAAGGGGAGGCCGAAGCCTCCCCTTTGGTTATGTTGCGTTGGATTGGCCGCCTTAGAACAACAGGTGCACTCCCAACTGCAGCTGGCGATTCGTATTCAATTGGCTGGTGATGACACCAAACGAAGCCGAGGTCGGGTTGAGGTTTGGCGACGAGAACTGCGGCCGATTGAACGCGTTGAACGCATCGAACCGCGGTTGAACGATCAAGCGGTCATACACAGAGAAGTTCTTCAACAAGGAGAAGTCAAAGTTCTTCGTCGGGTCAGACCGCAGCAGGAACTGCGGGAACGTGCGGTAGTTGTATCCGTTCAGCTGTGCCGAGGATGCCGTGGCAAAGCCCGTCGTGTTGAAGCTTGGCCCCTTGGTGTAGTGCGGGTTGTTGGCAAAGCCAGTGAAGCTGCCGGTGTAGTTCACATTGCCCCATGAGAGCGGCGTGCCCGACAGATACTGGTAGATGGTCGTCAGACTATATCCGCCGAAGATCTCATCCACCAGGCGCGAGTTGTGGAAGAACTGGCGTCCACGCCCCACAGGCAGCAGCCAGATGCCGGTAAGTGAGACATGATCCGGAAAGTCCGACGCCGTCTCTTCATACACCAGCGGGCCGCCCGCATTCAGTTGGACCGTGTTGCCGAGCTGACGCGAGTGCTCATAGTTCAGGTTGAACTGCAGTCCCTGACTCATCCGCTTGGTGACGCGGAAGAGCAGTCCGTTGAAGTTAACGCTCTGGCCAGGAATCAACGACTCCGTCACGGAGCTGTACTGCGGATAAGCCTGCAGCAAGCTCTGCACGCTGATCGTCTTGCTGGTGTTCAGGCTCACCGTCGGATTCGTTGTGATGAGGCCATAGAAGGGATTCGTGGTCGTATTCGTCAGAAACGCCTGTGCCGTGGGATCAGGGCCCTGCAGATGGCTGAGGTACGGCAGAATCGGCGTGGAGCTGATCTGGTTGCTGTAGGAGTTGTGTACCTGGTGATCGAAGATGTAGCCCACTTCAACCATCAGGTCGTGTCCGAACTGCTGCTCAATGTCGAGGCTTGCCTTCTCTGAGTAAGGCACCTTGACCGGGCTATAGAAAGCGATCGAGCTGCCCAGCTGCGTGTTGACGCCCAGCGCGGACTTGGTGGGCTGCAGCAGCGGGTTGCTGGTCGCCGGGAACGGATCAGAGAGATTCGTCAGCGGCGACAGATTGTTGTTGATCGATCCAATGTAGTTTGTGGATTGAGAGAATCCGTACGAGGTACCCGTGTTGTAGTCGCCAAAGGTGTTGACGTAGATGCCGAGGCCACCACGGATCGCCATCTTGCCGTGAGAGAACTCCGGCGAGTAGGCGAAGCCGACGCGCGGGCTCACATACAGCGGCGCAGTGTGATACGGGCTTCGATTCGACGGTGTGGCATAGGTCACGCCGCCTGTCGCAGCAAAGGCACTCGTCGGCAGCGCCGCGTTTGGTGATGCAGCGTAGGCAGCCGCTGCAGGCCCGGTGACGATGTTGGTGAGCGATGGATTCCAACCCGTGGTCAGGTTGTTGTTGCTCTCCACGACAGGTGTCTCGTGGTCCAGCCGCAGTCCCATGCTGATGGTCAGGTTGGGCAGCACCTTCCAGTCGTCCTGCGCAAAGCCTGCGTAGTAGAAGTTGTCATACTGGAACGCTGTATTGATGGCGTAGGAGCCGCTGCTGGGCAGCCCCAGAGCAAACAGCGCCATTGCGCCGCCAAAGGCCTGCGCCGGGCCGGCACCCACGGCTGCTCCAGCCGCCTGGTTGCCACCCGTCACAAAGCTGTTCGCCGAGTTCTTGAAGGCGAAGGTGCCGTTCGCAGCACCCGGCGAAAGCAGCGAGTACTTGTTGGTCCGAATGTCCTCGCCGATCTTGAGGGTGTGGTGTCCCCAGGTCTTGTTCAGGCTGGTGAACAACTGAATGTCGTCAAACGCCTCCGTGTTGCCCGGTGTGCCGCTCAAGCTGGAGACGGTCGCCGAGTCAGAGAAGGTCATGGCTGGCAGGGCCTGCAGTGTGGAGTTTGCCGCAATATACCCAGGCATGCCAACGCTGCTGGGATTTGTGCCCGCGCTGCTGGGCTCGGACGCCGTGGTGTAGCGGCTGAAGCCAAGACGGGCCTCCAGGCTCAGCGTCGGACTGAACGTCTGCACATCGTCCACTTGCCCGCCCCACAGTACCTGCTGGCTCGATGTACCTGAGAGCAGCGTGTTGAAGTAGTTGTTCTGCGAGTTGACGTAGTGGCTGCGATGCGCCTCGACAAACAGACGATTTGCCTGCGACACGTTGTAGTCCAGACGACCCATGTTCGACTTGTAGTTGTTCGACGTCGGATCGGCGACGAAGTAGTTGTTCTCACCATCCGCCTTGGTCGAGGCACCGTTATAGTTTGGCAGCGGAATCTGCGCAAAGTACGCTGCAGCCACCGGGCTCACCTGCAACCCGGCGTTCGACAGAATATTGCCCGGAATCGGCGAGCGGGAGATCACCGTCTGGCCCTTGCTGTTGGTGGACTGCACGCCGCTGTAGGGGTTATACAGCTGGTTGGCAGAGTTGTAGGCCAGCAACGCGGAGAAGTCGCCGCTGCGCTCGGCCTGCGTGGGCACGCTCGTAATCAGCGTGTTGGGCGCTTTGCCGATGTAGCCTTCATAGGCATAGAAGAAGAACAGCTTGTCCTTACCGTTGAAGACGTGTGGAATGCGCACCGGCCCGCCAATGGTGCCGCCGTACTGGTTGAAGTGCGTGGAGGCCACCGTGGTTCCGGCCGGGGTAAAGTAAGGCTTCGCCGTGAAGGGACGCGAACCCGCGTAGTACTCCGACAGGCTGCCGTGAAAGACGTTGGTGCCGGCCTTGGTGGTAATGTTCACCACTCCGCCGGCCGTATCTCCCTGGGCTGCGCTGGCAGAGAACTCATCCACGCGCACCGCGTCCACGGCATCAAGCTGTGGGCTGAAGCCCGCCGTGCGGCTGCCATCCTGCATATTCGGCACGCCATTCAGCGTCAACTCGTTGGAGGCCGAGTTGCCACCACCCAAGGCAAAATCGTCTGCCGTACTGTTGCCAAACGGCGTCGTCTGCGACTGCGAGTGCTTGCCTTTGGAGACGGCACCGTACTCCAGGTGCGCAAAGCCAAGCGGAGAACGTCCGTTCGCTGGCAGGTCCTCCACCTCTTCCGCCGTCAGCACCTGACCCGTGGTCGAGGTGGCCGTATCCACCAGCGGAGCATCCGCGCTGACCGTGACCACCTGATCCGAAGCACCCACGGCCAGCGTAATGTTCTCGGTCGCCGTCTGCTCTGTCTGCAGGTTCAGGCCGCTCTGGCTGTAGCTCTTGAAGCCGTTGCGGGAGACCGTGATGGTATACGGCCCGGGCGCAAGGAACGGCACGCGATAGTCGCCGCTTGCATCGGTGACCACTTTGAGGACTGAGCCCGTATCGGTGTTCTTGAGGGTGACCTGTGCGTTGGGAATGCTTGCGCCGGTTGTATCCACCACCCGGCCCACTACGGTGGAGCGTGTCTCCTGGCCAAAGAGCGGGGCGGAGAGGAGAACAGCGCCCAGCAGAAGGGTTGAAGCTCGTTTCATGGGTGACTCCAGTGAAAATGCCTTTCAATTACCGAAAGCAAAGATGCTGGACGGAAAGTAAAACTGTCAAGGCAAATCTTGAAGTTGCGTGAGGAAGTGAAAATCACAGCATGTAAACGGTTGTTCGCCCATCATGCTTGCCGTGGCTCAAGACCCTGCAATGTCCATTTGCTCATGATTCCATGAGGGTTAGCCACTCTCCTGACTGCAAAGCGCAGCTTGGGGAGCAGGCAGATCATGCGACGGATCATTCCTCATAGCGGAATCTCGTCCTGTCGGAATCCTGCGGCAAACACTGAGAAATCGTTAATTTTCTTCCGATTGGCTTATCTTTCATGTCGCGATTGACAGCTCCCCGTCTGGTTGGTAGAACCACCTGCAGCAGCGATCCACGGCTCCACCGTCAACTCGGCCTGGACTGTAACTCGACCCATCGCCGCTCAGGACATCCCTATGCTTCGCAGAGACGTTCTCCGGCTTGGCGCAGCGTCAGTCGCTGCCAGCCTTTCGTCAGCCACACTTCACGCCAGTATTGACGCCAACAAGGCGGCCAGCCACCCTTCCCCACCTTCTACGGTTGAGATGTGGGGCTGCATGGAGCTGCCGCTGCAGGGACCCTCCGAGGGCAATCCCTTCCGCGAGGTCACGCTGACGGCAGAGTTTCAGCTTGAGCACCGTACCGTGCAAGTGACTGGCTTCTACGATGGTGAGGGCCGGTACCTGGTGCGATTCATGCCAGACCAGCCGGGCCGGTGGAGCTATCGCACGGCAAGTAATCGGCCAGCACTCGACGGCCACACGGGCAGCTTTGCGTGCGTGCCGGCCACATCGCCGGGCAACCATGGCCCGGTCACCACGGCGCGGCAGTTCCACTTTCAATATGCGGATGGCACCCGCTACCTGCCCATGGGCACCACCAACTACGCCTACCTGTTCACGACAGAGGACAACGCGGCGCTGGTCTTGCAGGGCATTGCCAAAGCAAAGTTCAACAAGACGCGCATCTGCCTGCTGCCCAAGCCGCTCGGTGCTGATACCAGCCAGCAGATCCTGCCCTTCCCGCGGCAGGGCGAGGGGAACGATCTCACGCGCTTCCATGTTGCGTACTTTCAGCAGGCCGAACGCCGCCTGCTGGCGCTGCAGCAGGCCGGTATCGAGGCCGACCTGATTCTGTTTCACCCTTACGATGCCTGGGGCTACAAGGCCATGGGGGCGGAGGCAGACGAGTTCTACCTGCGCTACGCCGTGGCGCGCCTGGCAGCGTATCGCAACGTGTGGTGGTCGGTCGCAAACGAGTATGACCTGGTGAAGAACAAGACCATGGCAGACTGGGACCGCGCCTTCCGCATCCTGGTGGCGGCAGACCCCTACGGTCACCTTCGTTCCATTCACCACTCCGGCCCCATCTATGACAACACCCGCAGTTGGGTAACGCATGCCAGTCTGCAGCGCTATGACTTTGAAAAGACGGCCGAGCGACGCGACGCCTGGCGCAAACCCATCCTCTACGACGAACTGCAGTACGAGGGCGATATCGACCGCCGCTGGGGCAATCTCTCTGCCGAAGAGATGACGCGACGCTTCTGGCTGGCCACGGTTCACGGGGCCTATGCCAGCCACGGCGAGGTCTTCATGGCACATCACGGCGAGGCAAGCTGGTCCGATGCCGGCGCACTGCGGGGAGACGCTGCACCGAGGCTCGCCTTTCTGCGTGACACGCTGCAGCGCTTCGTCCGCACCGGGCTGGCCGAGGTGGAGAACTCCTACTACCTGTGTGCGACGGAGTCCAACGACCTGCTGCTGTACTACTTTGACTATCACCGGCCCGCCCGCTACGACTTTCCCCTGCCGACCACGGGCAACTACCAGGCATCACTGGTCGATCCCTGGCAGATGACCACTACCGAGCTGCCGGGAACCTTCTCCGGCAAGTCACGCATCGCGCTGCCGGGCCGTCCCTACCTCGCCGTCCTCTTCCACAAGGTTTCGGACAATCACGACCCACACACAGAGGCCGCCAAGCCCGAGGTGCTGGACTGATGGTCGGTACTCGTCAGCATGCGTTGCATGCGGTCTCGCTCTGGCTGTGTCTTGGTGTTTACCTGGGCTGCACTGCCGTGGCTCATGCCACGCCGCGTGTGCTAACCGCGCGTGACGCCACACCGCGCGAACGCTACGCGGCCGAGCGGTTGCGAGCAGCGGTCGCAGGCCTGCCCGGCCACCAGCAGATCCTGCTGGCCCAGCGCGACAACGCCCTGCTGCGACCCTACGACGCACAGCTGGCTACCTTCTGGCCCAATGCGAAGGAGGCCTTCGTGCTGCGCCGGCTCGGAGATACCCTCATCGTCGCCGGTTACGACGCCTCGGGCACGCTCTACGGCGCTTTGGAGCTGGCGCAGCGCATCCTGGCCGCACATGCGCTGCCCGCCACGCTGGACTACGAAGATCATCCCCAGCTCAAACTCCGGGGTACGGCGATCGGCATGCAGAAGCCGGAGATCACCTACGAAGGTGCCGAGTACGACTACCCGTACACGCCGCAGAACTTTCCCTTCTTCTACGACAAGGCGTACTGGAGCAAGTACCTGGACATGCTGGCCAGCGAACGCATCAATACGCTGTACCTGTGGTCCGGGCACCCGTTCACCTCGCTGCTGCGCCTGCCTCGCTACCCGGAGGCGCAGGAGCTGCCTACAGCCCAGCTGGAGCAAAACATCGCCATGTTCCACTGGTTGACCGAGCAGGCCGACCGCCGCGGCATCTGGGTGTTGCAGGGCTTCTACAACATCCACCTCAGCCACGCCTTCGCCCGCGCCCACCATGTGCCCTACCACCTGGGCGCACCCACGCCGCTGGCCAGCGAGTACACCCGCTACGCCGTCTCCGAGTTCATCCGCGAGTACCCGAACGTTGGCCTGATGATGACCCTGGGCGAGGCCATGGGTCCGCACTATGGGCCGGAGTGGCTGACCGGCACCATCATCCCTGGCGTCAAAGATGGCCTGGCTGAGCTGGAGCAGCAGCTGGGCCATCCCGTAGAACCGCCGCCGATCGTGGTCCGCGCACACGCCACAGACATCGATGCGGTGATGGCGGCGGCGCGTCCGCTCTACGCCAACATCGACACCATGTACAAGTGGAACGGCGAGTCGCTTACCTGGACCAACGTGCGCGGCCCGGTGCGTGCGCAGTTTGAGCGACTGGTGGCTGGCTCCAACGTCCAAATCGCGAACGTGCACATCCTCTCGAACCTTGAGCCCTTCCGCTGGGGCGATCCTGACTTCATCCGCCAGACGGTGCTGAACTTCGAACGCATCGGCATCGGTGGCGCACACATCTACCCGCTGCGCTTCTGGGATTGGCCAGTAAGCGCCGACAATACGTCACCACTTCTGGAACAAACAGATCGCGACTGGATCTGGTACGAGGCCTGGGCACGCTACGCCTGGAACCCGAATCGCGATCCGCAGGCCGAGGCTGTCTACTGGGCGCAGCGCTTTGCGGACCGCTTCGGCAGCGAAGTTGCCGGGCAGCACCTGCTCGCCGCCTATGAGCTGTCTGGCGTCTGCGCTCCTCGTCTGCTTCCGCGCATCGGCATTACGGAGGGCAACCGCCAGGTCTTCTCGCTGGGCATGACCATGCCGCAGCTCATCGACGCTGCGCGCTTCAACCCCGCACAGACCCTGTGGACCGGTGACGCGCCCGACGGCGAGCGCCTGGTGGACTACGTAGCCGCTGAGGCAGCACACAAGCCCCACCACGGCGATACACCCATCGTTGCCGCGCAGGAGTCTGCCGCGAGCGCGGCCAGGGCCGTGCAGGAAGCCGAAGCCGCCGCTTCCGGCATCACGCGCAATCAGCAGGAGTATCAGCGCATCGTCAACGACATGCGCGCCATCGCTGCCCTCATGGCCTTCTACAACGCCAAGACGCAAGCCGCCGCCGACGTCATGCTGTTCGGCTACGACAGAGATCCGCAGCATCTGCACGCGGCTGAGGACTTGCTGCGCGCCAGCGTCGAGCACTTCCGCACACTCGTCCAGCTCACCGACACCACCTATCGCGACGCCGCCGCCATGCACACCACGCAACGGCAGATCCCCGTCCGGGGTGGGCCCTCAACGGAGCACTTCCGCGACCTGTTACCGGTCTACGAGCACGAACTGGCCACCTTCCATGCTCGGCTCCAGAAACTCGGCTCTGCTGGGTCAGCGATCACGGACCACAACCAGTCCGGGACGGCAGGCAGCAAGCCCCTGGCACAGGTGCCGTTCACACTGTCGCAGGGCGATGCCAGCGTCTTCCCGGTCGCCGTCGGCGAGCCGATCTTCAACGGCAGCGACCGCATGAAGATCACCGCGCTCGATCCTTCGCTGGTGGGGCTCCGGGGCATCCGCCTAGCGCTGCAGGGCCACGGCAGTGTGGAGTTCTCCCTGCCGCAGCCGGCACAAGTGCTCATCGGCACGGTGCATGCCAAGGGAGCCGACGCACTCAATCTCTCCAGCGCCACGGAGCAGTGGAACATCGCCATCCCCGATGCGCTGCGCCTCTCCGGCAGTAGCACGCCCGTCACCGCGTGGACGATGCAGTTGCCCGCTGGCCGCAATCAACTTGCGCTCGGTGCAGGCAGCTTTGTCGTGCTGGGCTTCCTGCCGGCTAGCGTCGAACTCCGACCGCAAGTGCGCTTTGATGCCTCTGCTGGCACCAGCGGCCCACCCAACCTCGACTGGCTATTTGAGGACTAGTCCGGCACGCAAGCTATAAAAATCTGCCGCACCATGGCCACCAGAACACCGGCGCGTTCCTCTGCGCCCGCCCCATCGAAGCCAGCCTGCTCAAGAGCGGGGTCCGAGTCTGATTCAGCATGCGATGCGCGCGGGAGACGCACCCCACACGCAGACGAAATTGCGCATCTGCTGCGGTCAAAGTAACGTAGTGCTAACCCGTTACAGCTGGGAATCTCCGCTTGCAGCCGGTTAGGATCGCGCCATGTTGCTCAACGAGGTCTTGACCCAACACGCACAGAGGCATCCGGCGAAGGTAGCCGTAATCGCGGGAGATCGTCAGATGACCTTCGCCCAGCTGGACGACGCAGTCGAGTGCATGGCGCACAGCCTGCTGCATCGCGGGCTGCGGCATGGCGATCGCATTGCGATCCATAGCTATAACTCGATCGAGATGCTTGTGCTCATCCTGGGGGCATTCCGGGCCGGTCTGATCGCTGTCCCCATGAATCCGCGAATGAAAGCACCTGAGGTCGCCTATATCCTGCAGCACTCCGGAGCACGGATCTGCTTCAGCGATCCGGAGCTCGTAGCGCTGGCCCCCGGCGCCGAAGCGATTGGCGCCCTGCCCGTGGCGAGGCAGACGAGCGCACCGTTGCCTCTCGTCAGCCCAGATGATCCAGCCATCCTGCTCTATACCTCGGGCACAACCGCTCGGCCGAAAGGTGTGATTCACACCCAGAGGACCCTGTTCGAGGGCTCAAGCAGAGTTCTCGCCGGCACGCTCACCGCCGACGACATCGTTCTCGCCACCACGCAGCTGGCCCACGTCAGTTGTCTCATGTGCTGGTACTTTCCTGGCTTGATTCAGGGCGCGTCGGTCGTCATGCTCCGGAGCTTTGATCCGGCTGCGGCGCTGGATCTGATCGATCGCCACGGTTGTACCTATTGGGGCGGGCTCCCAGCCGGACTCCAGCAGATCGTCGAAGAACAATTTGCTCATCCTCGAAACGTTTCTACGGTGCGAACCATCGTTTCGGGCGGAGACAGCCTCCCCGTCGCGGTGCAGCGGCGGATTCTTGAGTTGTTTCATGTTGAGGTCCGCGAGCTTTGCGGCATGACCGAGGTGCTCCCCACCGCATTCAATCCTCCCGGCGCAGTCCGCCCCGGCTCCATCGGCACGGCGCCCCAGGGCTGTAGCCTCCGGGTTATCGATGCGCATGGGAACGACGTAGAGCCGGGCGAAGTTGGCGAGCTCGTGCTCCGCAGTCCTGCCAGTTGCCTGGGCTATTGGAATGATCCTGAAGCGACAGCCAGTCTGCTGCGTGATGAATGGCTTCACACCGGCGATCTGGTCCTGTGCGACGAAGACGGATACTACTGGTTCAAAGGCCGTTTGAAGCAGATCATCATCCGCGGTGGTTCCAACATCTCACCCCAGGAGGTCGAAGAGGTGCTGTATCAGCATCCGGCTGTTCTGGAAGCAGGAGTCGTAGGCCTGCCCGATCCCAAATTCGGTGAGCTACCCGTTGCCTTCGTCTCCCTTCGTGCCGGTCGTTGCTGCTCTCAGGATGACCTGCTCACGCACGCACGCCGGATGCTCTCCGATTACAAGGTTCCTACCAAGGTTTACTTTTTAGATGGGATGCCGAAGGGGCTAACCGGCAAGGTCGACCGGCGGCGATTGCGCGACATCTTGCTGGCCAATGCGGAGCTTTTCGAGAGCGAGATCGTATCGCGGGTCTGATTGATGAGGCGAGAAACAGCGCACCATAATCAGGGCCCGCAAGACTGGATCTCGCTCTTCGATTCCCAAGGCAAGCCAGTGAAAGTACTGATCTCCTAGGCCCGGCGAGTCGAACGAGAAGGCGCGGAACGCACAGGGCACGTACCGGATCTGCGCCAGGAAGTCGAGTTTTCCGCGCAGCTCAGCCGCCCGGCTCTCATTGCCACAGATTCCGTGCGTAGCAGCCGCAAAGCTTAGCGTCGCGGGGTCCTCAGGGGCAACGCCCAGGGAACGTTCAGCAGCCTCGGCGGCACCTTCCTTCTTTCCGCGGAACGCCATGCTCTTGCCCAAAAACCAATAGAGGCGTACGAAGGCAGGGTCATCGGCAAGGACGCGCGCAGCTTCCTTCTCGAATTGATCAAAGTGACCGCTGTAGACCAGATTGCACGCATAATCTGCATTCACGTGAGGAGAGAGGGGGTCGAGGACAAGTGCGCGCTTCAGCCAGGTGGCACCTTCTTCAAACCTACCCGTAGGCTGCAGATACGACGTAGCGTACTTCGCCACGGCCATTGCGTAGTTTGGATTCCGCTCAAGGCAGCGACGAAGCTCAACTCCGCATTGCTCCGTATTCCACTCCCAGGCGTTCTCCAGCATGCCGAGGGAGCAATAGGGCTCTCCCAGCTGAGGGTCGATCTCGATCGCCTTGCGTGCATAGGCCTGCGCGCGCGGCATCACCTCTTTCGGTCGTCCATAGCCATAAAAGCCTTGCAGGAACAGGCAATCGGCCAAGCCAGAATAGGCGCCAGCACACCCAGGATCGCGTTCCATCGCCTGCTGGAAGAAGCTCGCTGCCTTGCGCAGAGCCTCAGGGTTCCAGCGATGCCACCAGTAGCGCCCCTTCAGGTAGAGCGAATGAGCCTCGGCGTCCACAACCTTGACGGAAGGGGTTAGATATCGCGGCAACTCCATCTTCAGGGCCGTTACAATCGCGGTCGCAATCTCATCCTGCAACTGAAACACCGCCGTGAGCGTGCGCTCGAACTTCCCTGCCCAGATATGGCATCCGTCGTGGACATTCACCAGTTGCGCGTGAATACGCACTTGATCGTTTCTGCGGCGGACGCTGCCCTCGAGCACGGTATCAACCTGCAGCATCGCGCCAATGCCCCGTATATCATCGGCGCAACCTTTGAACTTGAACGAACTCGTCCGGGCCACGACCTTCAGCCCCGGCACCCGGGTAAGTGCCGTGATCAGTTCATCGGTCAGGCCATCGGTGAAGTAGTCGTCCTCCGGGTCCGTGCCCAGACACGTGAACGGCAACACCACCACACTGCCAGCAAAGGCCGACTCCGCTGGCTGATCTTTGCGAATAAACTCCGGCGCATACGTCCCCCTCGGAAACACCAGCCGAACCGTTTCGCTCGCGCCCTCCGATTCGTAGTACTGCTCCAGCTTTTTGCGCAGTCGGGCGAACTCAACACGCACGATCGAACTAGCCACCGAGTCATATCCCGGCTTGCGGCCAAAGACCGTCACGCCCAGCACCGACTCTTTCAGCGAATCCGTCCGCCCCGCCAAGGACTCGGCAACGGTATACCGCAGCAGATCGCGTAACCTCACCGAGTTGGCAAACGCGGGACTTTCGCAGAGCCGCGCGAGATGTGCCTTGATTTCAGAGGCTTGCACGGAATGGCCACTCACGAAAACATAATACGCTCTGCGCGGCTTGGGATTAAGACTGTTTGCACGATCTGCGCAGCCTTCGGCCACTCCAAGGGGCCGGGGCAGAACAGGCAAGCGACCCAAAGAAAGCGGACTGCCAGCACTCCCTGCGCCTCGGCGGGTGGCCCCACCCGTTCGTTTTTCCAAAACTAGCACAAACGTTGGGGTGCCCCATCCTTCGCGTGGTGTGCGAAGGGTGGGAGGTACGTTGATTGGTTCGCCTCGAACGCAGTCGCCGGGGTGCGGCCTCCTGCTTCGGCATCGGCGAAGCTGGAGCACTTAGACCCTTCCAAGGGAATGAAATCTGGATCACCCTCTAGACTTTGATCTTCCCACCCTTGGCAAAAGACCGCCAAGGATGGGGCACCCGAGCGGTTGGGGCACGACAAAGTCAGAAGGGTGGGCCGCCCGCCAAGGGGCATGGCCGCGCCATCGTCGCCGTCGCCCGCCACCTCGCCGAAGCCAGCTATTGGGTGCTGCGCAAACAGCAACCTTACAAGTCTCCAGGCCGAACAGTGACAGAGGCCTGAACCGAGTTCGTCCAGTTCGGCTAA
>JAGWNX010000047.1 GCA_028872955.1 Acidobacteriota bacterium
GGCCGCGGCTTTGCGCTGTGGCTGCTGTTGCTCTCGGCGGTCGTGGTGCGAGAACTGGCACGCGCCGTGGCCCACGCGTGGTGCGGCCTGGAGGTACGCAGTCTACTGCTGCTGCCCTCCGGCGGCCTGGTCACCTTTGCCACGCCCGAGGTGACCGAGCAGGCTGGAGCACCCCACCTGCAGAAGCGCCTGGCCATGGTGGGCCCGGCAGCTAATCTGCTGGTCGGCTTGCTGCTGGTCGCGCTTACCCTGACCATTGCTCCGCAGATCAACGTGATGGAGCGACCCTGGATTACGCCGTCGCACCTGCTGCGCGCGGCCATCTGGGTCAACCTGCTGCTGGGTGTCATCAACCTGCTGCCAGCCGCGCCGCTGGACGGCGGACGGGTCTTTCGCGGAGAGTTTGCCCGCGCACGCGGCGGCGTCAAGGGACTGCGCGCGGCCGCGGGTCTCAGCCAGATGATCTCGCTGGCTCTGCTGGTGGCAGGCATTCTGCTGCCTAACATGTGGCTCATCGTCATGGGCATCGTTGTCATGTTTGGCGGGCGGCTGGAAGACCAGGGCGTGCTGCTGCAGGAGGACGCCGATGCCGTGCGCATGCGCGACATTATGCTGGTGGACTTCAGCACGCTCTCTGCCTCAGACACGCTGGAGGACGCGCTGCAGCGCTCCATCCATTCGCTGCAGGACGTCTTCCCCGTAGTCCGGGGCGGCAATCTGGTGGGCGCGGTCTCGCGGCAGAGCATCGTGCAGGCGTTGCAGACGCAGGGCAACGGCTACATCCAGGGCATCATGGCGCGCTCGTTCCAGACCGCGGAACCGGGCGACTCGCTGATCAAGACTCTCCGCCGTATCAGCAACAGTGCGGCTACTCAGTTGGTTCCGGTGGTCGAGAACGGGCGAATTCTGGGCATCATTACCCCGCAGAATCTCTCGCAATCCATGGCGATGCTGAATCAGCGACGCAGGCTGCGCGAGCGCAGTGCCGATGAGGACAATGAGCGCTGACGCCTTCGCCGCTGAGTCGCAGGCCGACTCGCCGCTACGGACGCTCGCGCCGGGTCTCTACCTGGTCGCAACGCCGATCGGCAATCTGGAGGACATGACCCTGCGTGCGCTGCGGGTGCTGCGCAGTGTGGATGTGATCGCCTGCGAGGACACGCGGCAGACACAGAAGCTGCTAAACCACTTCGGCATAACGACGCCTACCGTGAGCTACCACCTGCACAACGAGGCCGGACGCAGCGAGGAGCTGTTGGCGCGACTGCAATCCGGTGGCAGGGTGGCCGTGGTGAGCGACGCGGGCACGCCCGGCATTGCAGACCCCGGCAGCCTGGTGGCCGAGGCGGCGATCCAGGCCGGCGTGGCGGTGTACCCCATCCCCGGCGCCAACGCCGCAATCAGCGCGCTGATCGCCAGCGGATTGCCCACCACAGAGTTCACCTTCCACGGCTTTCTGCCCGCCAAGGAGGGCCAGCGGCGCACGCTGCTGGAGGCTCTGCCACGGGACGGGCGCACGCACATCTTCTACGAAGCACCGCACCGCATTGAGGCGACGCTGGCTGACCTGGAGCAGGTCTTCGGTGCGGCCCAGCCCGTTGTGGTGGCGCGCGAGCTGACCAAACTGCACGAGGAGTTTCTGCGCGGTCCTGTGGCCGACCTGCGCCAGGCGCTGGCGGCGCGCAACGTGCGTGGCGAGATGGTGCTGTTGCTGGCGCCCGCAGCGGCAGCCGCCTCCGAGGCACCTGCCGCTAGCATCGCCCAGGCCGTAGCCTCGCTGATGCGACTGGAACAGCTAAGCGAGAAGGATGCCCTGAAGCGTGTGGCCCGCGAGCGTGGCATGGGCAAGAGCGAGGCTTATCGCGAGTTGCAGCGCGAACAAGGGCGACTGCGCTAAGCTGTTCAGCGATTCCTCATCCTGTTGACACCCGGGGGCCTATGCACCGCTCGAGTCGGTTGTTCCTCTTCACCATGCTGTGCCTCGCTCTGCTGCTCGGCAGCCAGGCGGGCCGGGCGCAGCGCCAGACCTTCTCCAGAATGTATGTGTTTGGCGATAGCTACTCCGACCTTGGCGAGGGCTACCTGGACGGCGACGGGCCCACCGCCGTGGCCTACCTGGCAGACGCGTTGGGAACAACGCTGCGACCCGCGAACGCACCGGGTGCCGAGGTCGGCAGCATGGACTTCGCTATCAGCGGTGCGCAAACAGCCGAGGGCAAAGGCGTCACCGTGGCAGGCGCGCTCATCGGCTTCGGAATGAAGAATCAGCTGGAACAGTTCACTGCGCGCGTCCGCTCGGGCGCGGTGCGGTTTGACCCCTCAACCACACTGTTCTTCCTGGCTGGCGGGCTGAACGACCGCAATCTGCCCAGTCCAACCACGGTCTACAACCTGGAGTCGGAGATTCGTGCGCTGTACGCCCTGGGCGGGCGGCACTTTGCCGTGGCCCTGTTGCCGGAGAGAATCCCCGCGTTCCGTGACGTGGGCGTGCGCCTGAACCCCGTGCTGGCAGGCATTCCTGCAGAGCTGACGCCACAACTGCCCGACGCGACGATCGTGCTGAGCCACTGGGGCCCGTTCTTTGACGAGGTGCTGACCCATCCGGCGAAGTACGGCCTGAGCAACACGACCGACGCCTGTGCCGGACGCGCCATCTTCCACCAGGACGCAACGCCCTGTGCGACGCCAGCCGCGTACTTCTACTACCACAAGGACCACCCCTCGACAGCAGCACATCGCGCCGTCGGGGCGATGCTCTACCGCGAGTTGACCGGCAGCCAGGGGGCTACGCGCGCCCCTTGATGCGGTCGTACTGGTACAGGTCGCTGGTGGTTCCCAGCGACTCGTTGTAGAGGCTGGTGCCGCCGATCGCCTGGGTCAGTTCCTCAGTAAAACGGTGCAGATCGCGCAGCCGTTCTGCCGTGGCAGGAATCTCCAAGTGACTGGTCTTGAAGAACTTCTGGTAGCCCTTGTCGAGCAGACGGGCGATCTCGCCCTGCAGCACGACACCGGGGCGGGTCAGAGTGGTCACAGCGCCCTCGGCCCCGGCCGCGATCTCAGCAGCACAGCCGTACTTGCGCACCTGAACCGCGTTCGGAGCTCGCTTTGCACCTTCCTGTGCCGGCGCTACATCGAATCTCTGATTGCCAAGGCTGGAGAGGACGTCATTGAAGCTGAGTTGCAATGCTTTCTTTGCCATAAGTTAGACTCAAATTAACTGTCGCACATCCGCCAGCCTCCATCAATCGGCACGTTGAGCGCCAATAAGGAAATTGACCAGAAGATCCATGATCGCGACTGAAAAGAACCTTCTCGGTAAGACCATTCTGGAACGCATTGGCAACACGCCAATCGTGCGGCTGGACCGTCTTACCAGCCACCTGCCCGGGGTCCAGATTGTGGGCAAGGCGGAGTGGTACAACCCCGGCGGCTCCGTCAAGGACCGCGCCGCCTCGTCGATTGTGACCGATGCCATGAGCCGCGGCCTGCTGGGCAATGGCCGCATTCTGCTGGACGCCACCAGCGGCAACACGGGCATCGCGTACGCCATGCTGGGTGCCGCCTTGCGCTTCCCGGTTACGCTGTGCATGCCCTCAAACGTCAGCGAGGAGCGCAAGCGCTACCTGCGCGCCTACGGGGCCAACGTGGTGTGGACCAACCCGGCCGACGGCTCCGACGGTGCCATCCGCAAGGCACGCGAGCTGATTGCGGCCGAACCGGAGCGCTACTTCTACGCCGACCAGTACTCCAACGACGCCAACTGGATGGCCCACTATCGCACCACCGGCAACGAGATATGGGAGCAGACCGAGGGCCGGGTCACCCACTTTGTGGCGGCGCTGGGCACCAGTGGCACGTTTATGGGCACCACCCGCCGGCTGAAGGAGCTGAACCCCAAGATCACCTGCGTCTCCATGCAGCCGGATTCGCCCTTCAACGGGTTGGAGGGGCTGAAGCACATGGCCACCGCCATTGTGCCGAAGATCTACGATCCTGGCCTGGCAGACCGTAACATAGAGATGGCCACCGAGCGCGCGTACGAGATGGCACGCTTCATGGGCCGCGAACTGGGCGTGCTGGTGGGCGTCTCCGCCGCTGCAGCCACGGCAGCTTCGCTGCAGATTGCCGAGGAAGAGGCCGCGCGCGGTCGTGAGGCGGTTATCGTCACCATCCTGTGCGACGGTGCGGACAAGTACATGAGCGAACGCTTCTGGAGTGAGGAGTAAACGTGCTGCACATCGCATTTGCAGAGTACGAAGCAATCCGCCAGCATGGCGAAGAGACCTATCCGCATGAGTGCTGCGGCGTTCTGCTGGGCAAGCACGAGCAAGGCATGGGCAATCGCGTGCAGGCCACGGTGCGCGCGGGCAACACCCGTACCGACTCTGCCCACAACCGCTACCACATTGCGCCGGGCGAGCTGGTTCGGATTCAGCGCGAGGCGCGCGGGCGCGGGCTTGATATCATCGGGTTCTACCACTCGCATCCGGATCATCCGGCGCAGTGGTCCGTAACGGACTTTGCCGAGGCCCACTGGATGGGCTGCTCCTACGTGATTACCGCGGTGGAGAAGGGCAAGGCCGCCATCACCAACTCGTTCCTGCTCCTGGGTACCAGTGAGGAAGACAAGCAGTTCCAGGACGAGAGCATTGAGATCTACCGCGCCGCACCCACGGCGTACAACGAGGAAGGAAGAGCATGAAGATCCACATCCCTACCCCGCTGCGCAGCTACACGGGCGGACTGGAGACCGTCGAGGTCGCCGGTGCCACTGTGAACGGCGCTCTGGAGCAGTTGACCACCACGTATCCCGGCCTGCGCGCCAACCTGTTTACCGCTGAGGGCAAGCTTCGCTCCTTTGTGAACGTCTACCTGAACGACGAAGACATCCGCTATCTGCCTGCCAAGGAAGAGTCTGCCGCCAAGGACAGCGACGAGCTGACCATCATCCCCTCCATCGCCGGTGGTTGTTGCCGCTAGTCCGGCACCTCTTCTCTCCCCGTTTTCGAATCGGAACACAGCCTTTAGCATCGCAGGCGCGGACGCCTGCCCGGAAAGAGGAACAGCACCATGGCAACCGCAACCAATGAACTCCCGAAGCTCTCGAATGACGAGATTGCGCGCTACTCGCGCCACCTGATTCTGCCCGAGGTTGGCCTGGAGGGCCAGCAGAAGCTGAAGGCCGCACGCGTGCTCTGCGTCGGTACCGGCGGACTGGGCGCGCCGCTCGCGCTCTACCTTGCCGCGGCCGGAATCGGCACGCTGGGCCTGATCGACTTCGACGTGGTGGACAAGAGCAACCTGCAGCGCCAGGTCATCCACTCCACCCACACGGTCGGCATGTTGAAGGTGGACTCGGCAGAGAAGATGCTGCTGGGCCTGAACCCCAACCTGAATGTGGTGAAGTACAACACCATGCTGACCAGCGCGAATGCCCTGGAGATCTTCAAGGACTTCGACATCATCGCCGATGGCACAGACAACTTCCAGACCCGCTACCTGGTGAACGATGCCTGCGTGCTGACCGGTAAGCCGAACGCCTACGGCTCCATCTTCCGCTTCGAGGGCCAGGCAAGCGTCTTCGCCACCGAGGACGGCCCCTGCTATCGCTGCCTGTATCCGGAGCCGCCACCGCCGGGCCTGGTGCCCTCTTGCGCAGAGGGCGGCGTGCTGGGCATTCTGCCGGGCCTCGTCGGCATTATTCAGGCGACTGAGGTCATCAAGATGGTGCTTGGCATCGGGGACTCCCTGGCTGGCCGTCTGCTGCTGGTGGACGCGCTGGGTATGAACTTCCGCAGCCTGAAGCTGCGCAAGAACCCGGACTGCCCCGTCTGCGGCACGCATCCCACCGTCACGGAGCTGATCGACTACGACCAGTTCTGCGGCATCGAGAAGCCCAAAGAGGTAGGCCCGCTGGAGGTTGCGCAGAACCAGGCCGTTGCGGATGCCCCCGTGGTGGATGGCATCCCGCAGATCACCGTGGAGGAGTTGAAGCTCAAGCTGGATGCGAAGGTTGACTTCTTCCTGCTGGACGTACGCGAGCCCCACGAGTATCCGATCGCTAATCTGGGCGCTCCCCTGATTCCGGTAGGCCAGCTGGAGGCTCGCCTGGGTGAGATTGCAGCGGAGAAGGACCGCGAGGTCATCATCCACTGCCGCTCTGGCGCACGCAGCCAGAAGGCCGCACTGATCCTGAAGCAGGCCGGCTTTACGAACGTATCCAACCTCTCGGGCGGAGTGCTGGCCTGGGCCGATAAGATCGACCCGAGCATGCCGAAGTACTAAGACTGATCTGGCAAGAAACAGCAACCGACCTGGTTACAAACAGCAAAGGCGCACCCCAGGGGTGCGCCTTTGCTATGGAAGATGGAACCAGCAATTACTCCTTGTCATCGACGACCAGTACCTGCAGCATCAGCGGCGGCTCCAGCATGCAGTCGAGCTTGGCCAGCGCGCGAACAGCCTTCTCCAGCGTGGAGGTCAGGCAGGGTTCGGTGGTCACCACAAACGGCAGACGATCCTTTGGATAGCCCGGGCGCTGCAGGATGGAGTCGATGTTGACACCCACCTTGGCCAACGCGCCGGCGATGGCCGAGACGATGCCCGGCTTATCATCCACCACAAAGCGCAGGTAGTGCGGGGCCATAAAGTCACCCACCACCTGACGGTTGCGCACGGGCAGCGCCACGGTGCGGCAGCCCTGCGCTACGGCCAGCAGGTCAGAGACCACGGCCACGGCCGTGGGGTGGCCACCGGCTCCGTGACCAGAGAAGACCACATCGCCGCCAAACTCGCCACTCACCACCACCATGTTCTGGGTGCCGTGCGACCACGCAATGGGCGAGGTGAGCGGCACCAGCATGGGAGCAACACGCGCGTGCACCACGGCGCCCTCAGCCTGGGCCCGCGAGACCTGGCGGATGGTGCAGTTCAGTTCCTTGGCGTACGAGAAGTCGACGGCCTCAATGCTGGAGATGGTCTGGGTGGCCACGGCGTCCGGGTCCAGCTCAGCGTGCAGCGCAATCCGCGACAGGATGCAGAGCTTGGCGCGCGCATCCAGGCCATCCACGTCGGCCGAGGGGTTGGCCTCGGCGTAGCCCAGCTGCTGTGCGTCGGCCAGCACGTCGGCGTACTCGGCTCCGCTCTCCATGCGGCTCAGAATGTAGTTGCAGGTGCCGTTGACGATGCCGCTGAGGCGCGTCACCTTGTCGCCCCCCAGGCCCTGCAGGATGCCCGGAATCACCGGCACGCCGCCGGCCACCGCTGCGCCGTACACCAGCTGAACGTTGTGCCGGGCCGCCAGTCGCGCCAGGCTGGCACCACGGTAGGCGATCAGCTGCTTATTGGCCGTCACCACGGATTTGCCTGCGGCCAGCGCCTTGCGCAGCCAGCCCTCCACAGGGTCCAGGCCGCCCATCAGCTCAATCACCACGTCCACATCCGAACGCAGCACCACGTCGATGCGGTCGGTCCACACCACCTCGGCAGGCACAGCCTTGGCAGCCAACGACGAACGCTTGCGCTCTACGCCGCGGTTGAAGATGTGCGTCAGCTGCACGCCAGCAAAGCGCTGCGCCGCCAGCACGGCAGCCACAGAGCTGCCAACGGTGCCAAAGCCGAGAATTGCCACCTTGACGGTGCGTGTCGCAGAGGCGGAGGGTGATGGTGCCTTGCCCGCGGTCTGTTTGCCAGGAGCCTTGCTGAGGTTCTTCGTGGCCTTGCTGGGGGCGGAGCTGCGGAGTGCGGTCTTTGCGGGGGCGGTCTGCTTGCGTGTAGCCATGCGTCTAGTATTCGATTCTGCCGGCATAGTTGCGCCAGGCGGTAAAGCTGGATTGTGCTGCCTCGCGCAGCAGGTTGCGGGTGGGGATGCTGCGCTGATCGTGTGGACGCTGCACCTCAGCGTAGAGGAACGCGTCGTCAAACCCGGCCTCTGCGGCATCGGCCGCTGTGCCGCCAAAGTAAATTGCCGAGCATCGCGCCCAGTAGATGGCAGCGAGACACATCGGGCAGGGCTCACAGCTGGTGTACACCTCGCAGCCCTCAAGCAGGAAGGTGCCCAGCCGCGTGCAGGCGTTGCGGATTGCGGTGACCTCGGCGTGCGCTGTGGGGTCGTTGCTGGCCGTCACCATGTTGCTGCCGGTAGCCACAACCTCGCCGTTACGCACAATGACAGCACCGAACGGGCCACCGCGGCCGGTCAGGACGTTGGCCGTGGCCAGGTCGATGGCCTGCTGCATGAACTTTGGGTCTCCCGCCATGGGCAACTGTCCTTGTACACTCCACTCAAGGCAGAGCTTGGTTGAGCGATCTCTGATACCGCGGATACTCAAAATTATGGCACAGGCCTTTGTCGCAACACGAGTCGTTACACCGCAGGGAGTGCGCGCTGCAGCACTGATCACCGAATCGGGACGGATCACCGCGATCGTCGCGCCGGAGGCAGTGCCCGCCGGGGTGCCGGTTACGGACTTCGGAGATGCCGCCATCCTGCCCGGGCTGGTGGATACCCACGTCCACATCAACGAGCCAGGACGCACCGAGTGGGAGGGCTTTCGCACCGCCACGCGCGCTGCGGCGGCCGGCGGCTACACCACCCTGGTCGACATGCCGCTGAACTGCCTGCCCGAGACCACCACCGTAGCTGCGCTGCAGGCCAAGCGCGACGCAGCCGCCGGCCAGTGCCTGGTGGACTGGATCAGCTGGGGCGGAGCGGTCGCCGACAACCAGGCCCATATTCTGCCGCTCGCGCAGGCCGGGGTGCCCGGCTACAAGTGCTTCCTCATCTACCCGGGCTGCGATGGCTTCACCATGATCGACCGCCAGCAGCTGGAGGCCGCGCTACCAGCGATTGCGCGCAGCGGGCTGCCGTTGCTGGTGCACGCAGAGCTGGCCGGGCCGATTGAGGCCGCGACAGCCGGCCTGCGCGACGCGGACTGGCGACGCTATGCCACGTACCTGGCGTCACGGCCCGACCAGGCAGAGCTTGAGGCCATCCAACTGATGATTGCACTGTGCCGGCAGTATGGCTTCCGCCTCCACATCGTGCATCTGGCAACGGCCCAGGCCGTGGATATGCTGCGCGCTGCACGGCAGGAGGGCCTGCCCATCACGGTGGAGACCTGTCCGCACTACCTGCACTTCGCTGCCGAGCAGATCGCGGATGGTGCCACGCACTGGAAGTGCGCACCACCGATTCGCAGCGCAGCCAACCGCGCCTTGCTGTGGCAGGCGCTCGAAGAGGGCGTGATCGACATGGTGGTCACCGACCACTCGCCATGCCCGCCAGCGATGAAGCGCACGGACACAGGGCGCTTTGATCAGGCGTGGGGCGGCATTGCCAGCCTGTCGATCGCACTGCCAACGGTGTTCAGCGATCTGCGGCAACGCGGGCACAGCGTCGAGGCGGCGCTGACGCGCATTGCCCGCTGGATGAGCAGTGCGCCCGCCGCGCTGGCTGGACGAAGCAACCAGGCCGGCGTGCTGGCGCCGGGCCGCGATGCCTCGTTCGTCGTCTTCGACCCGGAAGCCGTGTGCCAGGTGGCGCCCGAACGACTGCACTTTCGCCATAGCATCTCACCCTATCTGGGAGAGACGCTGCAGGGTGAGGTGCGCGCAACTTATCTGCGCGGCACTGCGGTGTATCACAACGGATGCTTTGCAGAGCCTCCCACTGGCCGCGAACTCGCGTTATGCTAAGGCAACCCCATGAACGCAACCCTCGCCCGCTGGAATCAGCTCGATGTCGGCCTGGCCGCTGAGGAGATTCTTCCCTGCTGCGGCTCACGTCGATGGGCACTGGAACTGGCTGCCTTGCGCCCCTTTGCGGACGAGGCCGCCTTGCTGACGGCTGCCTCCGCAGTGTGGCTGGCGCTGCCGGAGCCAGACTGGCACGAGGCCTTTGCCAGCCACCCGCGCATCGGCGAAAAGAAGCCGCAGGCGCATGCCACCTCCCGTTCGCTGGCCTCCTCCGCACAGGAGCAGGCCGCCGCGATGGCCGCTGACGCCGACGCTAAAGAGGCACTTCGGCTGGGCAATCAGGCCTACGAAGCGAAGTTCGGGCGCATCTTCCTCATCTGCGCCAGCGGCCGCTCCGCACAGCAGATTCTTGACGTCCTGCAGCAGCGCATGCACAACGACGCCGCAACCGAGCTGCGCGAGGCCGCCGAGCAGCAGCGCCAGATCACAGCGATCCGCCTGCGCAAGTGGCTGGAGGAACCCACGGCATGAGCATCTCAACCCATATTCTGGATACCGCAAGCGGCCGACCGGCGGCCAGTGTTCCTGTACGGCTGGAGCGCCTGGACGCTGGAGTGTGGACGCTACTGAACGAAGTGATGACCGACAGCGACGGACGCAATCGCTACCTGCTGCCGCAGGATGCGCCCGCACAGGCCGGCACCTATCGTGCTCACTTCGACACGGCGACGTACTACCGCGCCCAGGGGCTGCGCGGACTCTATCCCTACGTCGAGATTGTGTTCGAGATCACAGACGCAAGCCAGCACTACCATATCCCATTGCTCTTAACCGCCAACGGTTACACCACCTATCGAGGGAGTTGAACGCATGATTGCACTGGCTGAGAATCGCTACGGCAAGGGCCGTGTCCGTCTGATGAAGGTCACCCGCCACCCACAGGGGCATGAGGTGCGCGAGTGGAATGTGATGGTGCTGCTGCAGGGTGACTTTGAGACCGCGCACACGCTGGGCGACAACAGTAAGATTCTGCCCACGGACACGATGAAGAACACGGTCTACTCACTGGCGCGAAGCTCCAGTGCAACCTCGATGGAAGAGTTTGCTATGGAGTTGGTCGAATATCTGCTGAGCCGCAATCCGCAGGTCAGTTCGGCGGAGGTAAGCATTGCCAGCACGCCGTGGAAGCACCTGACCATCGACGGCGCGCCGTATCCGACGGCTTTTATGCGCGGCAGCGAAGAGCGCCAGACAACCCACGTGGAGCGAGCACGCGGGGCTGCGTTCCGCATCACCTCCGGGCTGGAGAACATGGTGGTGCTGAAGACAGCAGACTCGGCCTTCAGCGGCTATATCCGCGACAACCTGACCACGCTGCCCGAGACCGAAGACCGCCTGTTTGGCACCTCGGTCAAAGCAACCTGGCAGTATGCGGCGGTGAGCCTGGACTTTGATGCCGTACGGCACCGGATTCGCGAAACGATGCTGCGTGCCTTTGCCCATCACAAGAGCAAGTCGGTGCAGGAGACGCTCTACGCCATGGGCGAGGCCGTGCTGCAGCAGGAGCCGCAGGCGGAGTGGATTGAGCTGGGCCTGCCCAACAAGCACTGCCTGCTGGTCGATCTGTCGCGATTTGGCCAGGAGAACCCGAACCAGATCTTTGTGCCCACCGACGAGCCGCACGGCTATATCGAGGCCCGCTTGCGGAGGAAGGCGTAGCCCGCCGGATGCCGCCTCTCGCCACAGACCGGGCCCGCCGGGTAATTGCCCGCTGCCGAGAGTTGGCGGCGTGCAGCGAAACCGCGACCGGCACGCAACGCACCTTCCTGTGCGCGTGCATGCACCAGGTGCATGCACGCCTGCGGCAGTGGATGGAGGAGGCCGGCATGACCGTCACCGTGGACGCAGCCGGCAACCTGCGTGGCCTGTACGCGGGGGACACACCGACAGCGCCGCGCCTGCTCATCGCTTCGCATCTGGACACGGTGCCGAACGCCGGTGCCTTTGACGGCGTGTTGGGCGTCGTGCTGGGGCTGTCGCTGGTGGAGGAGCTGCGCGGTGCCCGGCTCCCGGTGGCGATTGAGGTCATCGGCTTCTCCGAGGAAGAGGGCGTTCGCTTTGGCAAGCCGTTTCTCGGCAGCCTGGCGCTGGCGGGCCAGCTGACTCCAGAGTTGCTCTCGCTGCAGGACCGCAGCGGCACCACCGTGATCGAGGCGATGCGCGCCTTCGGACTAGACCCTGCGGAGCTGCCCCGCGCCCGCATGGCCAGGGACGCCGTGGCCTACCTGGAGATGCACATCGAACAGGGGCCGGTGCTGGAGAGCCAGAACCTGCCCCTGGGTGTGGTTCGCGCCATCGTCGGACAGACGAGGCTGCAGGCGACCTTTACCGGCACGGCCAATCACGCTGGCACCACGCCCATGCCTCTGCGTCACGATGCCCTGGCTGCGGCCGCAGCGTGGATCTCTGCCGTGGAGGCCTACGCCACGGAGCGGACAGGGCTGGTGGCCACGGTGGGCGCGGTGACGGCAAGCCCGAACGCAGGCAACGTCATCGCAGGCGAGGTGCTGGCCTCGCTGGACGTGCGCCACGCCGAGGACGCCGTTCGCCTGCAGGCCGTGGAAGCGCTGCAGCAGGCCGCGCAACAGCTGGCCACCAAGCGCGGGGTCAGCGTGGAGTTTCGCACCTTGCTGCGACAGGACGCGGTGCCCATGGACACGCGCCTGACGCAGGCACTGGAGCACGCGGCACAGCAGGCCGGCATACAGTCCTGCGCGATGGTGAGCGGCGCTGGCCACGACGCCATGGTGCTTGCCCCGCACCTGCCTGCCTGTATGCTGTTTCTACGCAGCCCCGGTGGATTGAGTCATCATCCGGATGAGGCCGTGCTGGAGTCGGACGTGGAGGCTGCCCTTGCAGCCGGAGCCCACTTTCTGCAGTCGCTCCGCGGCCCGCTGCTTGAGGAACTGACGCGTGAGTGTGACGATGCATAGCCTTGGCGAGACCCGCAGCAGCAACCAGCGCGACCACCTGTTGCACACGCCGGACACCTTTGTGCGCGCCGCGCTGCCGGGCATGGTGCTGGGCGAGGCCGTCGTTCACATCTCACCTGCTGGTGGAGCAGGATTCACGCAGTACACCGCCGAGCTTCAGCCGCAGGGCTGTCTGGGCACTACGTCGGCGCAGCGCTTCGTCTACGTGATGGAAGGCAACGTGACGGTGGCGTTGCAGGGCAACCTGCACACGCTCGCGGCGGGTGGCTTCGCCTATCTGTCGGCCGGGGTTGCGCACACGGTCGCTGCCACCGTGGCGGCTCGCCTGGCGGTGATTGAGAAGCCCTACCAGCCGCTGCCTGGTGCGTCTGCTCCAACGGCACGCATCGGCCAGGAGAGCGAGGCGACGCCCACACCCTTGATGGGTGACCCTGACCTGGTCGTTCGCGGACTGCTGCCCGGCGATCTCGGGTTTGACTTCGCCGTCAACACCATGACCTACCAGCCGGGTGCCGCACTCAGCATGGTGGAGGTGCACGTGATGGAGCACGGCCTGCTGATGCTGGAGGGTGGCGGCATCTATCGGCTGAGCGACCGCTGGTACCCGGTCCGCGCTGGGGACTTCATCTGGATGGGCCCCTATTGCCCGCAGTGGTTCGGGGCTCTCGGCAAGGTGCCGGCAAAATACCTGATCTACAAGGACTGGAACCGCCACCCGCTGCCTTAGCCCTGTTTGCAAAGTTTTCGGTACGATGGTGTCAGGCCATCGGGCAGGAGTCGCAGGATGCAGATCGTGATCGACGCAGAACGGCTTACCCGCGAGCTCGCCGAGCTTGCCACCTTCTCGAGCGCCGAGACTTCGCCCCAGGGAACGGCGGTCACGCGCATCGTCTACTCCCAGCAGGACCAGCAGGCGCGTACCTGGCTGAAGGCGCTTGCCCGTCGTGCAGGCTTCGTAGTGCGCGAAGATCCCGTCGGCAATACGTTTATCCGCTGGACCGGCACTGACGCTTCCCTGCCCGCAGTGGCGACTGGCTCGCATATCGACGCCATTCCCCACGCGGGCATGTACGACGGTACGGTGGGTGTGCTGGGTGGGCTGGAGGCGATGCGCGCCCTGCAGGCCAGCGGCTACGTGCCGCGCCGCTCCATTGAGCTGGTGCTGCTGACCAGTGAGGAGCCAACACGCTTTGGCATCGGTTGCCTGGGCAGTCGGCTGATCGCAGGCACGCTCTCGCCGGAGCGCGCTGACGCGCTGGTCTCGCAGGTTGAGGACTTCTCCGAGGGCGCAACGCTGGCCCAGATTCGACATGCTGCCGGTTATACAGGATCGCTCGCAGAGGTTCGCCTGCCGCAGGGCCACTACCACGGATGGGTAGAGCTGCATATTGAGCAGGGGCCGCTGCTGGAGCGCGAAGCGCTGCCACTCGGACTGGTGACCAGCATCGCCGCGCCGGCCAGCTATCGCTTTACGATTGGCGGCGTGGGCGGCCACGCGGGCGCGTTGCTGATGCCGGACCGTAGAGACGCGCTGTGTGCCGCAGCAGAGATCATCCTCTCCGTCGAGCGACACACTCTGGCCACGGGAGCCATCGACACGGTGGCCACCGTGGGAACCTGTGACGTGCACCCGGGCGCGGTGAATAGCGTGCCCAGCCGCGTAGTGCTGCAGCTCGACATCCGCGACACAGACCCCGACCGCCGCGAGGGCGTGATGCAGGCCGTGCGGGCAGATATTCAGCAGATGAAGACGCGGCGCGGAGTCACCGTCGAGGAACAGTTCGTGAACGCGGACCAGCCCGCCCAGTGCTCGACTCATATTCTGGGTGTGCTGCGCAATATTTGTAACCAAAACGGTATCCCTTATAAGCAGATGGTGAGCCGCGCTTATCACGACTCACTGTTCATGGCCCAGGTAGCACCCATCGCCATGCTCTTCATCCCCTGCCGGAACGGCGTAAGTCACCGGCCTGACGAGTACGCCAGCGCGGACGATATCGCTCGCGGCACCACGGTTCTGGCACAGACGCTTGCCACGCTGGCATCGGAGTAGGCGCGCCTATGGCAATCGCATCCATCAATCCGGCGAACGGACAGCTCCTGCGAAGCTTTGAGCCGCTCTCTGCCGACGCAGTGAAGCAGAAGATCGACCTGGCGGAAGAAGCACTGCGCCGCTACGCGAACATTCCGCTGCACCACCGGGCGCTGTGCATGCGTAAGCTGGCCTCGCTGCTGGAGGAAGAGACCGAGGACCTGGCCCTTACCATCACGCGCGAGATGGGCAAGCCGCTGCGCGCAGCACGGGCCGAGATACTGAAGTGCGCTACGGTTTGCCGGTACTACGCAGACAACGCCGCGCCGATTCTGGCCTCGGAGGCGATTCCCACGGACGCGAACCATAGCTACATTCGCTGGGACCCGCTGGGCATTGTGCTGGCCGTCATGCCGTGGAACTTTCCCTTCTGGCAGGTCTTTCGCTTCCTGGCTCCGGCGCTGATGGCCGGCAACGTTGGCCTGTTGAAGCATGCCTCCAACGTGCCGCAGTGCGCCATCGCGATCGAATCCCTGGTTCGTCGCGCGGGTTTTCCGCGAGGCACCTTTCAGGCACTGCTGATCGAAGCCTCGCAGGTCGAGTCCGTGATTGCCGATGCGCGTATCGCTGCGGTGACCGTAACAGGCAGCGAGCCGGCGGGCCGAGCTGTCGCCGCGCAGGCCGGGTGGCTTATCAAGAAGTCGGTCCTCGAACTTGGCGGCAGCGATCCTTTTCTGGTGCTGCCCTCGGCCGATCTGGAGCTGGCCGTAGAGACCGCAGTGGCCGCACGCTGCGTGAACAGCGGGCAGTCCTGCATTGCAGCCAAGCGCTTCATCGTTCACACCAGCATCTACGACGAGTTTGAACGCCGCTTCGTCGCAGGCATGGAGAGCATGCGTGTTGGTGATCCGATGAAGGAAGACACGGACCTTGGTCCACTGGCGACCCGAGCTATCCTCAACGAACTGGAGTCGCAGGTGAAGCGGACCGTAGAGGCGGGCGCACGCGTGCTGACGGGTGGCGTACGCATGCTTGGCATAGGCAACTACTTTGAGCCTACCGTGTTGACTCACGTGCCGCGCAGCTGTCCCGTCTACTTTGAGGAGCTCTTCGGGCCGGTCGCCATGTTGTTTCGCGCCAGCGACCTGGACCACGCACTGCAGCTAGCGAACGACACCCCGTTCGGCCTTGGTGCCTCTGCCTGGACCCGCGACCCCCTGGAGCAGCAGCGCCTGGTACGCGAGCTGCAGTGCGGCTCGGTGTTCCTGAATGCCATGGTCGCCAGCGATCCGCGGCTGCCATTCGGCGGCATCAAGCACTCCGGCTATGGTCGCGAACTCTCAGCCGCCGGCATGCGCGAGTTTCTAAACGCGAAGACGGTCGTCATCGCCACCCCAGCCGCAGACCACGACCCCGCCTGAACCCGAGCAAGGCTGCCAAACGACCAACGGGCACCGACGCTGATGCGCCGAGTGCCCGCTGGCTTTGCTCGCGAAGGTTAGAAGTTGAAGGATGCCTGCAGCGTAATGCGACGGACAGCCGTGGCGGAGCTGAAGGGCCCGCTGGACAGCGACGTGACCTGCCCAAAGCGAGGCGAGTTCAGCACGCTGGTGGGGCTGCCATAAGGCACCATGTTGAAGAGGTTGAACGCCTGCGCGCCGATGTTCAACGTGTAGCGATGCCCCGAGCTGCCGCCGCCAAACATCATGGGGCCGCCGCCGCGACCGCCGCCAGGACCACCGCCGGGACCGCCCGGGCCACCACGCGGAGGACCACCGGGGCCGCCTGGACCACCCTCCGGACCCGTCTTAGGACCAAAGCCGAACACCCTCGCCACACGTAGATTGAAGCTCACATTCGCTGGCCCGGTGCAGTAGTTGATCGGCACCTCGGTCAACGCGCCCGTCTGCGTCTCGCTGAAGTCGGCTGCGTTCCGGCAGTCGCCGCTGGTGCCATTGGCAAAGTAGGGCCGCTCATTGGAGTAGACGGAGGTGCCCAGCGGGTCCAGGCCGGTCGTCAGATTGTACGGCGTGCCAGACTGCGCGATCAGGAAGGGGCTCAAACTGAAGCCGTAGCGCAGCGATACATTGCCACCCATCACGCCAAAGCTGCGCCGTGCAAAGGCGGCACGGCCGTAGTCAAGACGGGTGTTCGTGTTGCTGGTGGGCACAAAGCCAGCCCCACTGGTGTTGGCATTGGCAAAGCTCAACGAGTAGAAGCCGAAGAGCGACACCTTGTTCAACCGCGCGTTTCCATTCACCATCAACTGATCCTGACGGAAGACGCCAGCCGACTGGTACTGGAAGTTGTACAACGTCGTGTTGTAGTACTCACGGCTCATAAACTCATGAATTCCGCGTGCAGCCAGGAAGTTGACACTCAGCGTTGCAGCTCGTCCCAACTGCTGGTCAAAGCCTAGTGCAGCCTGCAGCGTGTAGGACGTGCGCAGGTTGTTGCCCAGAGTGTATGTCGTCACTCCACTCTGCTGCAGGGAGCCGCTGCAGCCGGCCAGGTTGCCGGGCTGGCAGGTAGGGCCAGGAGTCCTGTAGTTCAGCGTCACCTGGTTCGTTCCGTTGTTCTGCACAGTGTTCAGGTACGTGCCCAGGTTGAAGCGGTCGTAGAAGATGCCGTACCCGCCCCGCACCACCGTGACCGGCGACTTGCCCTTGCGCGGAATTCCATAGGCGAACGAGAAGCGCGGCGCAATGTCATGCGTGCTGTGAATGATGTTCTGCGCCTCGTACCGCATACCCAGCGAGAGCGTCAGGTTCTGCCGCGGCTTCCAGTCATCCTCGGCGTAGAGACCCACGTCGGTGGAGTTGCCGGAGAACGTCGGCTTGTTGATCGTAGCCTGCGAAAACAGACTGGGAATGCCGCATTGGTACGACGATACTGAGGCATTGACGGCAGCGCACGGCGTGGTCGTAATGGACTGGCAGCCGGAGGTCGCAGTCGCCGCGCTGGTACAGGGATCCAGCAGCGACGTATAGGTAAGCGTGCCATTCAGGCCCGAGTAGGAGGTCTGTGTCTGCGTTGAGCCGCGCAGACGGCCGCCCAAGCGGATGAAGTTCTTGGCCAGTGCAATGGAGGTGTAGTTCTGCAGCTCGTAGTAGTTGGTATGGCTGCTGCTGGCACCGCCGCTGTTGCCACCGGCGACAAAGGCACCCTGCACCAGCAGCGTGGGCGAAGAGTCCTGCGGTGTGGTTGAGGAGGTATCGCGACCAACCTCAAATCGCGTCTCGTTGATGACCTTCGCGCTGAAGATCTGCGTATCGCTCACCTGCAGTTCGTTCTCGCTGTTGCTGGAGTCCACACCCACACTGGCCAGCGCGTTACCACCCACGCCTCCGTTCGACTGGCTGTTGGAGTAGTACTGATAGCGCATCGTCAGCGTGTTCTTCTCGCCGAGCGCGACATCTACCCGCGGGCTCACATCGCTGCGAGACTGCGGATGGGGAATCGCTCGAGCAGTTGCCGGCAGCGACGCAAAGTAAGAGCAGCTCAGGTCGCCCGGAGCGCAGGGCGTGGTCGCCGTGGCAGAGCTGGCATAAAAGCCGCCCGGGTTGATGATGTTGTTGTCCTGAATATTGCGATGCGAACCACCGATCGTGAACGACGAAAAGTGGTTGATGGGGCCGCTGATATTTCCGATGGCAAAGATCGTGTGGTACGAGGGCTGGGAGTTCGTCGCTCCCAGAAAGGGGTTCGACGTGTTCAGCGCTTTATCGCCGAACTGGAAGCTGAAGTTGCCGTGATACTTGTCGGTACCCGGCTTGGTAAAGACCTCCACCCTGCCAAAGCCCAACCGGTCATACTGCGCAGAAAAGGGATTCTGGTTGATGCGAATCTCGCGGATGGAGGACTTGGGTGGCAACTGCCCATTCGTGAACCCGTCCACATAGATCTGCCCGCCGTTGGGGCCTGCGGCAGGACCGGCCAGCGCCTGCAACTCAGACGAAAGTTCATCCGGATCGTCCGACAGCGCCTCAAGATCCTTGCCCTTGATGACGGTTGAACTGGCATTGCTGTCCGAGTCCACGCTCACCTCGGCCGCAGAGGCGTTGACCTGCACCACCTGCGACTCGGCCTGGATCGCCAGCTTTACGTTGATCGTCAACGACTGGCCGGTCGTGAGGTGCAGCCCCTGCTTCACGTAGCTGGCGAAGCCCGGCATCGTCACCGTGACGTTGTACGTTCCGGCCGGCACACCCCGCAGCATATAGCTACCATCGCTCTGCGAGGTGACCAGAATTGCCTTGCCGCTGGTCGGGGTCAGGGTCACAGTAGCTCCCGGAATCACCGCATCGTCGGGGTCTGTGATGTTGCCGTGCACCGTGATGCTGCTTGACGCAGCGTTGGCAGCCTGGGCTGCCGCAGCCGGAGCTGCCACCTGCTGCGCAATGCTCAACCCGGAGCATGCGGCCAACAGCACGCCAAGCAGCGCGCAAGGCACAAGTATCCTCTTCTGTCTGTTGCCAGAACCCATCGAAATCCTCTTCTATCTTCTGTCCGCGACGTGGCGGACGGGTTGTCGCTCTTCGTGGCGGTCGATCGTTACTGGGTGCCTGCCTCTGCCATGCCGTTGGAGCCCAGGCTCCACGGAGACAGGGTCATCGCCGACGAACCGTTGGGACTCGCGGCCAGAATGGGTTCCACACCCGAGAGAAGTGTGATTGCCGTAAGCGAGCTGGCACCGGGGGCTGACTGCGAGGCCACAATCATGACTGCGTCACCCACGTGCAGGCTGCTCAACATTGCCGACGGCAGACGAGCCACAATCTGGGAGAGGTCGCCGCCCGCAACGCGCCCCGCACCCGGCCCCGCAGCTGGCCCAGTAGAACCTGGCCCGGCAGAACCCTGTCCGGCAGCAGCCTGTCCAGCTCCTGGCCATGCCCCGCCCGGCCGTGCCGGCGTTGCTCCGCCGCCGGATTCCGCCATCCCGCGTGCTCCCCCAGGACCACCCGCGGCCCCGGCAGCAGCCCCACCATGCGCCCGCGCGGCCAGCATCTGCGCAGCAAATGGCGGCAGCGACTTCACTGCGGAGTTGGCCGTCACCTTAACGGTGACCATCTTCTTGGTCGCCAGGTCCTTCAGCGTCAGGCTTCCACCTGCTGCATCCAGCGTGGCGATTGTGCCGGAGAGATTCTTGAACGAACCACTGACAATCTCATCGGCATCGATCGTTGCGCCATCGTCCGACTTGGTGCCGAGCACACGCAGCTGGTCGCCCGGCTGAATAGAGCTGAACTCACTCTTGGTAGCGTCTTCGAACTTAACCGAGTCCCCCGCATACCGGCGAAAGATGGTGGCAGGCGTGGTCCGGATCAGCGTCTTCTTCGCACCCGCAGTGATGGTGAGGGCGGACGCTGCAGCATCGACCGAGACGACCAGGCCGCCGCTGCCATGTTGCTGCCACGCCTGTTCCTCCTGCGCGTGCTTCTGGGCAATATCCGTCGCCTTCATCAGGATGAGCCGCACGGCATTGAAGTCTGTCGGCGTGTCGCCAGCCTTGCCCGTGACCAGTACGCGGTCTCCGACGCTCACATCGGTCAACGCAATCGCCGTTGCCGACTTCAGGTCAGTGCTGCCGGGCGCCAGCTGCAGGATTCGCGCACCATCGGCCACCGTCACATTCACCATCATGCCCTGGTCGGTCTGCAGCGAGACTGCATTGCCAGAGAGCGATTTAATCGTGCCGATATAGCGGGTTGGCGCGGCGGGCGCAGTGGATGCCGCGGACGCGGCCTGGCCCAGCAGGGCCGGGTTCGCCCCTGCCACAGGAAGCAGGCACATCATGACTACAGCTCTACGTAGCAAGCTGGTATTCCTCCAAGCATTTTGCGATTCTGATCGAGACGCAGCCGGCACGTCAGACTGGCGGTGTCGCCCGTATCGTTGAGTGGCTACACGTTAACAGACGCAGCATCTCTGAAGGAGATACGGCCCACCTCAGGAAAAGTTTCTCGTTGAACCAATTCCGGCCTGCCGTACACCGCAGATCGCAGGCGCGCCCCAGAGCGATAACGTCTTCAGGCCTTAAGAATTCAGGGCGGCAGCCCCAAACGCTCTCAATACCCTGTCCCATGGGCGGCAGCTACAGCGCCAGCGTCGGCACTGGTATTGCCGGGTGCAGGGCGCAGCCGGCCGGCGCTCATGCCATACAGCGCAACGCCCGCAAAGCCTGCCAGCGGCACAACGTAGCCCAGCGCGATACTGCCCGTCAGCTTGGCCACCAGACCCAGCAAGGGCGGAAAGATCGCGCCGCCCACGATGGACATGACCAGCACGCTGCCGGCCAGCTTGGTGTGCGCTCCCAGCCCCTTCAGCCCCAGGGCGAAGATCGTAGGAAACATGATGGAGAGAAAGAAGCTGCTGGCGACGATTGCCTCCGCACCGGCCATGCCCGGCCGCGACATGGCAAAACCCAGCAACAGCATGTTGACCACACCATAGATGGTAAGCAGGCGGCTGGCGGCGACGTACTTCATCAGCGAGGTCGTCACAAACCGCCCAAGTGCCATCACCACCAGGGTTGCTGTCAGATAGAGCGCCGCCTCGCGCTCTGTCGACGTCGTGTACTGCTTCATGTACGGAATCAGACTGCTCCACGTTGAGACCTGTGCGCCAACGGCACAGAACAGCGCGGCCACTGCCAGCCACAGGTGCGGGTAGTGCAGCAACGACGCAAAGCTGCCGGGCTCCTCTTCGCTGCCATCCTCATTGCGGTTGCCGGGGAAGGTCATGCGCGAGAGCAGCAACGCAAACAGCAGCACGACGCTGCCCAGGCCCAGATAGGTGGGCACCACGCGCATCAACTCCCTATGCAGATAGCCTGCATAGGTGCCGGCCTGCTTCATGGCAGCCACCTGAGCCGGATTCAACTCCACGCCTGAGAAGATGAACTTCGCCCCGATCACGACACCAACGATTGTGCCCGGAGGGTTGAACGACTGCGCAAAGTTCAGCCGCCGCTCCGAGGTGGACGCGGGACCAAACTGGGCCATGAACGGGTTGGCTGCCGTCTCTAACACCGAGGCACCGCTGCCCACCGTGAATAATGCAACCAGAAACATTACATATCTGCCGCTCACCGCTGCCGGCCAGAAGAGCACCATGCCGGTGCCAAACAGAACCAGCCCGAGCAGCATGCCGGTCTTGTAGCCCCAGCGTCGCATCACCAGTGCTGCGGGTATCGCCATGCAGAAGTAACCAAGGAAGTTCGCCGTCTGCACCAGTTGAGCACCAAACTGGGTCAGCTCAAACGACTTGCGAAACTGCTGCACCAGAATGTCGGTCAGGTTGTTCGACATGCCCCACAGGAAAAACAGGACCGTCACCAGCACAAACAGCGCCTTTTGCCCGGTGGGGAAGACCGCGTCACCCGGTGCGTAGACCTCCGTTTCCTTGTGCCCAGTAGCAAGCTGCATCCCACTCACGCCCTTTCCTCGCGCTCAGGCGATCTGCACCATAATCTTGGTAAAGCTTCCCGGCGCATCACTCCACGCCCGCAGCATGCCTGCCGCCTCTTCGATCGGCACCATGGCGCTCACGGCATCCTCAACCGGGAATCGCCCCGCCTCCAGCATCTGAATCACCTCGCGGAAGTCGTCCGGCAGGGCGTTGCGGCTACCCATCACGTCCAGCTCCTTCTGCACAAACAGGCGGGTCTCATAGGAGACCGGCTCCTTGGCATAGCCGATGTAGACGACGCGGCCGGTAAAGGCGACCTCCTCCACCGCAGCACGAAAGGTGGCCGGCAGTCCGATCGCCTCGATCATCACATCCGGGCCCTGGCCGCCGGTGATCTGCTGCAGGCGCTGGTGCAGGTCCTCGCGACTGGTGTTGATGAGATGCCTGGCGCCTGCCTTGCGAGCGATCTCCAGCTTGGCATCGTCCATGTCGATGGCGATCGTCTCTGCACCGCGAAAGGCTGCTCCGGCGATGGCTCCCAGCCCCACGCCACCGCAGCCAAACACGCCGACCGTATCCTGCGCCGCCACGCGACCGCGCGCCGTGGCATGCACGCCCACGGTGAGCGGTTCCACCAGGCACAGCTCTTTGAGCGTCAGGCGGCCAGTGTAGAGCTTCTCCTGCGGCACGCGCACGTACTCCGTCATGGCCCCGTCGCGCTGCACGCCCATCGTCTCATTGCGCTGGCAGGCATTCACCCTGCCACGCCGACACGAAGGGCAGATGCCGCAGCTCGTGTACGGCGAGATGGTCACCAACGTGCCAGCCGGGAACCGCTCACCACCGCCCTCCACCACCTCAGCCGCCACCTCATGCCCCAGCACGCGCGGAAACTCCACCATGGCATTCCGCCCACGAAAGGTGTTCAGGTCCGTCCCGCACATTCCTACCAGCTTCACCCGCAGCAGCACCTCACCCGCACTGGCAGCGGGCTCCTTCACCTGCGCCACTGCTGCTACTCCCGGAGCTTCCATCCGCAACGCCTTCATCGTCTCTCCCACACTACGTTACTGCTTTAGTTACAAAACCTATGCCTGCCCTACAGGTTATAAACGGCCGTTGCGGTCTCCCCAAAGATAGCCGCCCGCTCCGCTTCGCTGTAGCTGGCAAAGTACTGCCGCAGCAGCTCAAACCACTGCTGGTAGCCGCTGGCCACCAGACACACTGGCCAGTCCGAGCCAGCCATCAGGCGGTCGGCCCCAAAGGCATCTACTACCGTATCCAGGTAGGGCCGCAGCGAGTCCAGCGACCACGACTGCCACTTGGCCTCAGTCACCAACCCGCTGACCTTACACCAGACGTTGCGCCGCAAGGCCAGCTCGCGCAGATTGGTCGCCCAAGGCTCCAGCACCCCACCCGCAATCGAGGGCTTGGCAATGTGATCCAGCACAAACACCTGGTTCGGATACTCATCGACAAACTCGATCGTCTGCGGCAGATGCCGCTCATAGATCAGGATGTCGTAGACCAGGCCGCTGCCCTGCAGCGCCGCAATGCCGGCGTTGAAGTCCGCACGCAGAATATAGTTCTCGTCGCGCTCGCCCTGGATAACGTGACGAAGGCCCTTCAACTTGGCACGCCCGTCGAACCGCTCCATCACGCCGGGGAACTCTTCGCCGGCGATGGGCGCCCAGCCCACCACACCGCGTATCCACGGTGTCTGGTCGGCCAGATCCAGCAGCCAGCGCGTCTCCTCCAGCGTCTGCCGGGCCTGCACCACTACGGTACCGTCCACGCCGGCAGACTTTAGCTCCGGTGCCATATCTACGGGCAGGAAGTCGCGCTGCAGCGCCTGCATGGTCTCGTCGATCCAGCCATACTCCCGGCTGCTGTAGCGCCACAGGTGGTGGTGTGCGTCGATCGTTGCGGCCACGCTCTCTCCTTGGAAGCCGCGCCTGTCGCTCATCGTGCAGGGCTGGCAAAATCTGGCCCAGTCTATCCCAGATGCCGCATCGCAGTCAGCCGTGATCCCATCGCTATCGCCAGGTGTGCGGCAGGGCTCCTGCAGGGCGACCCGCACGAATCTCCGCTGCCACAATGCCGATATCCTGCGTCAGGTCCGTCGGCACCCAGTTGCGGTCTCGCTCCGGCAGCACGATGTTCGCCGCCACAGGCTCCTCGCCGCGGCGCAGCGCTTGCTGCACTGCCGCATACAGATCCAGCAGGAACTGGCGCTGCCCACACAGAATCTCAACCCCGCCCGAGGCGCCGTGGCCCGGCAGCACCACCCTGGGATGCAACGCGATCGCACGTTGCAAGACCCTCGGCCAGTTCCGCAGGTTGGAGTCCCACAGCTTATTGCGCGGGCCGTTCACCGCAGCGTCGCCGGTGCACAGGATGCGCTGCTGCGGTAGCCACACGTACGCATCTGCCGGGGTGTGTCCCCATCCCAGATAGCGGAACTCGACACGCCGCGTCGCGTCCTGCAGCACCATGCGTCGGCCGTGGAAGACCAGCCCGGGCCGCTGCACATCGTCCTCTCCCAGCGTCCGCACATCCTCACGCCGGGCCTCCGCTGCCTGCCATCGGCCGGGCTCGTAGCGCTGCATCTCGCTCAGCATGGCTGCGTAGGCCACCGTCGTCGCACCGGCCCGGGTCCATAGGGAGTTGCCGTAGGTATGGTCGCCGTGCGCATGCGTATCCAGTACATAACGCACTGGCTTGGGCGAGAGCTGCGGAATCAGTTGCAACAGTTCCCTGGCGCGGCCCGGGTAGTTTGCATCAACGACGATCAGATACTGTTGCATCTCGATCACCGTGGTATTGCTGTAGCCTTTGCTACTATCTCCCACCAGAAACCACACGCCGGGTGCTACCTGCAGCGGAGGCGCTGGCTGCTGAGCGCACACCATGCCGCACCATCCCAGCAGCAGCATCCACTTCCAGTCTCGTCGCAATTCCCTCTCCTCCCCCGCAGCGTACTCAACTTTGACCGATGACGCACCTCAGGTTTCGCGCTATTCTTGTCGAATCATCCAAATGCAAATCTGAGTGGGCCAATATGCCAGAGTTCTCTCCCTCCGAGCCGCTCCAAACCGTTGGCAGATCACCGCTTCGTAAAGAAGGGCTGGCCAAAGTTGTGGGCCAGGCCAAGTACGTCGACGACCTGAGCCTGCCGGGCATGTGGTACGGAGCTACCGTGCGCTCCAGCGTCGCCCGCGGTCGCATCCGCTCCATCGAGTTCGGCCCGGACATTCCCTGGCACGAGTTCACCATCGTCACCGCTGCGGATATCCCGGGCGAGAATGTGATCGTCCACCTGGCGAAGGACCACCCCTGCCTGGCGGCTACCCACGTCAATCACCCGGACGAGCCGATTCTGCTGCTGGCGCACCCGGACCGGGCCATTCTGCCGGCTGCCGTCGCCGCCGTCCGGGTGCAGTACGAAGAGCTGCCTGCCGTCTTCACCATCGACGAGTCCGAGGCACCGGACGCACCCGCCATCTGGCAGGACCCCGCCGCGCCAGCGAAGAACACCTTCAAACAGTACCTGATGCAATGCGGCGACGAGGCCAGCCTGGACGAGATCTTTGCCTCGGCAGACTTTATCGTCGAAGGCGAGTACCGTACCGGAGCCCAGGAGCAGCTCTACATCGAGAACAACGGCATCATCGCCGAGTTTGACCGCGAAGCCGGAGTCAAGGTGCAGGGTGCCATGCAATGCCCCTACTACGTCGTGCACGCACTGCAGCTGGTCTTCAACCTGCCTGCAGAGAAGTGCCGCGTGATCCAGACAGAGACCGGCGGCGCCTTCGGCGGCAAGGAGGACTTTCCCTCCGTCATCGCCTCGCACGCTGCGCTGCTGGCCATGAAGGCTGGCCGCCCGGTCAAGATCTGCTACGACCGCGCCGAAGACCTGGCCGGAACAACCAAGCGGCACCCCAGCCGCTCGCGCCACCGCACTGCGGTCTCCCGCGATGGCCGCCTGCTGGGTGGCACCATCGAAGTCGCACTGGATGGCGGCGCCTACCTTACCCTCACCTCCACCGTGCTCTCGCGCGCCACTATCCACGCACCCGGCCCCTACCACTGGCCAGCGCTGCGCGTGGTGGGCAAGGCAATGGCCACCAACCTGCCCCCGCACGGCGCCTTCCGCGGCTTTGGCGCGCCGCAGAGCATCTTCGGCACAGAGCGCCATATGAACAAGATTGCCCGGACCATCGGCCTGACGCCAGAGGAGCTTCGTCGCCGTAACCTGCTTCGGGTTGGCGACCGCACAGCCACCGGCCAGTTGATTACAGACACGGTAGACATGCAGCAGCTCCTGACCCGCGCGCTGCAGGAGACGAACTACCACGCGAAGCGCGAAGAGTTTGCGCGCACCAACCCTGGCAGCACCATCAAACGCGGTATCGGGTTCGCGACCTTCTTCCACGGCTCGGGCTTTACCGGCTCCGGCGAGCGACGCCTGGACTCGCTGGTGGAGATTGAGATCACGCCTGAGGGCCAACCCTGCATCCTGGTCTCGTCTACGGAGTTTGGTCAGGGGACCAACACCATTCTGTGCCAGGTGGCTGCGGAGGCGCTGCAGCTGCCCTACGCGTTTGTGCAGATTGCGCAACCAGACACCGCGCGCGTGCCCAACTCCGGCCCCACCGTCGCCAGCCGCACGGCGATGATTGTAGGCAAGCTGGTGGAGCGCGCCGCCTACTCCCTGCGCGATACGCTGCTGCACTCGGGCCTGCTGCCTGGGGACTACACGGAGCAGGACTTCCGCACGGCGGCGCTGGCGTATGTTGCGCAGCACGGCCCGCTGAAGTCCAGCGTGCGCTACCAGTCTCCGGGCGATATCTTCTGGGATGATCAGAACTATCGCGGTGAGGCCTACCCTGCCTACGCCTGGGCCGTCTACGTTGCCGAGGTGGCCGTTGATACCACGACGTACTCCGCAACCTGCACCCACTTCTACGCGCTGCAGGAGGTGGGTCGCGTGTTGCATCCCGTGCTGGCCAAAGGTCAGATCGAGGGCGGCGTCGCCCAGGGCATCGGCTATGCCCTGTACGAAAAGTGCGTGTGGCAGCGTGGCCACATGGCCAACAACCAGATGACGAACTACATTATGCCCACCAGTGCAGACCTGCCGCCCATCGAGGTTGCCTTTGAGGAGGTGCCCAGCATCCACGGGCCCTTTGGCGCCAAGGGCATCGGCGAACTCCCCATGGACGGGCCCGCGCCAGCCATTCTGAACGCCATTGAAGAGGCCACCGGCATCGAGTGCGACGAGATTCCGCTGCTGCCCGAGGACCTGTTCGCAAGGATGGCCATGCCCCAGGAGAACGCCCGATGAGCACCATCACCCTGACCGTCAACGGTGAGCCCCACCGCCTTGAAGTGCCGCCCATGAAGCGCCTGCTGGATGTGCTGCGCGAGGATCTGCAACTGACCGGGACCAAGGAGGGCTGCGGTGAAGGCGAGTGCGGCTCCTGCTCCGTGCTGCTGAACGGCGACCTGGTGAACTCCTGCCTGGTGCCCGTGCTGCAGACTGAGGGTGCCACCATCACGACCATTGAGGGCGTAGCTGACCTGGCCGGACCGGGCGAAAGGCTCCACCCCATTCAGCAATGCTTCCTGGAGCACGGCGGTGCCCAGTGCGGCATCTGCACGCCGGGCATGATCCTGGCCACGCACCACCTGCTGGAAAAGTATCCGCAACCAGACCTGTCACAAATACAGGAAGGCCTGGCCGGCAACCTGTGCCGATGCACCGGCTACACACGCATCTTCGCCGCAGTGCAGGCGGCGGCCCGCATGGAGGGCTCAAAGTAATGCGCTCCAACGCCGCCAACTACGACCTGATTGCGCCACCTTCGCTGGAGGCTGTGCTGGCCGTGCTTGCGTCTGAGCCCGGCTCGTACACTGTGCTGGCCGGTGGGACTGAGATCATGGTGGCGCTCGGTGCCGGACGCCTGAGCGCGCGCCGGCTCATCTCCATCCAGCACCTGCGCGAGCTCCGCTTCCTCTCCGCCAGTGACGACACCCTGATCCTCGGCGCGGGCACCACGTTTACGGACATCCGCCGCGATGCCATCCTGGCCTCTGAGTTTCCCCTGCTTGTCCAGGCAGCCAGTTGGACCGGCTCTATCGCCAACCAGAACCGAGGCACGCTGGGCGGCAACATCGTCAACGGCTCGCCGGCTGCGGACTCGCCGCCGGCGCTGCTCGCCTATGAGGCAGAGCTGACGCTGCTCTCCTCACGCGGCACCCGCGTCGTGCCCTACACCGACTTTCATCTCGGCTACAAGCGCACCATTCTTGCCCCGGACGAGCTCCTGTACAGCATCGCGCTGAAACGCTCCTATCAGGGTTACAAAACTTATAGTCGCAAGGTGGGAACACGCAAAGCCCAGGCCATCTCCAAAGTCGCCATCGCTGCGCTGGCCCGCGTGGAGGAGGGCCGCATCACCGATGTGCGCATCGGCGCGGCCAGCCTGCAGGACCGCCCCGCCCGCATGACTGCCACCGAGCAAGCCGTGCTGGGGCAAGCCATCACGGCAGACACGATGCAGCGCGCGCGCGAGGCCGTCCTCGCAGAGAGCCATCCGATTGACGATATCCGTAGCACTGCCAGGTATCGCGGCCAGGTCGCGGCAAATCTGGTAGAGGAGTTTCTTCGCTCGCTGCAGACAGACCCGCGCTAACGCTCGCTGCGGAACATCGCCTGTGCGCGGGCCAGATCCTCAGGCGTGTCTACATCCAGTTCGCCCAGCAACAGCGGCAGGCAGCGAGCCTGTTGCAGCAGGTCACGCGCGCCAGAGTCGCCACGCAGCGCCAGCAGCGAGGCAAACGAAGCACGGGGAAAGTAAGCCGGCACACCACGCCGACCCGCGTAGCAGGAGGCCGTCACCTCGCGCCTTGCGGTGGTAAGCGCACGCAGATGCTCGGCCGTCACCGTCGGCTGGTCACACGTCAACAGCACCACGCCCTCAGCCTCCGCGCACGCCGCAACTCCGGCCCGCACGGACGAGGCTATGCCTTCGCTCGCCTCATGATTCACGACCATCTGCACGCCCTGCCCCAGCGCCCCTGCAGGTTCTGCCTGCGCCATCACCACGTAGACTGGGGCCAGCCCCGCATGCTGTGCGGTGCGCACAGCACGCGCCAGCAGCGTCTCGCCACCCACCACGGCCCATTGCTTACTTTGGCCCAGTCGCCGCGAGGCACCTGCCGCCAACACCACGGCAGCAAGATCACTCACGACAGCGCCCCTGTTGCGGAACACTGCGCCCGCAGGTAGACGCTGGAGTCGCCCTTGGCCGCCTGTTCCAGCACATCCTCTGCCGACAGCCTTCGTGAAGCCCCCAGCTTGCCCTGCACACAGGCCTGCGCCTCGGCCAGCACAGCCAACGCAATCGCCTCAGGTCCGTCACCGCCCAGGTCCAGCCCCACAGGCGCGTAGATGCGGGCGCAGCACTCGGCCAGGCTGAGCCCGGTCGTCGCAGCCACTTCACTCACCAGCAGACTACTGCGGTGGCGCGCGCCCAGCACGCCCAGGTAGCGTGGTGCTGCCAGCATCAGCTCCGCCAGGTAGCTGCGGTCCTGCTCATAGCTGTGCGTCATCAGCACCACAGCGTCCAGCGGCGATAGGTCGAGCTTCGCGGCGCTCTCGGTGGCTACCAGCGACTCTGCCTCCGGGAACCGCTCCTGCCGCAGCAACTGTACGCGTCCATCGGCCACCACAACGCTCCAGCCCAGCTGTGCCGCCATGGTCACCAGTGGTTTGGCGTCATCCCCCGCACCCAGCACCACCAGGCGCTGCGGTGGTACCAGCACCTCGCAGTAGACCTCGGACGTATCGTGCCCGCCGGGAAGCTGCTGGCAGCCCGGCAACAGAGCACGCGCAGCAGACAGCTCCTGCTCGCCCAGCGTTCCACTGGCAAAGACCACGTGGCCATGCGCATCCAGCACCGCGCGCCGCAGTGCGCGTCCGGCTGCGGGCAACCAGGTCAGCACGGTGCCAGCCGCCCCGTGGAGCGAGCGCTCCATCGCCTCCAGCAGGGCAGTGCCCTCCGGCGTGGCCACCGGCTCAAACAGCAGATCCACCACGCCCCCGCATCCCAGGCCAAACGGCATCTCCGCCGTGTCATCGAACATCGTGGAGTAGGTCTGCATCCGCGCGCCGTCCTGCACCTTCCAGCGCGCCTTGCGGATCACCTCACCCTCCAGGCATCCGCCGCTGATAGAGCCCGCATACACGCCCTCGCCTATCAGCAGCCGCGCACCGGGCCGCCGGTACGACGATCCCTCCACGCGAACCAGGGTCACCAGCACTCCGGCCTGTGCCTGCCGCCACATCGCTACAATGCGTCGTCGCTCCATCATGGACGTCTACACTCCCCTACCTCTCTATAGTGCACCGGCTCGGCCGCCTTTGCCGACCCAAGTCGCCCTCCCACCAAAAACCAATCTTCTGCTAGACTGATTA
>JAGWNX010000048.1 GCA_028872955.1 Acidobacteriota bacterium
TCTCCATGGCCTGCAGGGTTCTGCCCTGCACCTGGTAGCCGCCCATGCGGTGCACGGCCTGGGGGGTCAGGCCGATGTGTCCCATCACCGGAATCTCCGCCTCCACCAGCCGCCGAATCACCCCGGCCCGGGCCGCGCCACCCTCCAGCTTGACGGCCTCGGCACCGGCCTCTTTCACAAACCGGATGGCGTTGCCGACGGCCTGCTCCTCGCTGATGTGGTAGCTGCCATAGGGCATATCGGCCACTAGCAGCGCACGTTGCAGCCCGCGGCGCACACCGCGCGTGTACACCAGCATCTCCTCCATGGTCACGGGCAGGGTGTTCTCGTAGCCTTGCATCACCATGGCCAGCGAGTCGCCCACCAGCACCACGTCCAGTCCGGCTTCATCGGCCAGCCGGGCACTGGCGTAGTCATACGCGGTGACAGCCGTAATCGGCTGATGCAGTGCCTTCTTTTTATTCAGGGTTGGGAGTGTGACTTTGGCAGCCGGGCGGCTGTCGCTCTGCCGTTGTGCAGTCTCTGCCGCACCCTCGGGCGTAGCAGTCCATGGCATCAGGCTCATCGTATGCTCCAGTGCAGCTCCGCGTCGCGCCAGGCCGGGTTGCTCTTGGGCCTGGTTGCGCTGGATACCACCTGCCGCCAGGGGTGCAGCGGCACTTTCAGGCTACTCGCCCGGCCGGGCGCATGGCAAGGCGCCACGCGGCAGTGCGGTGCCGCGATCGGCGCTAGCTGGCGACCTGTCTGCGTGCCAGCAGAGGCCGCAGCCCATCCAGCAGGGCCTCGGCAAGTTGAGGCTTGGGCATAGGTGCAAACGGCACCTCATCCTCCGGCGTCAGCAGCCAGCCCGCGTTCTGCTCGGAGTCGAACCCCAGCGCCGCGTCTGAGACGTCGTTGGCAAAGATCGCATCCACGCCCTTGCGCAGCATCTTCTGCCGCGCCTGCCGCAGCACGTCCTCGGTCTCCGCAGCAAAGCCCAGCACCACGGTGCCAGGCCTGCGCCGTGCCACCAGCTCACGCAGGATGTCCTCGGTGGGCACCAGCTCCAGCACCCGCTCGCCGTCGCGCTTCAGCTTCTGCTCTGCCGGTTGGCGCACGCGGTAGTCGCTGACCGCTGCCGCCATGCACACCAGGGTCGCCTCCGGCAGGGCGCGCAGTGCGGCCTCGCGCATCTCGGCGGCAGAGACGACCGGCACCACCTGGCAGCCCTCCGGAACAGGCAGACTGGTCGGCGCGCTGATCAGCGTCACCCGCGCTCCTCGCCGCGCTGCCGCGGCGGCCAGCGCATAGCCCATTCTGCCGCTGGACCGGTTGCCGAGATAGCGCACCGGGTCAATCGCCTCGCGGGTGCCACCCGCCGTTACCAGCACGTGTTCGCCGGCCAGGTCCTGCGGCGGCGGGTCGGTCTGTTCCGCCAGCGTGCGGAGGACGGCGGCCACAATCTCCTCCAGCGCAGCCAGACGTCCGCTGCCCACCATGCCACAGGCCAGGTAGCCACTCTCCGGCTCCACCACGCGCACGCCACGATCCCGCAACAGGCGCAGATTGGCCCTGGTCGCCGGGTGCTCCCACATGTTGGCATTCATCGCCGGAGCCACCAGCACAGGCGCGCGGGTGGCCAGGTGCAGCGCACCCAGAAAGTCGTCCGCGCGGCCCTGGGCCAGGCGCGCCAGGGTGTCGGCCGTGGCCGGGGCAATCACCAGCAGCGGCGTGCGCTGCGCCTCGGCGATATGGTCGATGCTGTAGGCGGCGTCTTCAGCGCGCTTTTCGCGGCCATCCCACAGGCTGGTGATCACCGGATGTCCGGAGATGGCCGCAAAGGTGAGCGGCTGCACAAAGCGCTGGGCGGCCTCTGTCATCACCACCTGCACGTCCAGGCCCTCGGCCTGCAACAGGCGTACCAGCTCCACAGCCTTGTACGCGGCCACACCGCCTGCGACGCCCAGCGTCACCCTCATGGAATCATCCCTCAGCTTCATCTTACGTCCGGAATCCAGCCCAGGCGACTCGTTTCTATGGCTTGGGTTGGCGAGCAGACGTGTGGTTTGCAGCGGACGTCACTGGCACGGCACGTCGTTCAGGAAGAACTCCACCGGAGCCGGGTTGTCGCCATGATAGTCGGCATTGAAGCCGATACCGGTCTGCTCGCCGCCGGCCGGAATCTGCGCATTGAAGCTCAAATTCGTCACCGTGACGGTGTGGTCGTCCTGCGCGTAGTTGCCATCCCACAGCTGCGTAATCTTCTGGCTGCCGGTAAAGCGCCAGCTCAGCCGCCATCCGTTGATGGGCTGCTGACCGGTGTTGTGAATGGTAAGGGCGGCAGTGTAACCAGTGCGCCAGTCCTTCAGGTTGCTGTAGCTCACATGGCAGCTCAGCGCGCTGGCGGCCTCTGCATGGACCACCGGAATCACCGTCATCTCCGCTCTGCTCTCCGGGGCCGGGCGGGTGTCTTCCGGCGTGGCTGCAGCGGCGGCGCTCTCGCGCGGGGCAGCCTGCTGGCTGCTGGTGTTGATCGCCAGGGGAAACTGGATGGAGGCCAGGGCCTCCTGCCGGCCCGCATCGCGCGGGGTGGTGTTGTAGTTGGCAGAGAGCAGGCCGTTGTGGTCGCCACCGTTCAGCGTCCAGTAGCTCCAGCTGAGGCGTGGGTTGTCTGCCAGGTACTGCACCATGCTCTTGAACCAGGCAGCTTCCATCGTCTCGGTCGGCGTCGGCACGTCTGAGAGCGTCACATCCACGCCAAACTCGCCAATCCAGACCGGGGCCAGGCCCTCTTCGCTGATGTAGCCCCAGTGCTGCTGCCACACCCGCCGCAGGCTGTCGTCCGTCATGCCGGGGGTAAACCACGGCTGCCCAGACTCTACCGGGCCGTAGTCATGGGCCGAGTAGACCAGCTGGTTGGGCACATTCAGCTCAACCGGCGCCGAGCGAACTCCCTCCAGGTTGCCACCCCACCAGTAGTAATCGTTCTCGTAGACGTCTACGCCCTCCACAAAGATCAGCAGATGGGGGTTCACCGCCAGAATTGCGTTGCCGGCCCGCTCGGCAGCCAGGTGCCAGTCATTGCCGCCACCACAGCTCCAGCAGGCACCGCCGCTGTTGGCGTTGTGCGGCTCGTTGCGGATGTCAAAGCCGATCACGGTGGGGTTGCCCTGGTAGCGCTTGGCCAGCATCTGCCAGTCGGCGATCCAGGCACCCTCCGGGTAGGCCTGCGTGTACCATAGCCCGCTCATCTCCGGGCCATCGCCAGCCTCAGAGCGGTGGTCGTCCAGAATCACCTTCAGGCCCAGAGTGCCCGCGTACTGGATGATCTTGTCCAGGATCTGTACCGAGGTCAGGCCCTTCAGGTCGGTGTTGATGCTGCCGCCCTGGTTGGCAAACCGGATGGCCTGCGGCACGCTGGGATGCTCCAGCATCTCATTGCTGATGGGCAGACGCAGCGTGTTGTAGCCGTTCTGCTGGGCTGCCTTCAGAATCACCCGGTAGTCCTGCACGTCCAGCCCGCCCGGGATGCCTCGCGGCGTCTCAAACCCGTACCAGTTGATGCCCGTAATCCGCACCGGATGATTGCGCGCGTCCAGAATCTGGTTGCCCTGCGTGTGCCAGTACCCCTGGCCCAGCCCCGGAGCCACCGCTCCCGGCACCTGGTGGAGCGCCACGGCCAGCCAGATCACCAGCATCCGGTATCCCGCCTCAAAGAAGTTCACCAGGATCTCCACGCTAGAGCCCTCCTTTACTGGAGCCGGAGAGCCTTGTTACCAAGATACGGCACAGCACCAGGCTGCAGATCTCGCACATCTGGGCTACGGGAACCAGACTGGCTTCCCCCCTGCGGCTGCCGGGCTGCACTCGGGTCGAGTTGTGGTCTTGCAGGCTCATCGTGCCTGCTGTAGTAGCAAGCCAACGGCCAAGCCTTATGGAGAGTTGCGCCTCTCCTGCAAAAATTTGCAGGTTTCTTACTTTGAATTAAGCCTATATTTTTGTGCATCTTGCGCGATGCCTGGCCAGACATTAACTCACTGGTAACTACCGCCAGGAGCCTGGCGGCGGTGGCTTTGGGAAGTGTTTTTCCCACGCCGGTGGGAGGCAAAGTTCCCACGCCGGGCTACAATCAGGCTGCATGATTGCTCATCTGCGCGGACGGCTGATCGCCAAGGCACCTTACCAGGCCGTGGTGGAGTGTGGCGGCGTCGGGTACGACGTCAACATCTCGGTGACGACCTTTACCAGCCTCCCGGCGGAGGGTGCGGAGTCCGCGCTGCACATCCACACCCACGTGCGCGAAGACCAGATCGCCCTCTTCGGCTTTGCCGAGCGACAGGAGAAGACGCTCTTTGAGCGGCTCATCGGCGTCAGCGGCATTGGGCCCAAGCTCGCGCTCACGGTGCTGAGCGGCATCGCGCCGGAGCGTCTGGTGACGGCCATTCGCAGCAGCGACCACGCCATGCTGACCAAGGTGCCCGGCATTGGTAAAAAGACTGCGGAGCGCGTGGTGCTGGAGCTGAAGGACAAGCTGGACGACCTGGCCACCGCATTGGCCTCGCCCGCCTCAGCCATCGCCCACGGCTCCCTGGGCGAGGACGTTCTCTCCGCCCTGGTCAACCTGGGTTACCCGCGCCCGGCTGCAGAGAAGGCCGTGAGCGCCGCCCTGGAGGACACCGCCTCCGCGGACTTCGAGACCCTCTTCCGCACAGCCATGGGACGGATTCGCTGAGGCGAGGGACCGGGGCTGGCGGCACTCAGTACGGATTCGGCTGGTTGCTCAGGATCTCTTTGCCGCCCGACTGGGTGATGAAGAAGGGTTGGGTGGGCAGGGGGGGCAGCGGGGTGGAGACGTCCTGCCAGAGGAAGATGCGGCGTGGGCTCAGCCACTTCTGGCGCAGGGTCTCGTTGGTCTCAAAGATGTCGGGCGCATCGGCAAAGTAGGAGCCATACCAGAGGTTCGAGCTGCGTCCGTCCAGAATGTGGATAGGCTGGGCGAGGCCGCTGGCCTGGCCCAGACCGGCCACCGCGCGCGGGTCCCCAATGGGCCGGCGCAGGTAGAAGCCCAGCGTGCTGCCGGCCTCGTACTCACCGTGCAGGATGATGAGGTCCGGCACCTTGCTCTCGGCCGGGCTCAGCAGTGGGGCCATCACCGTGGCCAGCTGGTGCGAGCTCAGCACCGGGGCAAAGATCTGCAACGCCAGGTGTGCGGCCAGTAGAAAGCCGGTGGCCCCGGCGGCCAGGGCCAGGTTGGCGGCGTGGGGGCGGTAGTTGCGGCGCAGCAGCCAGTTCAGCAGCGTGCCGCCGGCCAGCGACCAGGCGGTGATGGTCAGCGGATCGTGAAAGGCACCGAGGGCGGGGCCGTTCAGATCAAGAAAGTGGCCAAAGGAGAGCGCGTAGTCGCTGGGGTTCTGGGCCAGCAGGGTGGAGAGGTCGGTATTGGGCGTGGGCACGGGCGCGTGCAGCACCAGAAAGCCTGCAGCCAGCGCAGCCACGGTACCCAGGCACAGCAGCACGGTGGCGGTGCGGATGCCGCTGGTGACGTGCGGGCTGGGCACGCGGAAGCTGGCGGCTTCCTCCGCCTCGTCGGCCAGCCAGCCAGCCAGAAGCAGTGCCAGCGCGGGGATGGCGGGCAGCACGTAGTACTCCTGCCGGGTGGAGAAGGAGAAGAAGACCATCGGCAGCGCGGCCCACAGGCCCAGCAGCAGCAGGGTGCGGTCGCGCTGGGTCAGGCGGGCACGGTTCAGCACCTTCCATACCGGCACCTGGGCCAGCGCGCCGGGCAGAAAGGCAGACCACGGCATCATCCACACCAGCAGCAGACCCCAGAAGAGCGCCAGCGGCACCGTGTCGTAGTCGCGTGGCACGCGCACGTTCAGGTAGCGGAAGAGATGCTCGTTGAGGAAGTAGAACCACGCCCAGCCGTGGACGTTGCCCTGGGTGGGCAGCGGCACCTGCAGGTGACCGGCCAGCCAACGCACCGGCGCGGGGTGGCCCTGCGTGGGGTTGGCCAGCGCGATGAGGATGTGCCACGGCGCAGCCACCAGCAGAAACAGCCCGCTGCTGGTGACCGGATGGAACTCCGCCAGCCGCTGCAGCCCCCGGCGCCAGCCGCGGGTCAGCAGCAGGTGCAGCAGCACGGTGCCCAGCGGAAAGACCAGACCGATCAGGCCCTTGGTCAGGATGTTGAGCGCACAGGCTACGGCGAACACGTAGCAGGGCAGCGGCGGCGGCAGCTCCGGTGACTGCTCCGTATGCCAGTAGGCATACAGGGCGAGGGCCAGCCACAGACACACCATCGCGTCTGGGATGGTGATGCGCGTGAAGATGAAGATGCCGAAGCTGGTCAGCAGCGTAAGCCCGGCGTACAGCCCGGCGTTTGCGGAGCGAAAGGCGTTGCGGGCAAAGTGCTCCAGCAGCAGCGCCAGCGCCAGCACGGTGGCGGCCAGCGGCAGGCGTGCTGCCCAGGCGTGTACACCAAACAGGTGGAAGCACCCGGCCATGGACCAGTACAGCAGCGGTGCCTTCTCCAGGTAGCGGATGCCGTTGGCATAGAGCGTCACGTAGTCGTGGCGCAGCAGCATCTCGCGCGCCACCTCGGCGTGTACGGAGTCGGCGTCGTCCAGCAGCGGCGGCGTCAGCAGCGTGTAGCTGCCGTACAGCGCAAACCAGAGCGCCAGCAGCACAGGCCGCGTGACAGGCGTGGGCTGGGGCGGGGTTGTCTGGTCAGGTGCGCGCAGGTTCACCAGCCTAGTGTATGGCTCCGCGGGGCACCGGCAAGGGTGCAATGGCGGATACACTGGTGTGGTCACGACGATGGATAAGCTAAGGGCATGAGCGATCTGGTGCAACTGGCGGGGGCGGGTCCGTCTACTGAGCTGATCTTTGGCGACTGGTACCCGGCGCTGCGGGCAAGCGAGCTGCGCGCGGGCCGCATGACCAAGGCGCTGCTGCTCGGCATTCCCATGGTCCTGGGCCGCAAGCGGGACGGCAGTCTGTTTGCCCTGCGCGACATGTGTCCGCACCGCGGCATTCCACTCTCGGCCGGGTGGTTTGACGGCGAGCGCGTGACCTGCAAGTACCACGGCTGGGAGTTTGAGCCCTGTGGCGGCCGCTGCGAGCATATTCCGTCGCTCACCCCGCACGACACGCTGGAGCCCACCCGGGTCTTCGCGCAGGCCTTCCCCTGCCAGCAGCGCGACGGCTATGCGTGGGTGTATGTGCCGGAGGCAGGTGCCGGCCGCAGCCTGAGCGTGGAACTGCCGCCGGTGCCCGAGGTGCCCAAGTTCAGCGATCGGTATCGCACGGCTCACCTGGTGGCGGACCTGCCCTGCAACGTGGACCACGGCATCATCGGCCTCATGGATCCGGCGCACGGACCGTTTGTGCACCAGGCGTGGTGGTGGCGCAGCCGGGCCAGCATCCACCAGAAGGCCAAGCAGTTTGAGGCGATTCGCGACGATCTGCACCGCGGGCGCAACGCGGGCTTCCGCATGGTGGCGCATGCGCCCAGCGGCAACAGCGCGCCGTATAAGCTGCTGGGCGTCTACGGCGAGCCCATCACCACTACCATCGACTTTGTGCTGCCCAACCGCCGGTATGAGACCATCCGCTGCGGGCCCAAGTGGTTTGCCAGCCTCACCACGGTCACGCCGGTCACGCCCTCCACCTGTCGCATCGACGTGTGCGCGGCGTGGAACGTCTTCTACCACGTGCCGCTGGTCAAGCCCATCGCCATGTTCTTTGGCAAGCGCTTTGTCGCGCAGGACCAGCAGACCATGGTGGAGCAGGCCGAGGGGCTGCGCTCTAACCCCGCCCTCATGTTGATCGACGACGCCGATAAGCCCGCCAAGTGGTACTTCGCCCTGAAGCAGGCGCGCCTGAAGGGCACCGGCGACCACCCCCTGCGCGAGCCCGTCACGCTGCGCTGGCGGAGCTAGGCAACGCATGGCAGGCTGGCTGCGGAGCCAATGGCGCAGCGGGCTGCTGCCGGCCCTGGGCCTGGCCTGGCTGCTGCTGGCGGCCCTGGAGCTGCGCAGCCCCTACTACTTTCTGCAGGACGACGGGCTGGAGCAGCATCTGCCGCGCTACGTCTTCAACCTGCGCAGCCTGCGGCAGGGCTCGTTCCCCTTGTACAACTTCCACATCTTTGCGGGCACGCCGCACTTTGCCACGGGGCAGTCCGGGGTGCTGTACCTGCCCATTTATCCTGCGCTTCTGCTCAGCCGGGTGGTCTTTGGGCACTACGACGCCACCATCGATCTGCTGGCCTGGCTGCACCTTTCCATGGCGGTTGCGGGCATGTTGCTGCTGCTGCGCATGCTGGGCGTCCGCCGCACGGCAGCGGTGGTGGCGTCACTTGGCACGCTCAGTGGCTTTGCCCTGTGGACCGGTCGCAGTTGGCCGACGGAGCTGATGCTGGGCGGTTGGTTCCCATGGTTGTTGCTGTTGGCGCTGCGCTACCTGCGTCGACCCAGCCTCCGCGACGCAGCCCTGCTGGTGGCCGCGCGCACGCTGCTCTTCTTCTGTGGCCATCCGCAGTACTTTGTGCTGGCGCTGCTGTTTGAGGCGATCTTTGCCTCCGGCTGGCTGCTGGTGGGCGCACGTGGCCAGCGCTGGACGAGGCTTCGCCGCTACCTGCTGCTGTACGTGCCCACGCTGCTGGCGTGCCTGCCGCTTCTGCTGCCCATGATGCGGGCCGCAGCGCTCTCGGTGGATCGCAGCTCGGCGCTGCCGTATCTCAAATTCTCTGAGCTGACCATGACACCGCTGGCATGGCTGTTCGGGCAGCTGTTTGCGTTTTATCAGCTGCACTTCACGGCTGAGGGCATCACGCAGATTCCTTACCAGTCGTATCTGGGCGTGGTTCCCACGTTGCTCTCGGCCTATGCGGCCGTCGCGTTGTGGCGCTGGCAGCCGCGGCGACGGCGGCTGGCCCTGCTGTGCCTGGGCTGTTGTGTGCTGGCCCTGCTGTGGTGCTGGAATCTGCTGGGCCCGGTGCTGTACCACGTGCCGGTGCTCAACCGGTTTCGCTGGCCGTTCAAGCTGGTGTACTTCAGCGGCTTCTTCCAGCTGATGCTGGCGGCGCTGGTGCTGGATCGCATGACGGCGGAGTGGCGTCGCTTCTGCCTGGCGCTGGTGCTGCTGAGCTGGATTGCGATGTTCCTGGTGCTGCCCACGCACGCCTGGCGGGTGCGACCGTACCGGGTGCCGATTGAGAGCCCGTGGGCGCAGCAGATGGGTTCGGCGCGGTACCTCTTTCTGGCTCGCAAGCTGGACTCCAACCACCGCGTCGCCGTGCAGGAGCCGCTGCTGGGCTTTGACTACGCGGAGCTTTGGAACGGCGACAACCTGCTGGGCTACGAGCCGCTGTTGAGTCGCGATGGCGCGCCGGGCGGCTTTGCCGGCAGGATTACGGACTACCACACGGGCGCGTTCCCTGATGCGGTGGACGCGGCCGTGCTGGATCGCTTCCGAAGCTGGGGCGTGCGCTATTACGTGGTGGACCCCGATGATGCCGACGTTGCGTCGCTACTGCCGCCGCGCGGTCTACACCTGGTGGCGCAGCAGCAGGGCTGGCAGCTGTGGCAGGATCCGCTGGCCGCGGCGCGTGTCCGCTGGTCGCACGCCCCGTCTGCTCCCGTCCCGTTGCAGTGGCAGATGGGGGTCAACACGCTGGCCATTGCGTGGCCGGGGGCGCCGCCAGACGAGCTGACCGTGGCCTACACCAACACGCCCGGCTTTGTGGCCTGCACGCAGCATGGCTGTGCGCAGGTACCGGCCTCGGCAGATGGCATGATGCACCTTCGGCTGCCGTCGGATGTTCACGCGGTGCAGCTTGAGTATCGTGACCCGCTCTTTGCCTGGGGCTTGCGGAGTGCCGCGCTCGGCGGCCTGGCTCTGGTGGGCCTGTACCTGCTGCGCTGGCGGGCACTGGGCCGCGCCTAGGCGGTGTCGGGCCGTTCGCGCCGCCGGTACCAGAGCCACAGTGCGATCAGCGGCAGGTCTACCAGGGAGCTGATCGCCTCCAGCGCAGGCACGCCGCGGAAGCCGTAGGTGGTTGCGGCCCGGCCTTCGAGCCACGTCATGTACGCGGTGGGCACGTAGGAGAGCGACGACAGAATGGAGAAGCGCAGACTGCCGGAGTGGCCGACCGCACCCACGATATCCAGCATCAGGTCCATCGAGAGCGTGCAGGTAATGCCGATGGCAAACAGGTACACGATGGTTCCCACCATGTAGACCTGGTACGAGGGCCGCGCAAAGGCCAGGTAGAAGGCCGGCAACGCGTTGACCGTGCCGGAGAGCGCGTAGGCCACGCGGCGGTCAAAGCGCGGCAGCAGGATTCCGGCCAGGCAGCCCAGCGCCAGCAACGATCCGCCGCCGATGCCGTTGATCCACACCACGGCCGAGCCGGAGACGTTGTAGTCCGGCGAGATGGCGGGCAGCAGACCGATCAGGGCACCGGCGCCGGGCGGCAGCAGCAACAGCAGCAGGCCGAAGAAGTTCTTGCTGGTCAGGCAGGTGTCGCGCAGCTCATGGCCTACGCGGCGCAGGTGCTCGCGAAAGCCGGGGCTGGGCCGATGCGGCGGCTCGCGCAGCGACAGCACCAGCACGGCGGGCAGCAGCAGCAGCAGCGTTGCCAGCGGCACCCACAGGTACAGGCGCAGGTGCAGGGCCAGGTACAGAATGATGCCCGGCCCGATGGCTCCGCCGCCCAGATTGCTGGCCTGCACCCAGGCGCTGGCGCGGGTGCGCCCCTCTGGCGCAATCATGGAGGCCATCAGTCCGCCAAAGGCGGCAGAGATCAACATGCAGAAGATGAGGCCGGCGAAGAACGTCCAGACGGCCAGCTGCGGGCTGTGCTCCAGCAGCAGGCAACCCACGGCCAGGGCTGCGGCCGAGGCTACGGTGGAGAGCAGATGCCAGACGCGGCGCGAGGTCCAGATGTCGGCCAGCGGGCTCCACAGAAAGTAGATCGACGAAGGGATGCCGAGCAGCGCGATCGCGTTGGCGACGTGATCCACCGGCATGCCTGCCCGGCGCAGCAGCAGCGAGACCGTGCCATTGGTGGTAAAGCCGATGTAGATCGCGTAGGGCAGCGCGATCCAGAAGAAACGGTTGGGCGCGACCAGATTCTGAGTCGGAGGCGTGTCGTAGGTTGGTCGTGGCTCTGGGATCGTAGACAAGCGGTCGCCGCGGGATGTGGTCTGCACTGCAGGGTACGAGAAGAGAATACCGCTTCCCGATGCCCGGGCGGGCGCCCGGCTAAAAGGCCGAGACGCCCTCCTCGATTACCAGCCGGTCCACGGCGATGTTGAGCGCGCGGCCCAGCTTGCGGAAGTCTTCTCGCCACTCTGAGGTCCAGTGGTCGCGGTCGGTATGCCGCAGCAGGTCGTTCCAGATGTTCTGGGCCTGCCACAGATTCACCTCAAACGGCATGGTGCGCAGCGTCTCGGCAATGGCCAGGGCTGTGCCCAGCGTGGTGGTTATATTGTTCTCGCCGCCCAGCGAGGCCTCCAGCCGCACCATGGCGCGCTTCATGCGCAGGCCCGCGGTATAGCTCAGCAGCTGGGTGTCCAGCGCCACGCCATCGGCTGCGGCGCGCGCCAGCAACGCGGAGATCTCGTCGCCATCAAACTGTTCCGAGTCCAGCGCGCGGCGCAGGCTGGCGTTGATCGCAAAGCCGGCCGCCAGGGCCAGGGCCGGGGGCGGTGAGATGCCGGACTCCGTCAGGAAGTGCATCAGCGAGGCGTGATCCTCGTAGATCTTGCGCAGCGACTCCTCCATCTCGTCCATGGTCTGGTTCAGGATGGTGCGCAGAATGCGGTGCTGCTCGTCGGCAAACAACGAGGTAAGGGAGTAGCCGGTGTTGGCGTTGGCTGGGCCGTTGCCCGCACTGCTCTGAGCAAAGAAGCGGTCGATGAGGCGGATCACCTCGGGCAGGTTGGCACGCCGCATGGCGGCACCAATCTCCTGCGAGAAGCGCTCAAAGCCCTGCACTTCGTGCGAGTCTTCCGGATTGTAGCGACGCACCGCGGCCGAGAGGTTCTGATCGCCCAGGTGCAGCACGGCAAAGCAGATGGTCTCCGCCTCCTCCGTAATGCGCGAGTTGATGAGCGCGCGGCCCAGCGCGACGCGTCCCCGGCCTGAGGTGAAGACCTCATGCGAGTCGCGGTGCAGGTCATAGCAGAACAGCTCGCCGTCCTCCGGGTAGGTGCGGAAGATGGAGCTGATGGCGTAGTGCGCGCCTACCTGCTCCAGCCCCACGCGCATGTTGGCCACGTAGCGGCGGTAGACCTCTGCCCCGTCCTTCATCTCGGCCACGTTGCTCTTGGCGTGGCTCAGAATGTCGAGGAAGCGTGCCTCCAGCGCTGCACCGGGCGCGCCGAAGAGCTTGGCGGCTAGCTGCAGCACGCGGCCCGCGTAGGCAATAATCTGCACGGTCTCAATGCCGGAGATCTCGTCAAAGAACCAGCCGCAGGAGGTGTACATCAACTGCGTGTGACGCTCCAGCTCCATCAGCTCCAGCGCGGCGGTCCGCTGCGCCTGCGAGAGCGCATGGTTGGCGTGCGCGGTAAAAAAGCGGTCAATGCTGGCCTGCGAGCGATCCAGAATCACCTGGATGTAGGCATCGCGTGCGGACCACAGATCCTTCAGCAGGCTCTGCGCCAGCGTCTCAGCCAGCGGAGCTGTGGTGTCGCGCAGAAAGTCCAGGGCCTCGCGCAGCGGCCCGCGCCATGCCTGGTTCCAGCCCGGCTTGCCGCCGTTGCAGCCGCAGTCGGAGCGCCAGCGCTCCACGCCATGCGCGCAGGACCACGAGGAGTTCTCCACGATCTCTGCCTCCCACTGCGGCGGAAAGCGCTCCAGAAACTCACCATAGTTGGTCAGCTGGGCTGCGTCACCCTCGTCAATCCAGTGGGTCGCATAGGCCAGGGCCATCTCGCCGTGACGATGGTGGTGGCCGTAGCTCTCGCCGTCGGTGGCCACGTGGGCCAGTTGCGCCTCGGCGATCTCGCCCTGGGCGGGAGTCCGCAGGCTGGCCAGCAGTCGGCCGGCAAAGGCCTCGCCGCTGTTCAGCAGACCCTCAAACGCAATGGCGCGCGAGGCCGGGCCGTTGTAGAAGAAGACGGCGATGCTGCGGCCGCTGTCGAGCTTGACCAGGTAGGGCCGCGTCGTATCGACCGTGTCATTCGGTGTCTCGGTCCAGGGGGCATCGGCCGCGTCGGTCAGCCTGCGCACCCGCGCGCACTGGTTCGGCGCCAGAATGGTGAACTTGATGCCTTCCAGCGCCAGCATATCCAGCACGGCGCGGTTGGCGGCGGTCTCCGCCAGCCACATGCCCTCGGGGCGGCGGCCAAAGCGCGACTCAAAGTCCGCAATGCCCCAGCGGATCTGGGTCAGCGCGTCGCGTCGGTTCGCCAGCGGCATGATGATGTGGTTGTAGACCTGGGCCAGCGCCGAGCCATGGCCGCTGAACCGCTGCGCGCTCACCCGGTTCGCATCCAGAATCATGCGATAGGTACGCGGGGCCTTGGCCTGCAGCCAGCTCAGCAGAGTGGGCCCGAAGTTGAAGCTCATCCGCGCGTAGTTGTTGACGATGCGGATGATCTCGTTATGGCTCTTGGTATCGACAATGCGCGCGGCGCCGTTGGGCGCATAGCACTCGGCCGTGATGCGGTCGTTCCAGTCGTGATAGGGCGCGGCAGAGTCCTGCACCTCGACCGTCTCCAGCCAGGGGTTCTCGCGCGGCGGCTGGTAGAAGTGTCCGTGCACGCAAACATAGCGGCGGTTTGGGATTGCAGCCCGGGAGAGCTGAGCGACGTTGTACATGCCGGATTTGGTCTTGGGCATAGCGGTGATGTAAGCCTACCGCGAACCAGGCACTTGTGGATGCCGCAAACGTCGTACCTCTGCTGCCCCGGTGGGGCGGCTGGTGCTCGCGCCGCGCGGGTCAGGCCTGCGTGGCGTCTGCCTTGGCCAGGTCGCAGGCGCGCCACAGGTACCAGCTGGCTACCGAGCACCAGGGCTGCCAGCGCCGGGCGCGTCTGCGCATCACGTCGGGCGCGGGCAGGTCGGCCGGGGTCACCTTGTCGGTAGGCTTCAACCTGCCAAAGGTCAGCGCGAAGCCCTTGCGCACGCCGTAGTCGGCCACCGGCAGCACGTTCGGGCGGCCCAGCCGGAAGATCAGCATCATCTCCACCGTCCAGCGGCCGATGCCGCGCACCTGGGTCAGGTGCTCGATGATGGCGTCGTCCGACATGCGCCGGATGCGGGCCAGCGTGGGCACGGTGCCGTCCAGCGTCTTGGCGGCCAGGTCGCGCAGGGCCAGCATCTTGTTGTGCGACAGGCCCGCGCCGCGCAGCTGCTCGTTCGGGCAGTCCAGCAGGTGTTGCGGGCCGGGGTGCGCGGGCACTCCGGGCGCGACCTCGCCGCAGACGGGCACGAAGGACTCCAGCATGCGCCGATGAATGGTGGCGGCGGCCTTGCCGTGTAGCTGCTGGTAGACGATGGACTCAGCCAGCGCCTCAAAGGGCGTCTGGCCCCCGGCGACGCGCAGGGTGAAGGGGCCGGCGCGCTCAATCAGGCGCCCCAGGCGGGGGTCGGCGGCTGCCAGTTCGGCCAGGGCGCGGGCGTGATCATAACGGGGCGGACGGCTGACAACGGTCGGGCGAGGCATGGCTACCAAGGTAGCGCGCCTGTGGAATCCCGTGGGTGCGTTGTGCGAAAACCGGCACGGAAAACTACGACCAAAATGGTCGATATTGGCGGAGGAGTTACCAGGGCCGGCCCATCTTGGAACGACCCGCGATTGCCGCTATTTTGTAGGGATTTTCCGGGAATTGCGGGGGTGTATACGAGATGTTGTAGCAGCGGTGATGGGCATCACAAACACCCGGCGTACGTAGTGAATAAAAATAGGCTTACGGTATTCGGACGCGACGTTTCCGGAGCGTTTTCCACTGCTATACTCGGAATCTCAAGGATTAGTTTTTTGAATGGGCCTTGCTCTACGCAGGCCCACGACAACGGAACACGCTTGACGGCCGGGGTGGTAAAGGCAATAAATACCGGTCTACAGCTTATTTAGACCTCTCGCAGAGCGAAGAGGGAGCAGGAACGCACTCATGGCGCAAGTTTTTGACCGCAGTTCGAACGCGCTGGCCCGCTTCAGCCTGGTGTTGACAGGTCTGATCGTGATCGCGCTGGGCGTAGCACTGGACCAGTTGCAGCGCTCTCCCTGGGTGACCCGTCAGGGCCAGCGGCCGGATCAGCCGGTACCGTTCAGCCACAAGCACCACGTTGAGGGGCTTGGGCTGCAATGCCAGTACTGTCACACGCAGGTTGAGAAGGCTGCCTACGCGGGCATTCCTCCTACCAAGACCTGCATCAACTGCCATGCGCAGATCTGGACGAATGCGAACCTGCTGGAGCCTGTGCGGCAGAGCTGGGCGACGGGCGCGTCCATCCAGTGGATCCGCGTGCATGACCTGCCGGACTATGTGTACTTCAACCACGACATCCACGTGAACAAGGGCATTGGCTGCGCAAGCTGCCACGGCCGTGTGGACCAGATGCCGTTGATGTACCAGCAGAACACGCTGCAGATGGAGTGGTGCTTGAACTGCCATCGCAACCCGGCGGTCAACCTGCGTCCCACCAGCGAGATCTACAACATGGCCTGGACTGGCCCCTCGAGCGACAAGCCGGTCTGGTGCAGCAGCACGGTCAAGGGTGGCGCCACCGCGCAGAACGTGGTCTGCACCACGAAGGATCCCAATGCCAGCGGGCCTGAAGTGGCGATGGTGGAGGGTGCCGCGAGCGGCGCGGCTGTGCCGAACGTCGATGGCGCGCCTGCGGCTCCGCTGGTGATGCCAGCGACTTACGTCAAGTTCACCAGTCAGATCGAGCTGGGCAAGTACCTGACCGCGCAGTACCACATCCGCACGCCGAATGAGCTGTCAAGCTGCGAGACGTGTCACCGATAATGACCGGAAAATCAATGACTCGGACTGGAACAGAAGAGACGATGGCTGAGATGAAGTCAGAGGCAACACAACCCGTAGTGGTGACCCAGATTGCCAAAGCGAAGCTGACGCTGGCAGAGGTGCAGGCGAAGCTGACGGGCAAGACGGGCCGGCGGTTCTGGAAGAATCTGGACGAGCTGGCGGAGACGGAAGAGTTTCACGAGCTGATGCGCGAGGAGTTTCCGCGTCAGGCAGGTGCCAACGAGTGGGTGGACGCTGTCAGCCGCCGCGGCTTCCTGAAGGTGATGGGCGCGTCGCTGGCGCTGGCTGGCCTGGCTGGTTGCACCAAGCAGCCCGACGAGCCGATCTTCCCCTACGTCAAGCAGCCCGAGGACCTGGTCCTGGGCAAGCCGATGTACTTCGCCACGGCGTTCCCCTTCCCCACCGGTGCCGTGCCGGTGCTGGTCAAGTCCGATGCGTTCCGCCCCATCAAGGTGGATGGCAACCCCGAGCATCCCATGTCGCTCGGCAAGTCGGACGCGCTGACGCAGGCCACGCTGCTCGACCTGTACGATCCGGATCGTTCGCAGCATGTCGTCTACCGCGGCGAGAACTCCACCTGGGAGGCCTTCCAGCAGGCATTCACCGCAGCGGCCAAGCAGACGCTGGGCGGCCAGGGTATCTACTTCCTGAGCGAGACCATCACCTCACCCACGCTTGCCGAGCAGTGGAAGCAGGTGCAGGCGGCGTACCCGCAGGCCAAGCTGGTGCAGTGGGAGCCGGTGAATCGCGACTCCGCGCGCGCGGCCTCGAAGGCTGCGTTTGGCAGCTACGTGGATGCGCAGTACAAGCTGGACGAAGCAGACGTCATCCTCTCGCTGGATGCGGACTTCCTGGGTGGCATTGCGCACCCGGGCTTCCTGCCTCTGGCGGCGGCGTATGCCGAGCGGCATCGCTACGAAGAAGGCAAGCCGATGAACCGCCTGTACGTCGTGGAGAGCATGCCGACGGTGACCGGTTTCAAGGCGGAGCATCGCCTGGCGCTGAAGCCCAGTGAGATCGCTGCGTTTGCGCAGGCGCTGGTGGCGGGCACGGCACCAGCCGGGGCCACCGACGAGCAGAAGAAGTACTTTGCTGCCCTCAGCGCAGATCTGAAGAAGAGTGCGGGCAAGGCGGTGGTGATCCCGGGCGAACAGGCTTCGCCGGCGGTGCACGCGGCCGCGTATGCCCTGAACGAGGCGCTTGGCGCCGTGGGCAAGACGGTGGTGTACACCGACACTGTGGTTCCCATGCCGAGCGAGCAGCTGGCTGATCTGAAGTCCTTGGTGGCCGAGATGAACGCCGGCAAGGTGCAGTGGCTGGTGGTGCTGGGCAACAATCCTAACTACAGTGCCCCGGCGGATCTGGAGTTTCCGACCGCCTTTGCGAAGGTGCCGGTCACGGTGCACCTGGGCACCCATGTGGATGAGACGGGCTCGGTTGCGACCTGGCACATCAACAAGGCGCATTATCTGGAGAGCTGGACCGATGCGCGTGCCTACGATGGCACGATCTCGATCGTGCAGCCGATGATCGATCCGCTGTACGGCGGCAAGCAGGCCCACGACGTGCTGCAGACGCTGCTGGCGAACCCGCAGGGCTCTGCGTACGAGGCGGTGCAGGCCACGGCGCGCGGCTATATTCAGGGCGACTTTGCCGCAGGCTGGCGCAAGGCGCTGCATGACGGCTGGGTTGAGGGTACGACTTTTGCGCCGAAGAGCGTAGGTGCGCCCAAGGCCGCTGGGCTGGCAGCACCGGCAGGCGGCGGCATCGAGATCTCGTTCCGGCCTGACCCTTCGCTCTATGACGGTCGCTTTGCGAATGTTGGCTGGCTGCAGGAGCTGCCCAAGCAGGTAACCAACCTGAGCTGGGACAACGCCGCGCTGATGAGCCTGAACACCATGGCCAAGCTGGGCGTGGAGGAGAACGACAAGGCGGAGCTGGAGCTGACTGGCCGCAAGGTCGTGGTGCCGGTTCTCGTGGCTCCCGGTCATCCTGACGATGTGATTACGGTGCATCTGGGCTTTGGTCGCGGTGCGGAGGCTGGTCGTGTCGGTGCTGGCGTGGGCTTCAATGCCTACACGCTGCGCACCACGACGGCGGTCCTGTCTGGCGCGGACGCCAAGCTCACCAAGCTGAGTGGCACGTACGATCTTTGCGTCACCAAGGTGCACAACATCGAGCACCGTGGTGCCTTTGCGCAGCATGACCTGAATCAGCCGCTCTCCGATGCCAACGGCACGTACTCGCTGGCCGGGCATGAGGCGATGGAGCGCGGCATCATCCGCTACGCCACGCTCGAAGAGGTCAAGAAGAATCCGGACTTTGCCCACGAGGGCGCCTCTGGCTCACTGGTGAACAAGGTGGGCTACGGGGTTGAGGGCGAGACGCCGAAGAAGGACGAAAGCTTCTTCCCGGATGCCTGGAACTACGAGAAGACCGATCCTTCGTCCCTCAAGATCCAGAACGCCTGGGGCATGGCGATCGACCTGAACAGCTGCATCGGCTGCAACGCCTGCATCGTCAGCTGCTATGCGGAGAACAACATTCCGGTGGTGGGTCGTGAGCAGGTCAAGGTGGGCCGCAACATGCAGTGGCTGCGCATTGACACCTACTTTGAGGGTGACCTGCACGCGCCGCGCGCACACTTCCAGCCGATGGCCTGCCAGCACTGCGAGAACGCGGGCTGCGAGCAGGTCTGCCCGGTGGGTGCCACGGTGCATACGCCAGAGGGCATCAACACCATGGTGTACAACCGCTGCGTGGGTACGCGCTACTGCTCGAACAACTGCCCCTACAAGGTGCGCCGGTTCAACTTCCTGCTGTACTCGGACTACGAGACGGAGAGCCTGAAGTTCATGCGCAATCCCGATGTCTCGGTTCGCTCGCGTGGCGTCATGGAGAAGTGCAGCTACTGCGTGCAGCGTGTTGAGGCAGCCAAGATCCAGGCCGACAAGGAGAACCGCGAGGTTCGCGACGGCGATGTGGTAACGGCTTGCCAGCAGGCCTGCCCGACCAGCGCCATCACCTTCGGCAATATCAACGACAAGGCAAGCAAGGTCGCCAAGCGGAAGGCCGAGGAGCGGGACTACCCGGTTCTGGCGGATCTGAACTTCCGTCCGCGCACCACGTACACGGCCGGCGTCATCAACCCCAACCCGGAGCTGGCATAAATGGCGACGAAAGTACCTCTCCAAGATCCGAACCTCGATCCGATGATCGATCCGCGTACCGGTGAGTATGCGGTCATCGCGCCGGGCCATAACTTCAAGTCTGTCACGCAGAAGATTGCGGGCATTGTCCTGACGTCCAACACCCCGCTGGGCTGGTTCTTCGGTCTTATCGTGGGAGCCACGGTCGCCACCGGGCTGGTCATCGGCCTGACCTGGTTGTTCCTGAAAGGCGTAGGCATCTGGGGCGTGACGATTCCGGGCGCCTGGGGCTTCGCCATCATCAACTTTGTGTGGTGGATCGGTATCGGCCACGCCGGCACGCTGATCTCAGCGATTCTGCTGCTGTTCAAGCAGACCTGGCGCAACTCGATCAACCGCTTCGCCGAGGCCATGACGATCTTCGCCGTGGTCTGCGCCGGTACCTTCCCGCTCATCCACGTGGGACGCCCGTGGCTGGCCTACTGGCTCTTCCCTTACCCGAACACCATGAACGTCTGGCCGCAGTTCCGCAGTCCTCTGGCCTGGGACGTGTTCGCGGTGTCGACCTACGCGACCATCTCCATCGTCTTCTGGTATGTCGGTATGATCCCGGACTTCGGCACCCTGCGCGACCGCGCGACGATGCCGCTGGCCAAGACCGCGTACGGCATTCTGTCGCTGGGCTGGCGTGGTTCCACGCGGCACTGGATGCGGTATGAGACGGCCTCGCTGCTGCTGGCCGGTCTCTCCACCCCGCTGGTGCTCTCGGTGCATACGGTCATCAGCTTTGACTTCGCTGTGGCGTCGCTGGCGGGCTGGCATACCACGATCTTCCCGCCCTACTTCGTTGCGGGCGCCATCTACTCCGGCTTTGCCATGGTGCTGACGCTGGCGATTCCGATCCGCAAGTTCTACAACCTGGACGACCTGGTTACGCTGCGCCACCTGGACAACATGGCCAAGGTGATGCTGGGCACAGGCGGCATTGTGGCCTACGGCTACGGCATGGAGGTCTTCATGTCGTGGTACTCGGCCAGCCACTGGGAGTTCTTCATGATGTGGAACCGTATGTTTGGCCCCATGGGCTGGGCGTACTGGATGCTGATCCTGACGAACATCGCCATTCCGCTGACCTCGCTTTGGAGCCGCAAGCTGCGTGTCAATGTTGCGTACCTGTTCGTGCTCTCGCTGATTGTGAACACGGGTATGTGGTTTGAGCGCTTCGTCATCGTTGTGACCAGCCTCTATCGCGACTACCTGCCCTCCAGCTGGGGAACCTATCGCGCTACCTTCTGGGACTACATCATCTACATCGGAACGATGGGCCTGTTTACGTTCCTGTTCTTCCTCTTCGTCCGCTTCCTGCCGATGATCCCGATGTCGGAGATCCGCATGATGCTGCCGCAGACCAAGGTGGACCGGGGCGGAGAGGCAGAGCATGCCATTGAGGAGACTGTCTAATGCCACCGCGTGAAGGAATCTACGGACTGCTCGCCGAGTTCAACACGCCGACCGAGCTGGTGCAGGCTACGGAGGCTGCGCGTGCTGCCGGCTACCGCCGCATGGAGTGCTACACTCCCTATCCGGTGGAAGAGGCAGCCGAGGCGCTCAACGTCCACACCAATCGGGTGCCGCTCGTTTGTCTGCTGGGCGGACTGATGGGCCTGACTACCGCGTACCTGATGGAGACCTGGGTGAACGTGTGGAGCTACCCGCTGAACATCGCGGGCCGGCCCCTGTTCTCCTGGCCTGCCTTCATTATACCGGCGTATGAGTGGACGATTCTGTTTGCGGGTCTCTCGGCCGCCTTCGGCATGATGGCGCTGAACGGTCTGCCGCAGCTCTACCATCCGGTCTTCAATGCCCCGAACTTTCGCAACGGCGCAACGACGGACAAGTTCTTCCTGTGTCTGGAGGCGGCGGATCCGAAGTTCTCGCTGACTGACACGCGAGCGTTTCTTGAACAATTCCCCGCGGTTTCCGTGGTGGAGGTGGACCATTAGTACGCAAATCAAACTGAGCACACGGCGGGCGCTGCTGGCGGTTGCGGCCATGGGGTTGACCTTCACCCTGGGCTGCCGTCAGGACATGCATAACCAGCCCAAGTTTTACCCCCAGCGGGGCACCAGCTTCTATGCTGATGGCCGCTCGGTACGGCCGCAGGTCGAGAACACGGTTGCCCGTAATCAGCTGCATGAAGATAGCTACTTCTACACTGGCCTGATCAACGGCAAAGAGGGCGATGCCCTGCCCTTCCCGGTCACCATGGACGTGCTGCGTCGCGGTCAGGAGCGGTACAACGTGTACTGCACGCCCTGCCACTCACGCGTCGGCAACGGCGCAGGCATGATCGTGGAGCGCGGCTATGCTCCGGCTGGCAACTTCCACACCGCACGCCTGCAGGCAGCGCCGCTTGGCCACTTCTTCAATGTCATCTCGAACGGCTATGGCGCCATGCCGGATTACTCGGCGCAGCTGACGCCGGCCGACCGCTGGGCGGTGGTGGCGTACATCAAGGCGCTGCAGCTCAGCCAGAAGGCGACTCAGGCTGATGTCGCCGCCGGCTCGCATGTGCAGCCGCTCTCCTCCATCGCGGAGGCGCAGGGCCTGCCAGCGGGCTTTGCTGAGGACTGGGCTCTGCCGACGACGGCAGTGCACGGCACGCCTACCGGAGAGACGTTCGCTCTACCAGCGCCAGGGGGCAGCAGCACCACGACTCCGACGACGAAGACCACGGCTGCTGCGGCAGCCACCAGCAAGGAAACGCAGCAGTAGACTCGGAAGCTTCCGAACGAAGGCTTGGAACACATGGCATCTGGACACGAACATCACGGTAATGCGCACGCCCACCACGGACCGCGCGTTCTGCCTGCCAACTTGGCGGCACCCGAGGTCCTCACGGCGTGGCGGACGCGCCTGCTGATTGCGGCAGTTCTTTTCGCGCTGCTGTCGGTCCCTTTTGCGTTTTCGCATGAGGGCAAGAACCACCTGCTGCGCGCGTACCTCATGGGCTTCATGACCTGCTTCGGCTTCGCCGGCGGCGGTCTGGTTATGCTCATGCTGCAGTACGTCTCGGGCGGCAAGTGGGGCCTGGTGCTGCGGCGCCCCCTGGAGGCGATGACGCGCACCCTGGGTCTGGTGGCGGTGATGTTCCTGCCGGTTCTGCTGCTGATGAAGCACCTGTACCAGTGGGCGCTATACCCCACGGCAGAGGCAACCGCGCAGGCCCTGGCGGCAGGCGCCATTGACGCCGAGCACGCCATGACGGCAAACGCGAAGCGCGTGATGCTGAGCCCGAGTGCGATGTGGTTCCAGAGCCTGGTGGTGTTTGGCGTGCTGGGGCTGTTCGCCTTCCTGCTCAACAAGTGGTCGCTGCAGCGCGATGCCGACCCTGAGGCCGGCACCCAGGCAAGCTACGACCGCTGGCGCGTGAAGTTTGAGAATCTGAGCGGCCCGGGCATCTTCATCTATGTCGTGATGCTAACCGACGCGGCAATTGTCTGGATCAAGTCGCTGGATGTCACCTGGTACTCGTCGATCTGGGGCCTGCAGTTCCTGGTGGGCCAGGGCTATGCGGTGCTGGCGCTGAGCATTCTGACGGTCATCCTGCTGTCGCGGTTTGAGCCGATGAAGAGCATCCTGCGGACCACCGAGCAGCACGATCTGGGCAAGTTTGCCTTCGCCTTCGTCATGCTCAACATCTACCTGACCTTTGCGGAGTTTCTCATCATCTGGTCAGGCAATGTGCCAGACGAGATTCCGTGGTATCTGAACCGCATTCACGGCGGATGGTGGGTCGTCTGCTCGGCAGACTTTATCTTCCATTGGGTCATTCCCTTCACGCTGCTGCTCTCACGCGATCTGAAGCGCAACAAGAACAAGATGGTGTGGCTCACCTGCTGGATGATCTTTGCGCGTTGCGTCGACATGTTCTGGCTCATCGAACCAAACTTCTCCGACGCCGCAGGGAACCTGCACCTGCACAACAACATCGGCATCCTAGCCTATATCACGGTGCCTGCAACTCTGCTGTCGCTGTGGGGCGCTTTCTACCTGACGCAGCTCAAGGCGCGGCCGCTGCTGAACCTGAACGATCCGCACGTTGAAGAGATCCTGGAGCCTGAACATGCACACTAATCACGACGAACCGAATAACACAGGGCATGGCCCGGTCGATCCGGAGCATCCGGGGTATGAGACGACCGACGTCAACGTTGGCGGCGTCGCTGCCTTCCTGGTCGGTCTGACGGGGTTTGTCCTGGTCTTCTTCGGCTTCTGCTTTGTCATGGGCCGGGTGATCAACCGCGCCTTCGAGAAGGCGGACGGGCCCAGCGATAAGTGGCATCAGTCGGCCATGCTGGGCGGGCAGGCGGGTCCTGGTGAGAGCCGGGAGAATCTCAAGAGCAGCCCCGAGATGCAGCAGAAGCAGCTGCAGCAGATTACAGCGGCGTTCCCCTCACCGCGTCTGGACACCGACGATGGCAACCAGGCTACGGCCGATCTGCACGCCCGCGAAGACCTGCTGCTGGAGAACTACAGCTCCGACGGCGCCAAGGACGGCTCAATCCGGATTCCGATCGAGCGCGCCATGGAGCTGATTGCCCAGCGCGGTCTGCCGGTCGCGACGCAGGCTGGCGCAGCCAAGCTGATGACGGGCGATGTGAAGCCTGTGGTCACCCTGCCGCTGACCAATGGCTTTGCGCGCACGGGCTATGAGCTGCAGGTGATGGAAGCGCGCGAGCAGAAGATGAACTACGGCAAAGCAACCGAGGGCAGCACTGCTGAGATGAAGTAACGGCAAGCGCAGGACAGGCAGGAGCGACCGCCCCTGGTCGAGGTAGCAGGAGGGAGTAAGGTGATGCAGACGTTGCGGACAATCCGGAGAGGGTGGAGGACAGCGGTGGCTTGCAGCCTGCTGGCCATGCCGCTCCTGGTTGCCACATGCGTTGCCCAGGTCTCCAGCTACGGCGACAAAGAGGAGGGCGCGAACACGGGTGATCAGCTGCCGAAGGTGTTGCAGCAGGTGGCTGTGCAGCAGCACCTGAACCAGCAGTTGCCCCTCGATGCCGAGTTTGTCGATGACACAGGCCGCACGGTAAAGCTTGGCGACTACTTTGGTAAGCGGCCCGCAGTGCTGAGCCTGGTCTACTACAACTGCCCGATGCTGTGCAGTGAAGAGCTGGATGGCATGACCGGCGCGCTGGAGATGGTGAAGCTCACACCGGGCAAGGACTTCGACGTGATCGTGATCAGCATTGATCCGACGGAGACTCCGGAGCTGGCGGCGCGCAAGAAGGCCTTCTACCTGAAGCGCTACGGCCGCCCCGAGACGGCAGCGGGCTGGCACTTTCTGGTAGGCAAGAAGCAGCAGATCGATGCCGTATCCCAGGCCGTTGGCTTCGGCTACGTGCAGGTCCCCGGCCCGGATGGCAAGCTCGACCAGTACGCGCATGCGAGCTCCATCGAGCTGGTAACCACGGATGGACATCTGGCGCAGTACTACCTGGGGGTGGAGTACAGCCCAAAGGACATGTTGCTGGGTCTGATCGAGGCTTCTGGCAACAAGATCGGCTCACCGGTGGCGAATATTCTGACGTACTGCTACCACTACGATCCGCAGGCGAACAAACACTCCCTGATCGTGGCGCGTGTTGTGCAGCTGGGCGGCATGGTGACGCTCGCCGGGCTTGGCGGGTTCATGTTTCTGATGTTTCGCAGAGATCTTAAGCTTGGGCGCGACCATGACCAGACAGCGCGCGACCTGACGAAGAAAGAGAACGGTTAAAGGGTAACGATGCATATCAGTCCAGTGCTTTGGCAATTCTTGGTGAAGTGGCTTAACTCCTCCGCGCTGTTTCCGCGCGAGGCGTCGACCATTGCTCCGTACACCGACGCGCTCTACTTCTTCCTGCTGCTGATTACGGTGGTGGGCCTGGTGCTCGTAGGCGCGCTCGTCTTCGGCTTCGCCCTGCGGTACCGCGCAGAGCGGCACCCGGTGGCTGAGCAGATCGAAGGCTCGACGCTGCTGGAGGCAACCTGGACGATTATCCCGCTGGCGTTGTTCCTGGTTACCTTCGTCTGGGGCGCGCTGCTGTACTTCCGTATCTACACCCCCCCTGCCAATGCCATGAACATCTACGTGGTGGGCAAGCAGTGGATGTGGAAGGCCGAGCACCCGGGCGGGCAGCACGAGATCAACGCCCTGCACGTTCCTGTGGGACGTCCGGTGCAGCTGACCATGATCTCCCAGGACGTGTTTCACAGCTTCTCCATTCCCGATTTCCGCGTGAAGCGTGAGGTGATTCCGGGCCGGTACTCGACGGTCTGGTTCCAGGCTACGGAGCCGGGCACGTACCACATCTTTTGCACGCAGTACTGCGGCACGCAGCACTCCGGAATGATCGGCGAAGTAACGGCGATGACGCCTGAGGACTACAAGAAGTGGACGGAGCAGTCGACCAGCGGCATGTCGCTGGCGCAGAACGGAGAGCGCCTCTTCGCCTCCATGGGCTGCAACAGCTGCCACTCGGGCAATGCCGCCTCGCGCGGACCGAATCTGGCCGGTGTGTACGGCAGCAAGCTGCAGCTGGCAAATGGTTCGCAGGTGCTGGTGAATGACGCCTACCTGCGTGACGCCATTCTGAATCCTTCGCAGCATGTGACCGCAGGGTACTCGCCAATCATGCCGACCTACCAGGGCCAGATCAGCGAAGATGGTCTGATTGACCTGGTGGAGTATATCAAGTCACTGGACAGCAACTACCGCGTGCAGCAGACGTTGACGACCTCCGACTCGTCCAACCAAGCAGCACCGAATACCCCGGGGATGGTGAAGCCATGAGCACAACAATCGTTCGACTACCTGATCAGGCGACGGCGCAGATGCCGAAGCGCAGCTATCTGAACAACGAGCACGGCCTGCTGAGCTGGCTGTTGACGGGTGATCACAAACGTATTGCCATCCTGTACCTGATCTCGATCTCGTTCTTCTTCCTGCTGGGCGGTATCTTTGCCGGTCTTATCCGGCTGGAGCTGCTGACGCCGCAGCCTGACCTGATGGCCTCGGACACCTACAACAAGATGTTCACGATGCACGGCGTCGTAATGATCTTCCTGTTCCTGGTGCCATCGGTTCCAGCTACGCTGGGCAACTTCCTGATCCCGATCATGATCGGAGCCAAGGACCTGGCCTTCCCGAAGATCAACCTGCTGAGCTGGTACCTGTACATGGTGGGTGGTGTGCTCACGCTTGCAGCTCTGGTGCTGGGTGGTGTGGATACGGGCTGGACCTTCACGACCCCGCTCTCGACGCATTACCTGAACACCAACGTTGTAACGGCAGCGACGGCTATCTTCATCGCCGGTTTCGCCTCCATCTTCACCGGATTGAACTTCATCGTCACCATTCACCGTATGCGCGCTCCGGGTATGACGTGGTTCCGTATGCCGCTGTTCGTGTGGGCCAACTACGCTGCTTCCATCCTGATGGTGCTGGGCACGCCGGTGCTTGCGATCACGCTGGTGCTGGTCGCGCTGGAGCGCACCATCGGCATCGGCGTCTTTGACCCGACCAAGGGTGGCGATCCGCTGCTCTTCCAGCACCTGTTCTGGTTCTACTCGCACCCGGCGGTGTACATCATGATTCTGCCGGGCATGGGTGTGATCTCTGAGGTCATCAGCACGTTCAGCCGTAAGCGCGTCTTCGGCTACACGGCGGTTGCCTTCTCGTCGGTCGCCATCGCGCTGTTCGGGTTCTTCGTTTGGGCGCACCACATGTTCATCATGGGTGTCTCCAACTACTCGGCGCTGGTGTTCTCGCTGCTGACCATGCTGGTGGCGGTGCCTTCGGCCATCAAGGTGTTCAACTGGTCCTTCACGTTGCAGAAGGGTTCCATCACCTTTGAGACACCGATGCTGTATGCCTTTGCCTTCATCGGGCTGTTTACGATTGGTGGCATGACGGGCGTGTTTCTGGGCTCGCTGGGTATGGACATTCACCTGACCGAGACGTACTTCATCGTGGCGCACTTTCACTTTGTGATGGTGGGTGGCATGTTGATGGCGTTCCTGGCGGGCATCCACTTCTGGTGGCCGAAGATGACGGGCCGCATGTATCCGGAGTCGTTCTCGAAGCTCTCGGCGGTAACCAGCTTCATCGGCTTCAACCTTACCTTTATGCCGCAGTTTGTGCTGGGCTACCTGGGCATGCCACGCCGGTACCATGCGTACCCGGCCGAGTACCAGGTGCTGAATGTGCTCTCCACCGCGGGTGCCACGGTGCTGGGTATCGGCTTCCTGCTCCCGCTGCTGTACCTGGGCTGGTCGCTCAAGTACGGTAAGATTGCCGGCAACAATCCGTGGCAGGCAACCGGCCTGGAGTGGCAGATTCAGTCGCCACCGCTGACCGAGAACTTTACCGAGATCCCGGTGATCGACTACGAAGCTTATGACTACGAGTGGCTTGCCCACAAGACGGAACAAGAGGTGACCGTTGGATAACGCTCTGGCAGCAAACCATACTCACGAAGCTGGCGAGACGCACGAACACGTGTTTGTGCCGCAGCACCGTCATCACTTTGAGACGGAGCAGCAGCAGCGCGAGGCGGGTACGTTTGGCATGTGGCTTTTTCTGCTGACCGAAATCATGTTCTTCGGTGGCATGTTCTTTGCCTACCTGCTGTATCGCAACTGGTACAACCCGGCGTTCGTCGCGGCCTCCAACCAGCTGAGCATTCCGCTGGGTGCGTTCAACACGGCCGTGCTGATCGGCTCAGGCTTCTTCATGGCGCTGGCGGTGTGGGCGGCCGAGGTTCGCAAGAAGAGTCTGCTGGTGCTGTTCCTGGCGATCACCACGCTGCTGGGCTTCACCTTCCTGGGTGTCAAGTATGTGGAGTACCACGAGAAGTGGGAGAAGCATCACATTCCAGGAGAGCACTTCGACGTGTCGGAGTTCGTGAACCCGAAGGCATTTGGCCTGAAGGAGACTCCCCTGGCGCCGGACATGGCCGCCAAGACGCAGGTCTTCTTCTCGCTGTACTTTGCCATGACCGGAATGCACGCGCTGCACATGATTATCGGTATCGTGCTGCTGTTCTGGCTGATGTACCGTTCGCAGCGGGGAGACTTCTCCAGCGGATACGTTGCACCGATTGAGAACTTCGGCCTGTACTGGCACTTTGTCGATATCGTGTGGATCTTCCTGTTTCCGCTGCTTTACCTCATCAATCGGCACCCCTAGCGGCAGGCTCCAGAGACTAAGAGAGAAAAGAGAGAGATATGTCTGAACATCACGATCCCTCCAATGTGACGAATCCGGAGCATGCCGAGCATCACATCGTCGGACCGAAGACCTACATCATCATCTTCGCCACGCTGTTGACGTTCACGGGCCTTACGGTGGCGGCTGCCTTCGTGAACCTGGGCATCTTCAACCCGATTGTGGCGCTGCTGATCGCCAGCATCAAGGCGGTCATCGTGATGCTGTTCTTCATGCACGTCTACTATCAGTCGAAGCTGGTCAAGATGACGGTAGTGGCCGGGTTCTTCACCTTCCTCATCCTGATCACCATGACGCTGACGGACTACATCAGCCGTGCGTGGGGTATGTGGTAGGGCGCTGCTTCTCAAGCTGTTTTCATCACAGTGCGGCCTTCGGGCCGCATTCGTGTTTGCGGCGAACATGCATGCCAGGCTGAGCGCTGCAGCGTGGCCGACCCGCCTATACTGAGCTAGCTATGCAGCCACCCACTGGCATCTCTGAGTTGGACGCGCTCGCCCTGGACGCGCGCGTAACCGTGCGGCGCGGGGGAGCCCCCGCTCGTGACGGCAAGTGCATCGTCTACTGGATGCAGCGCGCCGAGCGTGGCTATGACAATCACGCGGTCGATCTTGCCGTCACCATCGGCAATCTTCTGCGCTTGCCGGTGGTGGTCTACTTCGCCGGCATTGCCAACTTTCCCCACGCCAATCTGCGGCACTATGCGTTTCTCAATCGCGGCCTGGTAGATGTTGAAGCGGACCTGGCCGAGCGCAACGTCAGCTTTGTCATGCGCAAGGCTCCGCATGAGAGTCATGAGCAGCTGTTTGCCGACGTGCAGGCAGCCATGGTGATCGGCGACGAGAACCCGATGCGCGCGCCTGAGAGCTGGCGGCAGCAGCTGGCGCAGCGGCTGCGTGTGCCCTTCTGGACCGTGGACACGGACGTGGTGGTGCCGTCGCAGCTGATTGGTAAGCCGCAGTACGGCGCGTACATCATCCGGCCGCGGCTGTACAAGGCGATGCCGGAGTTTGTGGTGCCGTATCAGAACCCGCACGCGGCCTACACCTGGCAGCGTCCCGCTGGCTTCCACGCGGACAGCGTGCACGAGGACATGACGCGCGAGTGGAAGAGCCTGGACCGCAGTGTGTTGCCGGTGGAACATTGGGTGGGTGGTCGCCACGCCGCCATGCAGCGGCTCAAGCTCTTTGCAGAGCGCATGCTGGGCAGCTACGACGAGCAGCGCAGCCTGCCGGAGCTGGATGGCACCTCGGCGCTCTCGCCCTATCTGCACTTTGGCCACATAGGCCCGCTCACCATTGTGCTGGCGCTGCAGCGCGCGGTGGAGCTGCATCCGGAGTGGAAGGCCGCCTACGACAGCTACATCAACGAGCTGATCGCCTGGCGGGAGCTGGCCGTCAACTTCGTCAAGTACACGCCGGAGTATGACAGCATCGAGTGTGCCGAGCACTGGGCGCAGCAGTCCATGGCCGAGCATGCGCATGACCCGCGCGAGGTGGTCTACTCCCTGGAGCAGCTGGAGCACGCCCGCACGCACGACGAGCTGTGGAACGCCGCACAGCTGCAGATGGTGCGCCTGGGCTGGATGCACAACTACCTGCGCATGTACTGGGCCAAGAAGATTCTGGAGTGGACGCCCAGCATCGCCGTCGCGCAGAAGGTATGCATCCACCTGAACGACAAGTACGAGCTGGATGGGCGCGACCCCAACGGCTACGCGGGCATCGCCTGGGCGGTGCTGGGCAAGTTCGACCGCCCCTGGTTCGACCGGCCCATCTTCGGCAAGATCCGCTACATGTCGGGCGGCTCCACCGGGCGCAAGTTTGATGCAAACCGCTACATCGCGCAGGTGCAGCAGCTGGCAGCGCCGAAGCTGTTCTGAGAGGGGTTAGCTAGTAAACGCTGGCTCGAAACGGTGGTGTCAGAAGATAT
>JAGWNX010000203.1 GCA_028872955.1 Acidobacteriota bacterium
CGGCCAGTCCGGCCAGGCATCGACGAGCGACACCGCCGCGCGATTGGCCTCGCCGACGAGATAATCCGCCCGGGTCATCGCAGCGCTGTGCGGCAGGTCGAGCGGCAACTGCCGGGTGGCCGGCACCCGTTCAGTCATCGACGGTCTCGCCGGCCTGGCCGCGGTAGTACGGGCTGGCCTGATAGCGCCCGATGGCAAAATGAATGAGCACGTTGACTGCCGCAGCTGCGGGAATGGCGACCAACAGGCCGAGGAAACCAAAGAGCAGCCCGAAAGCGAACAGCGCGAAGAGCAGCCACACCGGATGCAGCCCGACGCGCGTGCCGATCAGGTAGGGCTGCAGGATGTAGCCCTCCAGCACCTGGCCGGCCATGAAGACCGCGACCGTGGCCGCCAGCCAGATCCAATCAGGCCAGAACTGCACCACGGCTATGATGATCGAGGCGATGAACCCGGTGGTGAACCCGAAGTATGGAATAAAGCTCAGGATGCCGGCAGCCAGACCGACCAGCAGACCGTAATTCAGCCCGACGATGCCGAGGCCGGTGGCATAGAAGATCCCAAGTACGGTCCCTGACAGCATCTGGCCACGCACGAAGGCGGCAACCTTTGCGTCCATCGCCCGGGCCAGTTGGCGAACCTCGTCGGCGTAGTCGCGCGGCAGCAACCCGTCGAGCCAGGCGACCATGCGCGGCCAGTCGCGCAGAAGGTAGAAGACGACGAACGGCGTCACAAAGAGCAGCGAGGCTATGTCGATGACCGTTCGCCCGCCGCTCAGCAGCGAAGACAGCAGCGTCTGGAGAATGCTGGCACCGCTGGCGAAGAAGCCGGTCAGCGAAGAGCGCAGGCTCTGTGCGTCGATGCCGAGATAGTGGGCCCAGTTGCTCTTGAGCCAGGGCTCGAACATCGTCTGCAGGCGGGCGATCAGGCTGGGCAGCTGCTGGAGAAAATCCAGCAGCTGGTTGACCAGCACTGGCAGGATCAGGACAAGGATCGCCGTGAAAAGGATCGCGATC
>JAGWNX010000049.1 GCA_028872955.1 Acidobacteriota bacterium
CGGTTGCCCACCCGGGGTGAGCGCACCAGCGGCCCGGGCAGCGTGGTGCAGGGCCCGGGCGAGAACGCCGGCATCATCGACGTGGGCGATGGCTGGGCCTGCGCCTTCAAGATTGAGAGCCACAACCACCCCAGCTACATTGAGCCCTACCAGGGCGCGGCTACGGGCGTGGGCGGCATTCTGCGCGACATCTTTACCATGAACGCGCGGCCGCTGGCGGTGATGGACTCCCTGCGCTTTGGCCCGCTGGACGAGGCCGAGCCGGAGGCTGCGCTGCGCGCCAAGAATCACCAGATTGTGCGCGGCGTGGTGCATGGCGTGGGCGGCTACGGCAACTGCTTTGGCGTGCCCAATCTGGGTGGCGAGACGCGCTTCGAGGCCTGCTACAGCGGCAATCCGCTGGTCAATGCCTTTGCCCTGGGCCTGGTGAAGAAGGACGAGATCTTCTACGCCAAGGCCACGGGCGTCGGCAACCCGGTGATCTACGTCGGCGCCAAGACCGGCCGCGACGGCATCCACGGGGCCACCATGGCCAGCGAAGAGTTTACAGAGGGCAGCGAGCAGAAGCGGCCCAACGTGCAGATGGGCGACCCCTTCCTGGAGAAGCTGCTGCTCGAGGCATGCCTGGAGGCGATGGCCACCGGTGCGGTGCTCGGCATCCAGGACATGGGCGCGGCGGGCCTGACCTGCAGCACCTGCGAGATGGGAGCGCGCGGCGAGCTGGGCGTGACCATTGAGCTGGACCTGGTGCCGCAGCGCGAGACCGGCATGTCCAGCTACGAAATTATGCTGAGCGAGAGCCAGGAACGCATGCTGCTGGTGGCCGATAAGGGCCGGGAGCAGGAGGTTCTGGACGTCTTCGCCAAGTGGGGGCTGGATGCCAGCATCGTCGGCATTGTGACTGCGGATGACGTGATGCGGGTGCTGCACCACGGCGAGCTGGTGGCGGAGATTCCCAACAAGTCGCTGACCGACGATGCTCCGGTCTACCACCGGCCCGTCGGCACGTGGAAGGCTCCGGTGCCGAGCGAGCCGCCGCAAAGTGTACTGGAAGAGTTACAAAGGCCGCGTGACTACACCGCTGATCTGAAGCAGCTGCTGGCCAGCGCCAACATCTGCGACAAGCGCTGGGTGTTTGAGCAGTACGACAGCATGGTGCAGACCAACACCGTGCAGGGCCCGGGGGGTGAAGCCGGCGTGATGCGCATCAAGGGCACCGGCACGCTGGGCCATGAGCGCGGACTGGCCATGGCGCTGGCGGGCAACGGACGCTGGGCGTACCTGGATCCCCGGCTGGGCGCGATGCACGCCGTGGCCGAGGCCGCACGCAAGGTGGCCTGCACAGGGGCTACTCCGGTGGCCGCCACCAACTGCCTGAACTTTGGCAATCCGGAGAAGCCGGAGATTATGGCGCAGCTCTCGGCCGCGATTGACGGCATCACCGAGGCCTGCCTTGCACTGGGCACGCCGGTCACCGGCGGCAACGTCTCGCTGTACAACGAGACGAAGGGCGAAGGCATCTACCCGACGCCCGTGCTGGGCATCGTCGGCATTCTGGAGGACGTGAGCAAGGCCGTACCTTCCAGCTTCCGGCAGGCCGGGGACGAGGTTCTCCTTCTAACGGCCGTGGGCGACGCCAGCCGCGCTGCCCACGTGGAGCTGGGCTCCACCGAGTACGCCAGAACGGTGCTGGGCGCGGTGTGGGGCACGCCTTCTCCGCTGGAGCCTGCGCGCGAGGCGGCGCTGCACCGGGCGCTGGCTGCCTGCGCAGAGAAGCGCCTGTTGCGCTCGGCGGCAGACCTCTCGGACGGTGGCTGCGCTGTGGCGCTGGCCAAGGCGAGCCTGGCCAGCGGACTGGGCGCAACCATTACCCTGTCGCTGGGTACGGACGACCAGTTGCTGCTGAAGGAGCTGCTGTTCAGCGAGATCGGCTCTGCCGTGATTGTGACGGCGGCACCGCAGAACGTGGCAGCGGTTGAGGCTGAAGCCAGGGCACATGGCCTGCAGGTGGCACGGCTGGGCACGGTGGGTGGAGACGCGCTGACGATTGTGGTGGATGGCCGCACGGTGATTGCGTTGGATCTGAACGCGATGCGCGGCTGCCACTGCGGTGCACTGGAGTCGAAGCTAGCAGACGAGGTGGTTACGGCATGAGCAAGGAGTTGCTGGAGCGCGTGAACGTGGACGATCGCTGCACGGAGGACGACGGCACGCCGTTTGACAAGCTGCGCGAAGAGTGTGGCGTCATGGCGATCTACAACCACGCCGATGCCGCGCGGCTGACCTACTGGGGGCTGTACTCGCTGCAGCACCGCGGGCAGGAGTCGGCAGGTATCGCCTCGGCCGACGGCACGGACGTAAACGACATTAAGGGCATGGGCCTGGTCTCGGAGATCTTTACCGACGACGTGCTGACCAAGCTGCCCGGCCACATGGCCATCGGCCACACGCGCTACTCGACCACGGGTGACTCCGCTCTGCTGAACGCGCAGCCCATCTCGGTGGAGTCGACGCGCGGTCTGATCGTGATCGCCCACAACGGCAACCTGGTGAACCTGGGCAACAGCAAGGCGCGGCTGGAGCGCGATGGCGCGGTCTTCCAGACCACCTCCGACTCCGAGATCATCATTCAGCTGATCGCGCACTCCAAGCAGAACACGCTGGTGGATTGCATCGCCGATGCGCTGACGCAGGTGGATGGCGCGTTCTCGATTGTGATGATGACGCGCAACCGCATCTTTGCCGCGCGCGATCCGCATGGCTTCCGCCCGCTCTCCATGGGCCGCATCCCGGGCACCAACGGCGCGCCGGATACCTTTGTGTTTGCGTCTGAGACCTGTGCGTTTGACCTGTTGCACGCCAAGTACGAGCGCGATGTGGAGCCGGGCGAGCTGATCATGGTGTCAGAGGACGGCGTCACCAGCCGCTACTTTGCGCGCGATACCAAGCAGTCAAGCTGCATCTTTGAGCATGTGTACTTTGCGCGGCCCGACAGCCGCATCTACGGGCGCTGGGTGCAGCAGAGCCGCGCCGAGATGGGCCGCACGCTGGCGCGCGAGTCGGGTGTACCGGCAGACCTGATTGTGCCCGTGCCAGACTCCGGCGTGACGGCGGCTATCGGCTACGCGGAGGAGTCAGGCATCCCGTTCAACCTGGGCCTGATTCGCAATCACTACGTGGGCCGCACCTTCATCCAGCCGGAGCAGCGGGTGCGCGACTTTGGCGTGCGCATGAAGCTGAACCCGGTGCGCTCGCTGCTGGAGGGCAAGCGCGTCGTGCTCATTGATGACTCGATCATCCGCGGCACCACCTCGCGCAAGATCGTCCGCATGGTGCGCGCGGCCGGTGCGACGGAGGTGCATCTGCGCATCTCCTGCCCACCCACCACCTACCCGTGTTTCTACGGGGTGGATACGCCCAGCCGCAAGGACCTGATCGCCGCAAACAACAGCATCGAAGAGATCTGCCGCTTCATCGAGGCGGACTCGCTGGCCTACCTCTCGCTGGATGGCCTGGTGCACAGTTGCACGGCGGCTGTACCGGGCAGTCCGGCGGTGCACAACACCTTCTGCACGGCGTGCTACACGGGCGAATACCCCACGCAGTGGGTGGATGTGAAGAGCATTCTGCCGGCCACCACCACGGTGTAACGCGGAGCAGGTATCTCTCAGGCGTGCAGCGACTGCAGGTAGGCGAAGCTCTGCCGCATGCTGTCGAAGACCGGGCCCGGCGTCACGTCCTCGTCCAGAAAGGCATAGCGGACGCCCAGTGCCTTAGCCTGTGCAAACAGCTGCGGCCATGCAATGCTGCCCTTGCCCATCTCGGTAATGTGGATTGCTGAGCTATCCACCGCGTAGCCGGTTGGTGCACCCGGAGTGCGGTCCTTCAGGTGGAGCAGGCGCACGCGTTGCGCGTGTGCGCGCATCATGGCAGCTGGGTCCTGCCCGCCCTGCACCAGCCAGTAGATATCCAGTTCCAGCTTGAGCAGTGCAGGGTCAGTCTCGCGCATCAGCGTGGCAAAGCCGGTGCTGCCTTCCATCGGTTTGAACTCATAACAGTGATTGTGGAAGCACAGCTCCATACCGGCATCGCGGCACTGCGCGCCCACGCGGTTGAAGAGCTTCGCGGCCTCGCGAAATCCGTCGAGCGAGTTCCACTGGCTGAAGGGCACCATGGGGCAGACCATAAACTTCACCCCGAGCTGGCGGGCGAAGTCCACGCGCGACTCCAGCCCGTCGTAGTTGAAGTGTGCCGCCGGGCAGCGAAGTCCGGAGTCCTGCACCATCTGGCGCAGCTCCGCGGCGGTGTGGTTGTAGACGATGGGGTACAGCTCAATCTCGGTGAAGCCGATCTGATGGATGGTGCGCAACACACCCGCCAGGTCAGCCGGAGCCTGCGCCCGCACCATGAACAGTTGCACCCCATAGCGCAGGTGCGGTGCCTCGGCCAGGGCGCTGCCGGGCAGACGTAGAATGCAACCGGCCGCCGCAGCCATTGCGGTGAGGCGCAGAAAGTTGCGGCGGGTGGCCGCCCGGTTGAAGGGAGCTGCGGACGACATAGAGTACCTCGCTGGTTACAAAATGCGGGTTGTGCTCCAAGCTGGTTACAAATATTAAACTAGCGGTCTTCGACCTCAGTCGGCTGTGGGCCGGTGTAGGGGGAGCAGCAAGGCTCGCGCACGGGGGTAAACTCCATCAGCTCGGCGCGAGTCTGGTCCGGGTCATACAGATTCAGCTGCACTTTGCCGTCGCGGCCCATCTGCGATTTGGTGCAGCTGGCGTCGGTACAGTGGTTGGCTTGCAGTTGCGCCACGGCGGCGTCCATGTGGGTTACGCCCAGGGAGAAGTGGTTCATCACGCCCTTCAGGTGCTGGTCAGGGTTGGGGCGGACGTTGAGCATGTACTCGATCCAGTCCTTGCCCTCGGGCACCTGCTGGCTCATGTAGTCGGTTGCCGTGTCTGACTTGCCGCCGCCGTGCCAGTAGGGCCGAAAGCCCAGCAGATCGCGGTAGAAGGCGTTCTCGGCGTTGGCGTCGTGCGTCACAAAGCCGGCGTGGATGATGCGGTGCGAGACGGCGCGCGGAGCGCTCTCTGCCATGCCGGGGTGCTTTGCCCCCTGCTGCACAAACAGGATCAGGTTGCCTTCAGGATCCAGCACGCCAAAACGATCCTTCTCCTTCTGCGGAAGAATCTTCTGCCCATGCGCCTTCAGGTACGCCTCCATCCCGCGCTCGTTACGGGTGGTCAGGGCGATCGCGGCCAGGAACGACGGCGATCCACCCGCCGGCAGCGGCGCAACCTGCAGCCACTGCGAGTCGCTGACGGAGTAGAAGTCCTCCGTGCCGACGCGGTGGCGCGGATAGCCCAGGATGCCGTCGTAGAACTTGGCGGAAGCGTCCTGGCTGGTGGCGTACACCCGCACGTAGGCAATTCCGGTAATGGCTGGCCGTTGCTGTGCACCAAGCTGGAGCGAGGTGGGCAGCACGAGTGCCGCTGCGAGGAGCAGAAAAAGCGCTTTTTTCATGGCAAGCGCACTCTAGTCGTCGCAGCCGATGGCTGTCAACGCAGGCCCGTGCCTGTGCAGGGCGATGCGGCTGCCTTAGCCGCGCAGCGCACGCCAGCCAATGTCGCGGCGAAAGTGCATGCCCTCAAACTGGATGGCTGCCAGCCGCGCATAGGCCTTGTCCAGCGCGGCGCGCAGGCCGTCGCTGCTGGCTGCCGTAATGGTCAGCACGCGGCCGCCGGCGGTCACCATCTGCCCGCCCTGCAACGCCGTGCCGGAGTGGAAGACCACCACGTCGCCGGTATCCGGCGCATCCAGCCCGGAGATCGGCTTGCCGGAGGCATACTTGCCCGGATATCCGCCACTGGCGGCGATGACGCACACGCTGGCGCCGGGCCGCATGCGGATGGCCAACTGGTCCGCACGGCCGTCGATGGCCGCCTGAAACAGTTCGACCAGGTCATTCTCCAGGCGCAGCATCAGGGCCTGCGTCTCGGGGTCGCCGAAGCGGGTGTTGAACTCCAGCACCATGGGGCCGCGAGCCGTCATCATGATGCCGCAGAAGAGGATGCCGGTGAAGGGCGTGCCCTCGCTGGCCATACCGTCCACGGTTGGCTGGGCCACGTTGGCCAGCAGCCAGTCGCGCAGCTCGTCGGGCAGCAGCGCCTCGGTGGAGTAGGCGCCCATGCCGCCGGTGTTGGGGCCGGTGTCGCCCTCGCCCACGCGCTTGTGGTCCTGCGCCGCGGCCAGCGCAGTGGCGTGGGTGCCGTCGCAGAGCGCAAAGAAGCTCAGCTCGTCGCCTTCCAGAAACTCTTCAAGAACAATCTCGGTCTCGGTGCTGCCCAGCAGCTCGCCAGAGAAGATTTGTGTGGCGGCCTCCACCGCCTCCGCATGCGTCGTGCAGATCACCACGCCCTTGCCCGCCGCCAGGCCGGAGGCCTTGACCACCACCGGCGCGCTGAAGCGTGGCAGCTCCGCCTGCACCTGGGCCAGCGACGTACACAACGCATAGGCGGCCGTGGGAATGTTGTGGCGAGCCATGAACTGCTTGGCAAAGGCCTTGCTGGTCTCCAACTGTGCGGCGGCCCGCGTAGGCCCAAAGACGCGACGGCCCTGCTGCTGCAGGGCATCCACGACGCCGACCGAGAGCGGCACCTCCGGCCCAATCACGGTCAGGTCTGGCTGCTCTGCGGCGACCACGGCCAGCAGGCTGGCCAGCTCACTGACGTTCACCGGCACGCAGCGGGCGCTCTGCGCAATGCCGCCGTTGCCCGGCGCGCACACCACCTCGGCCACCTGCGGGCTCTGCTGCAGCTTCCACACCAGGGCGTGCTCGCGGCCACCGCCGCCCACTACCAGGACCTTCAGATTCTTCGCCATGCCGGTTGTCTTCTTCGCTTTCGTTGGGTGGGGTCTCCACGCGGGGCAGGGGGTCGTCTGTTCCGTGCCTGCGCCGGGGTGGCCCTCACCATTGTCTATGATTTTTGCGGTGGCGACGACCCTTGCCGGTGGCGGCCTGCGCGCTATGCGGAGAGCGGCCGTATCCAGATCTCCTGCGCGTCCTCCCGCGTCAGGCTGATGGGCTGTGCGGAGGCATCGCCGGTGGCGGGCTCGGCCAGGCTTACCAGAAAGCGCTCGCCGGGCAGCAGCCGCAACCGGGCCCCGGGCGTAATGCCGTTCGCCTCCAGGTTGCGCAGGGCCGTCGCGTCCCGGTCAGAGACGCTATCCACCACGTAGACACAGGAGGCGGAGCCTGCGGGCGGCGGCGTAACCTCCGCCAGCAGCAGCGAGGACCGGTGCGGCATCTCGCCCTCCAGCGTCGGGATGGAGTGGCCGTGCGGGTCAGTACGCGGATGCCCCAACTTGGCGGCGATGCGCGCCTCAAACCGCTCGGAGATGAAGTGCTCCAGCCGCTCGGCCTCCTCGTGCAGCTCCTCCAGCGGGTAGTCCAGCACCTCGTACAGAAAGGTCTCAATCAGCCGGTGATGCCGCACAATCTCCAGCGCGCGGCGGCGACCGGCGGGCGACAGCAGCACTCCGCGGTGGCGCTCGTACTCCACCAGCGGCGCGGGGGCAGCGGCCAGCTTCTGCAGCATGTTGGTTACGGAGGCAGGCGCGACACCCAGCCGCTCGGCCAGCGCCTTGCTCATCACGCGGCCGCCGTGCGGCTCGCTCAGGGCAAGAATGGCCTTCAGGTAGTTGTCGACGGACTCCGTGCTGCGTCCGGGGCGGTGTCCGGCGGTCATTGCGGGGTTCTCTCCAGCACTAGTTTGACTCATTTCCCTGATTTAGGTATACCTAATATTTAGGCGAGCCTAAAGAATGCCCTCCCGTCCGCCAACCCGCCTGCTGCACAGCCCGCCGGCGGAGGCAGGTCTGGCGTTGGACGCCGCCACGGCCGAGGAGATCGCCGGTGCCAGCACGCTGGCTGCCGCGCGGGGAATGGGCTTCCAGCGCAGCCAGGTGTGGCGTTACTTTGGGCCGGCGTTTGTGGCGTCGGTGGCGTACATCGATCCGGGCAACTTTGCCACCAACATTGAGGGTGGCAGCCGCTTTGGCTATCGGCTGCTGTGGGTGCTGCTGTGGTCCAACGCCATGGCCATCCTCATCCAGTACCTGTCGGCCAAGCTGGGCATCGTGACCGGGCAGACGCTGCCCCAGGCCTGCCGCAGGTACTTCACCCGGCCGGTTGCCATTGGGCTGTGGGTGGCGGCGGAGGTCTCTGCCGTTGCCACCGATCTGGCCGAGTTCCTGGGCGCGGCGCTTGGCCTGTATCTGCTGGTGGGCCCGGCGATGCTGGCGCACGGCTGGACGCGAACCGGCACGCTGCTGGCGGCAGCGCTGGTGGCGGCGGTGGCGGTGTTCGTCATTCTGGCGGTTGACCTGGCCGGGTACCAGTGGCTGGAGCGAGCCATCATGCTGTTTGTGGGTGCGATCGGGCTCTGCTACGGGTTTGAGATCTTTCTGGTGCATCCGGCGTGGCGGCTGGCGGCCTACTCCGCGCTGGTACCTACGCTGGCCACCGGCAGTGCTGCGGCGCTGCACCAGAGCATCTACCTGGCGGTGGGCATGCTGGGAGCCACGGTGATGCCCCACGTCATCTACCTGCACTCTGCGCTGGTGCAGCCGCGCCTGCGCGAGCAGCAGGACGTCTCGCCCTCGCAGGGCATCCTGCGCCGCCAGCAGCATCTGCGGTTTGAGCTGATGGATGTTTTTGCCGCGATGAACGGCGCCTGGCTCATCAACTCCGCCATGATCGTGATGGCGGCAGTCGCCTTTGCCCACCACGGCGCGGTGGTGACGGATGTGGAGCAGGCCTACCGCACGCTGGGGCCGCTGCTGGGCCCCGCTGCGGCAACGGTGTTTGCTGTGGCGCTGCTGTGCTCGGGGCTGTCGTCGTCCACGGTAGGTGTGATGGCCGGCCAGGTGATTATCGAGGGCTTTCTGAACATCCGGTTCCCCATCTTTCTGCGTCGACTCATCACCATCGTTCCGGCGATCGTGGTGCTGGCGCTGGGTCTGGATCCGCTGCGGATCCTCATCCTGTCGCAGGTGGTTCTGAGCTTTACCCTGCCGTTTGCCCTGGTGCCGCTGTTGCTGTTGACCAGTCGGCGCAGCGTGATGGCGGGCTTTGCCAGCACGCCGAGGACGCGCGCGGCTGGCTGGGCGACGGTCGCCGTCATCGTGGCGCTGAACGGGGTGCTGCTGGTGCAGCTGGCCTTGGGCAGCTAGGGTTTACCGGGCAAAGGCAGGACCGCAGACGGCGCTGTATCGCTTCCGAAACGGCCTCTGGCGGGGCTTTTCGGCGGATTTTGAATCCTGCGTCGAAAATTGGTCGCACCTTTTTGCAGGATTCTGCTGACAACTCCGCACACAGGTCTGTACACTTCGCTGGCGGCGAACTTCGAACACAATTCACGCCGCAGCCTTGCGCCGATCGCAGGGAGAGAGACGGAGGAGTGGGATGGAGTTGCAGGATAAGAATCGCAGAGAGTTTGTGAAGTTGGGTGGAGCCGCGCTGGCTGCGTCGGCCGTGAGCTGGAGCGCGAAGAGCTATGCCAGCGTGATCGGTGCAAACGACCGTGTGCGCGTGGGCGTGGTGGGGTGTGGCGATCGCATGAAGGGCGCCCTGATTCCGTCCTTTCTGCAGCACGCCAAGGAGCTGAACTTCGAGTTTGTAGCCATCTCGGACCTGTGGAGCCGTCGTCGTGAAGAGGGCGTTGCCTACATTGAGAAGCTTGGCGGCGGCAAGGTAGACGCGGTGCGCAACAACGACGAGCTGTACGCCCGCAAGGACGTGGACGCCGTGGTGGTGGCGACGGCGGACTTTCAGCACGCGCAGCATGGCATTGAGGCGGTCCGCGCCGGTCGCGACGCCTACGTGGAGAAGCCGACGGCGCACACCATGAAGGACGCGCGCAACTTCCGCAAGGCCGTGCACGAGACCGGCAAGATTGTGCAGGTCGGCACGCAGCGACGCAGCACACCGGCCTACCAGAAGGCCTATGAGTACATCCAGTCCGGCCAGTTTGGCGACATTGTGATGGTGGAGATGACCTGGAACGTGAACCAGCCCGGCCGCTGGCGCCGGCCCGACGTGGTGCCGCTGCTGAAGGAAGAGGACACGGACTGGAAGCGCTACTTGCTGGACCTGCCGCATGAGCCCTTTGACGCGCGCAAGTACCTGGAGTTCCGCCTGTTCTGGCCCTACTCGTCGGGCATTCCGGACCAGTGGCTGGTTCACCAGATCGACACCGTGCACTGGTTTACCGGGTATCCGCATCCGCGTAGCGTGGTGGCCAACGGCGGCATCTACCTGTGGAAGGACGGCCGCAAGAACTGGGACACCATGACGGCGGTGTTTGACTACGGCCCGCTGGATGACCTGAGCAAGGGCTTCCAGGTGCAGTACTCGTCGCGGTTTACCAACTCGGCGGGCGGGGTAAAGGAGCTGTACTACTCCAACGGCGGCATGCTGGACATGGACAAGCAGCGGGTGACGCCGGAGGGTGGGCTGTCGGCGCGCTCGGCGGCCGAGATGAAGATGAAGGCCAACCAGCTGCCCAGCTTCTCGCTGGTGGAGAATGCGCAAGGTGCTTCGACCGCTGCGGATACGGGTGCGGATCCGATGACCTCGGCCAACATGCGTAACTGGATGGAGTGTGTGCGCTCGCGCAAGACGCCGAACGCCAGCATTGAGGCGGGCTACAGCCACTCCGTTGCGCTGTGCATGAACATTGCGGCCATCCAGACGGGTGAGAAGGTGACCTTTGACGACAAGACCCAGCAGGTGCTGGCAGGAGGCAAGGTGTATGCGTAGCCCGCTGTTGGCAGCGGTGGCTGCCATGGGACTTGCCTTGACGCAGGCGAATGCACAGGGTGTGCAGTTGCAGACCAGCGAGGCCGCGCATCGCGTTGACGTGACCATCGACGGCAAGCCCTTTACGTCGTACGTCTGGCCCGACACCTTGAAGAAGCCCGTGCTGTATCCGCTGATTGCACCGGACGGCATCGAGGTGACGCGTGGTTATCCGCTGGCGCCACGCGAGGGCGAGCGTACTGACCACCCGCATCACGCAGGCATGTGGTTCAACTACGGCAACGTCGACAACTTCGACTTCTGGAACAACTCGGACGCCATCAAGCCGGCAGATCGCGGCAAGATGGGTACGATTCACCACCAGAAGATTGTGAGTGCGAAGAGCGGCAAGTCGCGTGGCGAGCTGGTGGTGGACTCCGTGTGGACGGCGGGGGACGGGCAGAACGTGATGGAGCAGCGCACGCGCTATGTGTTTGCCAAGCACGGCGCGGGCCGCAGCATCGACACGATTGTGACACTGCGCGCCTTGCGTCCGCTGGTCTTTCACGATGACAAGGAGGGCATGCTGGGCATTCGCGTGGCACACTTCCTGGAGTCTGCCAACGAGAAGGGCGGCACCTTTACCGATGCCAGCGGCCGGCCGACCCAGGTGCAGGCCAGCAACGTGCCCGGGGCCACGGGCGTGTACCTGACCAGCGAAGGGAAGCAGGGCGATGCCGTATGGTCAACGCGCGGACGCTGGTGCATCCTGACCGGCACCACCGGCGATCACACGGAGACGATCGCAATTCTGGATCATCCGGGCAATGTGAACTACCCCACGTACTGGCATGCGCGCGGCTACGGCCTGTTCGCGGCCAATCCGCTGGGCCAGCATATCTTTGATCCCAAGGCCGAGCCGCTGAACTACAAGCTGGCCCAGGGGCAGAGTGTGACCTTCCGCTACCGTGTGCTGCTGCTGAGCAGCAAGCCCTCGGCGGAGACCATGAACCACGAAGCGGACGCGTTTGCGGCGGAGTACCACTAGTCGCCGCAGCCCAGTTGGATGCAGAAACCACTCTGCCGCGTTAGGATAGCGACACTCGCATCCAGCGCGGCAGAGCTGTCTGGCAGATGCGGCAGTACGACCGGCGCAGGAGCGCGAAGACCATGTTAGGCGATGCACCCCGATACGACGAGCTGATGCTGCTCTACCGGAACTTCAGTGACACGGAGCTGCGCAACCTGGCGCGCGAGATGGGCGACCTGACCGAGTCTGCCCAGCAGGTGCTGAAGGTGGAGCTGGCCCGGCGCAACCTGGACCTGAATATGGACCTGAGCGCTGAGCCCGAGAGTGCCTCCGCACCGCTGCCGGAGCTTGTGCCCGCTGCCGATCCGTTGCTGCAGCAGCACGAGCAGCCGCTGATGGATGAGGAGACGGCCCTGGGACTGGCCAGCGCGGAGTTTGTAGAGCCCACCTGTCCACAGTGCGGCGAGACGGATCCTCTGCTGGAGGGTGTAGACCCAGTGAACCAGTGGCGGTGCGAGAGCTGCGGCCACACGTGGAGCGACCTGGCGTAACTGGCGATCACTTCGAGTTACAAACCTTACTTCTAGTTGCAAATCTAGACAAGCAGCAAAAAGAGCCCGCCAAAGCGGGCTCTTTTCGTCTCGATGCCAGGTTGCGTTCAGCGGCGGTGATCGTCGGCGCGGCCACCGCTGTTGTTGCCGCCCCAGTTCCGTTGCTGTTGGGGCTGGGGTGGCGGGTTGCGCTGCTGCTGCCACTGGCGCTGCTGCTGCTGCTGTTGTTGCTGCTGCCACTGGCGTTGCTGCTGTTGTTGTTGCTGCCACTGCTGTTGCTGGCGCTGCTGGTCCTGCTGTTGATTTTGCCAGCGCTGCTGGTTCTGGTTGGGGTTCTGCTGCGGCTGGTACGGTGCCCGCTGGATGGTCTGCTGCGGCGGAGCGGTCTGCTGGTAGTTGGGCCGGTTCTGCGGCACAGAGAGGCCACGCGTCGCCGACGAATTGCCCTGCTGCGGCTGGTAGCCACGCGCAGGCTGGTAGGTTGGATTCGGGCGCTGAATACCGCGATCGGCGGGAATGACGCGCGGCGCGGCCACCATCTCCGGGCGACCGTGGTTCTGGTTGAAGAACTGGGCGCGATTCTGTGCGGCCTGCTGGCGCACCTGCAACTGGGTTTGCATGATCGGGGTGCGCTGCTCACGGTAGACGGCCAGCTCCTGCGGGCGCGGACGCACCTGAACACCACCGCGGCCACCGTTGTAGGAGATGCGGTTGTTGTAGTTGTTGACGATCTCGACGTGGTTGTAGACGTTGGTCACCCGCACGACGTTCACGCGCGTGACATTGCGGTTGTAGTAGAAGTCGCGGCCACGCCAGTAACCGCCCACGTAGCCGAAGCCAAAGTAGCCCCAGCCATAGTTGATGCCGCCGTAGTAGCCGATGTGCAGACCCCAGTAGCCGTGCCGGAAGCGGTAGCCGCCGCCGTAGAAGTACCAGTAACCGGGAGTCCACAGCGCCCCGTAGTAGGGCGGAGCCACCCAGGCGCCGGGCACCCAGTAGTAGCCGTAGCCCGGGGCCCAGGCCCAGTAGCCCGGGGTCCACAGGTAGTTTGGCTCCGGCGCCTCAGGCTGGTCGTAGGTGGGCAGTGGCGGCGGTGGCTGGTCGGCCTGCTCCATGGCGGCCTGACCGGCGTCCATGTCGTCGTCGTCCTCGTCGCCCATGGCTCCGGCGTAGCTCTGGTTGGGGTCCTGCTGCGCGTACTGGCCGTTCTGGTCAGGGTACTGTCCCTGCTGGGGATACTGCGGCTGCTGCTGACCCTGGTCGGGGTACTGGTTCTGCTGCGCGTACTGGCCGGTGTTGGGGTCGTAGCCGGGCGGGCGGCGCTCGATAGGAGCGGCTTGCTGCTGCTGGTTGGGGTCAGGGGACTGCGCCTGCTGCGCGTTAGGGTCGTAGCCGTCAGCGGGAGCCATATTCTGCGCGGCGGGGTCGCTTCCGTCGTCCTGCTGTTGTGCCGCGGCCCGGCTCAGGTGCCAGCCGGTGCTAAGGGAGAACGCGCTGAACGTAACTGCAGCGCCCAGAATCAATGATCTGCGAAGACGTGCCATAACCGAAAACCTCAACTTCCTTAGCCCTTACAGACCCGGGTTTGCGCCCGGGGACGTGGTGCAGCCGGGGGGAATCTTCCGGCTCCTGCCTGCGGCCTCTGCCGTTACTGTGCAGGATATCGCTTGGACGCGCCGTTGCGCTGGTTGGCAACAACGAAGCTGCCGTTGCGGTAGGCCGTCAGGGATAGGGAGTGGCCGGCGTCAGCGCCGGGCAGATTGGCAATGCGCTGCTCCGGAACGTTGTGGGCCGCGTCGCTGTCCTCGGCGGTGTGGAGCTGCCACAGGTCGCCTGCGTTGTTGGCGATGCGTGGCGACGCTGAGACGACCGTCCAGGCTGGCTGCGAGCCGCCCTTGTGACCGCCGTTGTCCATAATGGCCACGCGCGGGGCGATGGCGTCGACCAGCGCCGGGCTGCTGCTGCGGTCCATCCCGTGGTGGCTCACGATGTAGATGTCCACCTTACCCAGGTTGTCGACAGGGCACATGAGCGGCCGCTCCTGGGCCCAGGTCAGGTCGCCCAGGTCCAGAATGCGCAGCTTGCCGAAGGTGATCATCAGGCCCAGCGACTTGTCGTTCTCGGTGTCTTCCAGAGGACGCATGGGGCTGCTGGCACAGTAGGGGTTCTGGCTGCCCGCACCGCCGCCCGCCAGGGGATGCTGGAGCACGTGGCCGTCGCCGCTCACCACCTCCGCATGAAGGCCGCGGATGGGCAGCATGTCCCCGACGTGCACCGTCAGGCGCTGGGCGTGGGTGCTGGCCAGCGTCTGCTGGTAGCCCTGCCAGCCGGCCAGCGTGGCGGGGTCGCTGGTCTCAGTGTTGTCACCGTGGTCAATCAAGCGGCCGATGGGAATGCGCGCGGCCAGTTGCGGCACGCCGCCCACGTGGTCGGTATGGAAGTGGGTGATCAGCACGTTGTCCAGCCTGGTGACACCGGCCTGCTTGCACAGTGCGACGATGCGGTCTGCGTCGCGGCCCCCGGCACCGGGCCAGCCCGTGTCCACCAGCAGGTTCTCGCCCTGCGGGGTGACGAACAGCGTGGCCTGCCCGCCCTCGACATCGGCAAAGTAAATGCGCAGAGCACCGGCGGCGGCAGGCGCGGCGGCGGGTGCAGGGCAGGCGGCAAGGCCCAGGGCAAGCGTGGTGAACAACGTGGCTGCAGTGCGGACGAGACGCGGCATGGAGCGCTCCGGAAAGAATTTGAAATCCCTCGCCAGTGGTCTGGCGAGGGCGTTAGAATCATCGCATGAGACAGCGCAGCCTTGCTCCTCTCAAGCGCTTTCGTCACGGTCATCGTGACCGCGGGTGAATCTGGTTCCCCGCTCTCCCTCTCTGCTACTATCCTTTTTCCCGAGTCGGCAGCGGTTTTGTGTCTGCCTGCGGACTCCTAAAAAGATGCGCCCCGAGTGCGCAAGAGGAACCTTCCGATGAGTACCCAACACCCGAACACCTTCGGCGCGGCCGCCACCCTGAGCGTCGGCAGCAAGAGCTTTGATATCTACCGGCTGGATGCTCTGCAGGGCGTCAATCTGGCTCGCCTGCCTTTCTCGCTGCGCATCCTGCTGGAGAACCTGTTGCGCCACGAGGATGGCCGCTCGGTGACGGCCGACGACATCACCTTCCTGGCGAACTGGGACCCCAAGGCAGAGCCATCGCGCGAGATTGCGTACATGCCTGCCCGTGTGCTGATGCAGGACTTTACCGGTGTGCCGGCTATTGTGGACCTGGCCGCCATGCGCGACGCCATGGTGGCGTTGGGCGGCGACCCGGCCAGGATCAACCCGCTGCAGCCGGCCGAGCTGGTGATTGACCACTCGGTGCAGGTGGACGAGTACGGTGTGCGGCAGGCGTATGACCTGAACGCCGCGCTGGAGTTTCAGCGGAATCGCGAGCGCTACGCCTTCCTGAAGTGGGGCCAGTCGGCCTTCAACAACTTCTCTGCCGTGCCGCCGGGCATGGGCATCTGCCACCAGGTCAACCTGGAGTACCTGGCGCGGGTGGTCTTTACCACGCAGCCGGGCCCGGATGGCAAGGTGACCGCGTATCCGGACACCCTGGTGGGTACGGACTCGCACACCACGATGATCAACGGCCTGGGCGTGCTGGGTTGGGGCGTCGGCGGAATTGAGGCCGAGGCGGCCATGCTGGGCCAGCCGGTCTCCATGCTGGTGCCGCAGGTGGTCGGCTTCCGCCTGACGGGCAAGCTGGCCGAGGGCACCACCGCGACCGACCTGGTGCTGACCATCACCCAGGCGCTGCGCAAGCTGGGCGTGGTGGGCAAGTTTGTGGAGTTCTACGGCCCCGGCGTCTCCGAGCTGCCGCTGGCCGATCGCGCCACCATCGCCAATATGGCGCCCGAGTACGGCGCGACCTGCGGCATCTTCCCGGTGGACGCAGAGACCCTGCGCTACCTGCGCCTGACCGGCCGCAGTGAGGAGCAGATTGCACTGGTCGAGGCCTACTACAAGGCGCAGGGCCTGTTCCACACGGCAGACGCGGCCGAGGCAGAGTACTCGGCAACCATCTCGCTGGATCTGGCGACGGTGCGTCCGTCGGTCGCGGGGCCCAAGCGTCCACAGGACCGCGTGCTGCTGCCGGAGGTTGCGTCCAGCTTCCAGGAGCAGCTGCCTGCGCTGCTGGGGCCCAATGGCAACAAGGCCGCTGCGCGCCAGCTGCTGCGCTGGGAGGGCGATGGTGGCCACGCCTCCCGCAACGGCGACGTGAGCAGTGCGGTGGGTGCGCCGGCCGCAGTGGTGGAGGCGCCCACGGTGACGCTTGGCGCCGGCCAGCAGGTTGAGGCTCCGCAGGTCTCCGTGCGGGCCCGCTCCGGGGTCGATCCGGACAAGTACCTCGACCACGGCAGCATTGTGATTGCGGCCATCACCAGCTGCACCAATACGTCCAACCCCTACGTGATGCTGGCGGCGGGCCTGCTGGCCAAAAAGGCCGTCGAGAAGGGTCTGCAGACTCCGCCCTGGGTGAAGACTTCGCTGGCACCGGGCTCGCGCGTTGTAGCGGACTACTACCAGAAGGCCGGGCTGCTGGGCTACCTGGAGAACCTGGGCTTTGACATCGTCGGCTACGGCTGCACCACCTGCATTGGCAACTCTGGCCCGCTGCCCACCGACGTCTCCAAGTCGATTGAGGATCACGGTCTGGTCGCGGTCTCTGTGCTCTCGGGAAATCGCAACTTCGAGGGCCGCATCTCGCCCGAGGTACGTGCGAATTATCTGATGAGTCCGCCGCTGGTGGTGGCCTACGCGCTGGCTGGCCACATTGGCCACAACTTTGAGACGCAGCCGCTGGGCCAGGGCAAGGACGGCAACCCGGTCTACCTGCGGGACATCTGGCCCAAGCAGCAGGAGGTCGCCGAGACCGTAGCCAGCTCGATGGACTCCGAGATGTTCCGTCACGAGTACGCCACGGTGGCCCTGGGCGACCAGAACTGGCAGCACCTGAAGTTCCCCGAGGGCTCTACGTATGGCTGGGAGGGCGACTCGACCTACATCCGCAAGGCGCCGTACTTTGACGGCATGCCCGCCACCCCGGACGAGGTGAAGGACATCCACGGAGCACGCGTGCTGGCGGTGCTGGGTGATAGCGTCACCACCGACCACATCTCCCCGGCGGGCTCCATCAAGCTCAACGGCCCGGCGGGCAAGTACCTGACCGATCACGGCGTGAAGCCCTCGGAGTTCAACAGCTACGGCAGCCGCCGCGGCAACCACGAGGTGATGGTGCGTGGCACCTTTGCCAACGTGCGCCTCCGCAACAAACTGGCTCCGGGGACGGAGGGCGGCGTGACACGTCTGCTGCCCGAGGATATCCCGATGTCCATCTACGACGCCTCAGTGGCCTATGCCGAGCGCGGTACGCCGCTGGCGATCCTCGCCGGCAAGGAGTACGGCTCCGGTTCGTCGCGCGACTGGGCGGCCAAGGGTCCGCGTCTGCTGGGCATCCGCTTCGTGATTGCGGAGAGCTACGAGCGCATTCACCGTTCCAACCTGGTGGGCATGGGCATTCTGCCGCTGCAGTTCCTGCCGGGGCAGAACGTTGAGTCGCTGCACCTGACGGGTGAGGAGGTCTTCCAGATCGGCGAGCAGCCGGGCGAGCTGAAGGCGATGCTCGACAGCAAGTTTGCCAACGGCAAGATCATCACCGTGCTGGCAGAGTCGGACCTGGGCAAGACCATCGAGTTCTCCGCAACGGTGCGCATCGATACACCGCAGGAGATTCTGTACTACCAGCACGGCGGCATTCTGCAGTACGTGCTGCGCCAACTGGCGGGCAAGGCGTAACCAAGCTGCAACCGCAACCAAGGCCGCGTCCTAAGGGGCGCGGCCTTTTTGTGGTCCAGTTTGTTGTCCGGCGACGGAGGCCAGCTACTCCGCGGGGGAGACCAGCAACTGCTCCAGCCTGCCGTCGGGCATGCTGTAGGTACTGACGGTGACGCGTGTGCCCGTCACGTACTCCACCCGGTAGAGCCGCAGGGTCATGCCGCCGCGGGCCTCCTGCTGGGTCAGGCGGAAGCTGGTGGGCGTGCCGAGTGGCGCCAGGCTGGTGCGGAAGTCGGCCAGGGCCTCAGCGTTGAAGTAGTCGCTCAGGTCCGGGGTCAACTGGCTGCGATCTACGGTGCCCCGGGCCAACTGCAGCAGCAGACGGTGCAGCTGGGCGACGGGTGGGGTCTCCGGGGCAGCAGGCAGCAGTTGCCGGGCGATCGCCTCGGCGATCTGCGGAGCGGCCGTGCTGGCCTCTTCGTTGGTCAGCACGGCGATCGCAACTCCGTCGTCGGGGTAGACGGTGTTCTGCGCGACAAAGCCGCCCACCTCGCCGCTGTGCTGCAGCACACGGTGGCCATCCACGACGCCGCTCTCCAGCCCCAGGCCGTAGCCGGTATCGGTGCCATCGCGCAGGTGGAAGCTCTGTGCCAGGGCGGCATAGCTGGCGGGCCGGAGCAGGGAGTGGTCGATCAGGCTCAGGTCCCACTGCAACAGGTCCGCGACCGAGAGCACCAGATTTGCGTCGCCGGTGTACCAGCCCGGGGCCTCCAGCAGCGCGGGCCGCGGCGCAGCCAGCGCGTACTGCTGGTAGCCGGTGGGCTCCATGCGGTCGCGGTCGGTGTCCAGGTCCAGCGCATCGGCAATGCCGAGCGGCTGCAGCACAGCGTGCCGCAAAAACTGCCCGTACGGCTCGCCGCTGGCCCGCTCCAGAATGAGCGTGGCGAGCAGGAAGTTGGTGTTGCTGTACTGCCACTGGGTGCCGGGGGCAAAGTCCAGCGGCTTGCCTGCCCAGGTGTGAACGACGGCCAGCGGATCGACGGGCCGGGTCCAGGCGGAGAGGGTGTAGTCCTGCGGGGCGTAGTCCTGGTAGCCGCTGGTGTGGGTCAGCAGGTTGCGCAGGGTCACCTCGTGCGCGCGGGTCAGCTCAGGAAACCAGCGCGAGACGGGGTCATCCAGCGAGAGCTTGCCCTGCTCGGCCAGCAGCAGCAGCCCGGCGGCGGTGAACTGCTTGGTAATGGAGCCGATGGGGAAGCGCATCTCTGGCCGCGCCGCCACGTAGGGCACCAGCCTGGCCGCGCCAAAGCCAGCCGTGTAGACGATGTGGCCGTGCATGGCGACGCCGACGGTCGCGCCGGGTACGCCGGTCTGGTGCAGGATGCGCTCTGCGCTGGCGGCGATTGCAGCGGAGTCAACCTGCTGGGCGCGGCAGGCAGCGGGCAGGCATAGCACCGGCAGCAGCAGAGCTGCGGCGGCGGCCAGGCGCAGCGGGCGGTAGGGGGCAGGGCGGACAGCGCCAGACATGGTGCATCCAGTGTGGCACAGGGAGGGGGGCTGGTCGGGGCTGCAGGTCAGGGTTGATGGTCCAGGTAGCGCATCCCGGTCAGGCGCTCGCACACCTCCCAAAGCTGCTCGGCGTCGTCCTCGCGGCGCGCCTGCAGGGCAATCTCGGCGTCGCCGACCAGGCTGCCGCGCATCTCCTGGAAGCCGGTGGGGCCATAGTAGCCGCCTCCGGTCACGTCCTCAGCGGTGGCGGCGTACAGCGTGGGCAGTGCGCCTTCCAGGCCAGAGTTCAGCACCTTGCCGATGGTGCTGGAGAGAGCGATCTCCAGGCCGCGGAACAGGCCTTTGCTGGAGCCGAACTTGAAGAGGTTGGTCTGCGCAACCCCGGGATGTGCCGCCAGGCTCAGAACGCCGGAGCCGCGGGCCTCCAGCCGGCGGTTGGTCTCCAGCGCCAGCATCAGGTCCGCCAGTTTGGACTGCTGGTAGGAGGCCATCGGCGAGTAGCGGCGAACGCTCTGCAGATCGTTGAAGTTAAGCCTGCCCCGCTTATGCGCGATGGAGGCCACGTAAATGATGCGCGGGCGCTGTGCCTGGTTCAGGGCGACATCGCCGACCTGCTCCAGCGCGGGCAGCAGGTGGCCGGTCAGCACAAAGTGGGCCAGCACATTGGTGCCAAACTGCAGTTCGTAGCCGTCTATGGTCAGGCGGCGACGCGGTGGCGCCATTACACCGGCGTTGTTGATGAGCAGGTGCAGCGGCAGCCCACGCTCCAACTCGCGCTCTGCCACGCGGCGCACCGAATCGAGCGAGCCCAGATCGACGACCGCAAGCTCCAGCTGCGCCTCGGGCACCTGCTGGCGGATGGCGCGCATGGCCGCCTCGCCGCGGGCCGCGTCGCGCACGGCCATCACCACGGTGGCTCCTTTACGCGCCAGCTCCAGCGCAGTAAAGTAGCCAATGCCGCTGTTGGCGCCGGTGAGAAAAGCTCGCCGTCCGGTAAGTGAAGGCACATCGGCCAGAGACCAGTTTTTTCTCATCGCGCTCCTGGCTTAGATCCGCACCACGCACCAAGTGTTCAACTAGCGGTAGTGCAATAGATGCGGCAGCGGTGCTCGAAGTTGTCCCTGTTCGCTTCGCCGATCGGCGCGCCTATCGGCGGCGCGTGCGGTCGCGTCTAAATGGATAGACGCGGCGGAGTCATAAATCGTCACGGCAGAGTAGCTCCAGGCGCGGGCCGGTGCGCAGTCAACAGAACAGCCAGGTGCGCAAAAGTTTTCATATCACATAGTGGTAGATTGGCTGCAATCACCCAGCATCAGACAGTCGTACGAGGTGTCGCGCAGCACCATGTTGTCCTTTCTTTTTCTGCCTTTTGCGAGCTCTCAGGTTGCGTCGCCACACGTCCCGGCAGGGAGTGGCGTGGTGGCATCGCCCTGTGTTGCCACGGTAGTCTTTACCCCGGTGCCCGGCCGCGCTGCCGATCTGGTGCTGGGCGTGGCTTGTCTGGTGATCGCTTCGACGCTGCTGACGTTCCTCATCGGAGCCGGGCGACGTCTGCCCTTTCGTGCTCTGTTTGTGCTGCTCACCACGGTCGTGAGTCTCTGCGGATTTATCCATATGGCTGCTGTCGTCCTACCGGCTGGTCCGCATATCGCGCTGGCGTCGTACCTCTCGCTGGTGGCGGTGTTGGTTGTGCTGGTGGTAGCGGCGCTGTTGCCGATTCTGCTGCCGGCCGTGCTGCGTATTCTGCGCGCCATGCCGACAGAGGCCGATGGCCTGCCGGTGAGCCCGCGCCCACAGCCCACCTCGCGCATACCGTCGACGACGCTCTCTGTGGTGCCTGCAGGCCACGCGCAGGCTGCTCCCCCGTTGCCTGTTGCACCGGAGCAGACCGCCGCGGAGCGCAGCTTGCCGGAGGCCGCGCCCAACATGGCCGTGACCACCCGTGCTGTGGACGAGCCCCGTGCCGCAGAGCCGGAGGATGCCGCGGGGGCTCCGCCTGCGCCAGTCGTGCAGGAGCACGCAGCAGCCAGTGCGGCACCGTCCGAGTGGGCAGCGACTGATCTGGCATTTAGAGACCTGACGTTGACAGACCAGGCGGTGACGGACCTAGTCGCGACGGACGAGGTGCCGCCCGCAGAGGCGCAAGCGCTGCTGGTCGCCGCAACGGAGTCAAGCCTGGATGCGTTCTTCGCCTTCAAGCCCTACAAGGACTCGACCGGCAAGGTGACCGACTTCCTCTTCACCTGGCTCAATCACAACGGCGAGCGCCAGCTGCAGCGGCGGCGGGGCGAGGTGCTGGGCAGCCGACTGACCACGCTGCTGGCCATCGACGCCGCGCCCAACGCCCTGGACGCCTACCGCCTGGTCTGGTTGACCGGCAAACCCTATATTCACGAGTTCCCGCTGCGTGAAGAGGAGCCCTACGGCACCTGGATGCGGCACCACTGCGTGAAGGTGAACGATGGCATCGCCATTACCGTGACGGACATCACCGAGCGCCGCCACACCGAGCAGTACCTGCTGCACCTGCAGCAGCACGACCCGGTGACCGGACTGCCGACGCGGGCGCTGCTGGATGACCGCGTGCTGCAGGCCATGGCGCGCGCCAACCGCTACCGCAACAAGGTGGCGGTCGCGTTTGTGAGCGTCAGCTCGCTGGAGGAGCTACGCGAGGTGCACGGTGGAGCCTTTGCCAACGAGGCAACCCAGCGCATTGCGAAACGCCTGCGTATGACGGTGCGCGCGACGGACTCCATCATCCGCCTGACGGGCGATGAGTTTGTGCTGGTGATGCCGGAGTTTACGCAGGAGTCGGACATTCGCCGCGCGGGTGCCACCCTGGTGGCCGTTGTGCAGGGACCGCTCACCATCGGCGACGAGGTGGTGGAGCTGCACTGCAGCGTCGGCATCAGCATCTACCCGGATACAGCACTGACGGTACAGGACCTGCTGCGCGGCGCGGATGTGGCGATGTACCGGGCCAAGACGCAAGGGCGCAGCCGCTACGTTCTCTTCTCCCCGGTACCGTCCGACAGTACGGAGGAGCCGCTGGCGGTCTAGCCGGATTTGCTTCCATTTGAGTTACACAAGGGGAGCAGGAGTCTTCAGCGCCGCTTCAATACTGCCGTTCACTTCAGCCTGCGCAAACTCTGCCGTCACGCGGATGCCGTTCATGATGGCGCGCTCGTTGGAGGAGCCATGGCCCACGATGCAGACACCGCGTACGCCCAGCAGTGGCACGCCGCCGTACTCGGAGTAGTCCAGCCGCTTCTTGAACTCGTTGAACGCCTTGCGCGAGAGCAGGGCACCCACCTGCGAGGTAACGGTGGATTTGAGTGACTCCCGCAGGGAGACGCTCACCAGCTTGGCTATGCCCTCGGATGTCTTGAGCGCGACGTTGCCTACAAAGCCATCGCATACGATGACATCGCAGTTGCCGTTGTAGAGGTCGCGTCCCTCAACGTTGCCCAGGAAGTGGATGCCGGGCAGGGCGCGCAGCAGCGGCAGCGTGTCGCGGGTGAGCGCGTTGCCCTTGGAGTCCTCTTCGCCGATGGAGAGCAGACCCACACGCGGCCGCGCAATGCGCAGTACGTTCTGCGCGTACAGGTTGCCCATCACGGCGAACTGCACCAGGTTGTCAGGATCGCAATCGACGTTGGCGCCGACGTCCAGCAGGATGGAGGGCTGCCCCGTAACCGTCGGCAGGATGGATGCAAGCGCTGGCCGCTCCACACCGCCGAGCATGCCGAGCACCATCTTGGCCGTGGCCATGGCGGCACCGGTGTTGCCTGCGGTAAAGAAGCCCGCAGCGCGGCCCTCGCGCACCATCTTCAGCCCAACCCGCATGCTGGAGTCGCGCTTGGAGCGGACCGCCTGGGCGGCCTTGTCGTCCATGCTGATCCATTCGCTGGCCGGCACCACGTAGATAGGCAGGTGCTGCCCGCGCAGGGCGTGACGCAGCAGCGGCCGGATGCGGTCTTCCGGGCCAACCAGGTGCACGCGCACATCCAGGTGCTTACACGCGAGTACGGCCCCGCGAACCTCTGGTTCGGGGGCCTTGTCAGAACCCATTGCATCGACAACAATATCGATCGGCATCAGCTCAGTTCAGCCTGGTCTGGGCGTATTCGGTTGTTAGTTTGCTTCCTTCACCGCGAGCACGTCACGGCCCTTGTAGGTGCCGCACTTGGCGCAGGCACGGTGGGGCAGCTTGCGCTCGTGGCAGTTGGGGCACTCGGAGAGGCCGGTGGGGGTCAGGAAGTCGTGGCTGCGGCGCTTGGCAGTGCGCTGCTTGGAGTGGCGCCGTTTCGGATTAGGCATTGCAGGTTCCCTTTCAACTGGCCCCGTCCTCCTGGAATCAAGCTGCAGGATGGAGCGACGAGGCGCAAAACTTTTGGTGGTGCGGTGGGCGATTGCGTGAATCGACCGGAAATACTAGTTTACAAGCTTTTGTGCCAGCCCGGCCAGCGCATTCCAGCGCGGATCCTGAGACGTCTCCGCGCAGTTGCAGCTCTCCAGGTTCAGGTTCTGGCCGCATCGGGGGCACAGCCCCTTGCAATCCGGTTTACAGAGGGTGCGGCCAGGCAGGGAGAGCAACACCTGCTCCCGCACGGCGTCCTCCAGCAGAAGCCCACTCTCGTTATAGTACCCGATTTCGGTCTCATCCGCAGTAATTGCGCGCTCGCCAGCCTCGGCATCGGCGCTCTCTGGCCGGAAGATGAGATCAAACTGGCCCTGCAACGGGGTAAGGACCGGCGTGATGCAGCGGGCGCAGAGCACCTCCAGCTCGCCCCGGTAGCTGGCGCGCAGGCGTATATCCTGCACCTGCTCGCTGGCGCTGCGGTGCTCCAGGATCAGGTCCGCCTGGCCGGTCACGGTCAAGGGCCCAATCTGGCGGATGTCGGGCGCGTACTCCAGCGCTCCGGCGGGGATGGCCTCGTCGATCGCGAGGGGTTCATCAATCAGCTGGGACGGAGTGATCAGCACACTGTTAAGCGTAGCAGGTCAGCGCTGCAGGTCAACAGGCAGCAGACGGAGCTGGCGTGACGGAGCCCGAGGGCTAGCGACCCGCTACGGGCTGCAGGCGCAGCAGGCGCGAGGCGCCGGGAGCCAGCTGCAGCGTCAACTGATCCTGTTCCACCGTTGCCGCCGTGCTCTGGCCGCTCCACAGGTCCACAACGGTGTAGCGGACTCCGGGCTGCAGCCCCAGACGAGCCAGCCTGACGGGCAGCTCCAGCGGCTGCGCCTCCTGGAAGTTGAAGGCGGCCAGCAGCAGGCTGCCGTCGCTCTCCTGCCGGGTAAACAGGTTGGAGGCGTGGGTGCCGGTGTCGCCCTCCACCGGGCGGAAGCTGCGTCCGGCGCGGGCTACCTCCAGCACAGCCGGGTTGGTCAGCAACTGGCGGGCGCGCTGTTGGCCGTAGGGCGACATCAGGTCGTCGCTATCCAGCATCAGGGTTCCGGCGATGACCGTCGCGTTCACCCGGCTGCGCGCCTCGTCCAGCGACTGCACGCTGCCGGGCAGGGACTGGTCGTGGTAGGGGTCCTTGTCGCGGGCAATCACGGTGTGGTCGGGGTCGTTGAACTGGTAGAGCGTGCCGTTGCTCCACCAGCTGTAGGTGGCGGCGTTCAGCAGGTAGTCACTGTCCTGAATGCGGCCAAAGGCGTCGCAGGAGATGCGCCGTGCGTGGCCGTAGGCCGGGAAGAGCGGCGCAATGGAGAGGCTGAGGAAGAACGGGCGGCCGATCTTCTGCGGGGCCAGGTCGGCCTCCACGCGCTGCATTCCGTAGTTGTAGGCGGCCACACCGGTGGTGATCTTCGGGTCCCAGTGGACGCCCTCCAGCGAGCCGCAGTTGAGAAAGTCCAGCTTGACGGAGTCGTAGCCCCAGGCGACGAACCGCGCCAGCTCCCAGTCGATGCGGGCGATGGTGCCGGGGTGGGTGGGGTCCAGGGGGCGGGCGCCATCCACCTTGGGCAGCGGCTGGCCGTGGGAGTCGCGCAGCACGATGTCGCTGTAGCGGTACTTGCCGTTGGTACCCTCCACCACTTTGGTCAGGTCGTCGCTCCAGTAGGAGAACGGAGTGTAGTAGATACCGGCCTTCTGCCCGTGAGCGTGCAGGCGGGCTGGCGCTGCGGCCACCTCGGCCTCGCTCACGTCGTTCCAGCCGCCGTCCCAGTTGATGTAGGTGGTCTGGTGGTTCTGGTAGCCGTGCGGCATCAGCTCCGTGCGGATAAAGTCGGCGTTGGCGTCGTACTTGGCGCGGTCAATCTTCTGCAGGTAGGCGGCCCAGCTGTTCCAGCCAAAGGGCACGCCGTCGCTCCAGGGCAGCGGGGGCTTGATCTCGGCGTTGCGGCGTCCGTAGGCCTCCAGCCCGTCGCGCCAGTCGGCAAAGTAGCCCAGCAACACGCGCGGGGAGCGGATTGCGGTGCCGGTGACCGCACCGTGGGGCTCCACGTCGTGGGTCCAGTGGCCGGTTGCGCCGCCGTACACCTCCAACTGGCCCACGTTGCGCTCGCCCAGGTTGCGGGCCAGGATGCCGGTGCGCCACGTGTCGTGGGTTATGGAGCCGAGCACCAGCCCCTTGCGGCTGGCGTTGTCAAAGATTGCGGTCACCTCGTAGCTGTCGGGATCCCGCGCGGGGTCAATCGGCTCGTTGTAGTGCACCCACATGTCGTTGTCGAAGGGGACAAACAGCACGGTGGGGCGGCCTCCGGCGGCCAGGTGGAGGCTGCCACCCTGCGCCAGCACCAGCGGAGCGATGTGTCGTGTGCTGACGGGTTGGCTGCTGAGGACCTCCAGCTCCATCTCCACGGCACCGGCAGTTGCGGAGAGGCGCAGGTGCTGGCGCAGCTCCGGGGCGTGCGGAGCGCCGTAGCTGCGCAGGGTCAACTCGCCGGTGGTGCGGTTGAGCGCGATGCGGTGCCGGGGCAGGTCTGTGGAGAGCCAGCGTCTGCCGTCGGTCAGCTCGACGGCTGCCGCCAGCGGCCCGGCCTGCGTGCCGTCGGGCCAACGCAGCGTACAGGTGCCGGTGGCGGGGACGCACGCCAGTGCCACCCGTGGGTTGCTGATCGTAACCGGGGCAGCGGCGGCCCGGGCTGCGGGCACCGCCAGCAGGGTGGCCAGGGCGGCACGCAGGAGAGGCAGCGCTCGACTGCGGTGAGAGCGGGAACACGCTGAGGGCAGGGGCATGGGGGTAAGAACGCGCATGGGGATCACAGGGGCAGCAGCCACCCAACACCCTACTCCGTGCCGCAGGAGGCGTCTACCGGCAGGGGGGCGTCTAGCTGGGGGGTGCGGCGCAGGCAAACAGCCGGATGCCGGCCACGCCAGCCGCCCCTGCAGCCAGGCAGGCGGCGGTGTTCTGCGGGGTAACGCCACCCAGCGCCAGGACGGGCACGGGAGCCGCCGTGGCGCAGGCGGCGCGCAGGGCGTCCAGGCCCAGCCCGTCGCGCAGGGCCACGCCCTGTACGGTCTTACCAAAGACCGGCCCGAAGAGCAGCAGGTCTACCCCGGCTGCCGCGGCGCGCTGCACCTCTGCCAGGCTGTGGCAGCTGGCGGAGAGGTAGGGCGCGGGCCGTCCTGCGTGGGCAAAGATGGCGCGCACCTGGGCTGCCGTCAGCTCGCCAGGGTGTGCGGTCAGGTGAACGCCTGCGGCTCCGGCGGCTGCGGCCACGTCGGCGCGGCCGTTCACCAGCACGCGCAGGGGCGAGCCGGCGGTGGCGGCCAGCACCTGGCCAAGCAGCTGGTAGAGCTGGCTGGCGGGCAGGTCTTTCTCCCGGATCTGGAGCAGATGCACGCCCTCGGCCGCCAGTTGCCAGGCCTGTTGGGTTAGCGCATCCTGCCGATAATCTGCAGACAGGGCTGCTTTCTCTGGTGCGAACAGAGCACGATCTGTGATTGCATAACGCAGCATCGCTCCCAGTGTAGGGGAACCGCATTGTGTTACTTTCAAGGCAGATGACAGTATCGGTCTCAACGGAGACCCCAACCGGGCCGGAGACGTTGCTGCGGCGTGTGTGAGTAACCTGTATGAGTAGTAGTGTGTACGATCTGATCGTCATTGGCTCAGGCCCAGCAGGACAGCGTGCCGCGATCTACGCGGCCAAACTGGGCAAGAAGGTTGCACTCGTCGAGATGCGCGAGGTGGTGGGTGGTGCGTGCATCAACACCGGCACCATCCCCTCCAAGACAATGCGCGAGGCTGTGCTCCACCTCTCGGGATACAACTACAAGTCCATCTATGGCATGAACTACCGGGTGAAGGAACGCATCACCATGGCGGACCTTGCCTTCCGGGTGCAGCACGTCATCAAGACTGAGATTGACGTGACCGAGGCGCAGCTGTCGCGCAACAACATTGAGATGCTGGTAGGTGTGGCCAGCTTTGAGGGCCCCAACCACGTTCGGGTGACGAACTCCAAGGGCACCAATCTGTATGAGACGGCCAACGTGCTGATCGCCACCGGCACCAAGCCGGCCGCCTCGCCGAAGGTGCCGATCAACGGCCGCACCATCATCAACTCGGACCTGGTGCTGGACCTGCCGCAGCTGCCCAAGACGCTGATCGTGGTGGGCGGCGGCGTCATTGGTGTGGAGTACACCTGCATGTTCTCTGCGCTGGGTGTGCGTGTCACGCTGGTGGAGCGGCGTCCGCGGCTGCTGGAGTTTGCCGATCAGGAGATTGTGGAGGCGCTGAGCTATCACCTGCGCGACTCGCGCGTGACCATGCGCCTGAACGAAGAGGTGGAGAGCGTCGAAGAGCTGCCCGACGGCACCGTGGTGGCCAACCTGGAGAGCAAGAAGAAGCTGCAGGGCGATGCGCTGCTGTACGCCGTGGGCCGCCAGGGCAACGTCGACGAGCTGAACCTCGCCTCGGTGGGCATTGAGGCCGACTCGCGCGGCCGCATCCCGGTGGATAAGGACTTCCGCACCAAGGTGCCGCACATCTTTGCCTGCGGAGACGTGATCGGCTTCCCGTCACTGGCCTCAGTCTCCATGGAGCAGGGCCGCATCGCCTCGGCGCGTGCCTTTGGCGATGACACCATTCTCTCCAACCCCAGCTTCTACCCGTATGGCATCTATACCATTCCGGAGATCAGCTTTATCGGCAAGACCGAGGAGCAGCTGACCGACGAGGATGTGCCCTACGAGGTGGGCGTCGCCTACTACCGCGAGATTGCTCGCGGCCAGATTCGCGGCGATACGACCGGCCGCCTGAAGCTGGTCTTCCATCGCGTGACCCATGCCATTCTGGGTGTCCACATTATTGGCGAAGGAGCCAGCGAACTGCTGCACATCGGCCAGGCCGTGATGGCGCTGGGCGGAACGCTGGAGTATTTTGTGGATACTGTGTTCAACTATCCAACGCTCGCGGAATGTTATAAAGTGGCGGCTTTCAACGGGTTGAACCGCGTCAGCAAGTTTGACTGACGGCACGCTACCCGCACAAGGTGGTAATGCAATGGCTAAGTTGATTGGTGTCAATCTTTCCGATCGCATCCGCGTCGGCTTGATCGTAGAGCATAAGCTGGTGGGCGACCTGCACACCTATCCGCCGGATCTGGATCGCGACGACGGGCTGGTGGAGCTGCCTACGGAGCAGCTGGTCCGGACCATCGCAGAAGAGATTCTGAAGGTGGCGAATGGTGCGCGCGACATTGATGCCATCGGCATCGCCGTGCCCGGCCTGGTGCGCAGCGGCGTGATCGAAGAGGCGCCGAATCTGCCCCAGCTGAAGGGCGCGCGTCTGCAGGTGATGCTGACGGTCGAGCTGGATAGCCACGGAATCCAGGCGCCGGTGACGGTGTTGAACGACGCCGACGGCATGGCTGCCGGGCTGGCCTCGCGTCATGGCAAGCTGGACAGCATGATCCGGGTGTGGACGCTGGGCGTCGGCATCGGCTATGGGCGGTATCCGTTTGCCCAGGGCGTGTGGGAGGGCGGCCACACGGTGGTGACGCTGGACGAGAAGGAGCGCTTCTGCGGCTGCGGCGGTCGCGGCCACATGGAGGGCATCATGGGCCACCGCGCCATGCGCCTGCGCTTTCTCGACATGGAGCCGGAAGAGGTGTTTGCCGCTGCCAAAGAGGGCGACCATCGCTGCATGGAGTTCAAGCTGCTGTGGCACAAGGCCCTGGCGGCGGCCAGCTCGACCACCATCCACATGGCGGGTTCGGGCAAGTTCTACATCACGGGCTTCAACGCGCGGTTTGTCGAGATTCCCCTGCTGAAGGACTACATGCACCAGATGGTGAAGATGAGCTCGCTGCAGGGCTACTCGTTTGAGATCGTCGAGGACGACCCGGTGGTGCGGGTCATCGGTGCGGCCGTGACTGCCGAGCAGGCCGCCGGGCTGTAGCCGCAACCGTCCATTTGTAACCTCGTCTGTTCGCAGTGCCTAGCGCGCCAATGAATCACTCGACGCATCGGTGTGGTGCGTTCATGCTTGATTTATTACGTGACACTTGTTTCACGTTGGAGGATGATGGCGCATGGCTGAGGAGAATCAAAAGAAAATCTGGCAGCGTGTTTCGGGTTGGGGCGTCGTCGGAGTCGTTTCGACATTCATCTTGGGGGGCGGCATTACCTTTATGA
>JAGWNX010000204.1 GCA_028872955.1 Acidobacteriota bacterium
CGCCTGGTTGCGGGATTGCGACCTGCGCTACTGGGGCGACATCGACACCCATGGCTTCGTCATCCTCGACCAGTTGCGCAGCCATTTTCCGAACGTCACCTCGTTCCTGATGGATCGCGCGACCCTGCTCGCCAACCGCTTGCACTGGGGCGAGGAACACAAGCCCGCGCGGCATGACCTCAGCCGGCTCACGGTCGAGGAAGCCATGCTCTACGACGACCTGCGTTTTGATCGCATTCAATCCGGCCTGCGTCTGGAACAGGAGCGCGTCGGCTATCACTGGCTGCGTGCATGCCTGATCTGAGGCGCGTGCAGCATGGGTCCGTACGGATCATGTTTTCAGCGCTGCCAGGGCACGCATCAATTTGCGCACCATCGCGGCCGCCGGCGCGCTCCTGTCAGGGCTCGCAAGCGCATCGCCATCCCACGCAGCCTTGACCCTGACCAGCGCCGGCGTCGCCGACGGCTTCGGTCTTTCCACCGTGGTCAGTGGACTCAGCGGCGCCAACGGGGCCTACGGACCCCTGGCAGAAGCCATCCTGCCGGACGGCAACTTCATCACGGGCAGCTATGCCAATGGCAGTCTTTACGTCTTCAAGGACGTTGACGGGCAGACCTTGTCCAGCGCCGTGCGGACGATTCCCTACACCAACCAGACTGTCAACCCGCAGTACGTCATGGCCACGGTCGGCGGGCAAGCCTATGGGGCGCAGGTGGCGGGCGGCAGCTTGGTGCGATTCGCCAATGATGGCAGCAGCACTCCGATACCGGGTCTCGTTGGGGTGACGGCTTACTACGGGATGTGGGGTGATACGGTCGACAACCACCTGATTGCATCGTCCCAGTCGGGCATTGAGACCATCATCGCCAGCGGCGGCACGCGCGGTGATTTCGTGTCCCCCGACAGCAACAACGGCACCCTGTTCATCTCGCAGTACGAGCAGGTGGCGCGCCTGTCGTGTGGCGCGAACTGCACGATCGGCAGTGTAGTGCCGGAACCTTCGATCTAT
>JAGWNX010000205.1 GCA_028872955.1 Acidobacteriota bacterium
TGGGCCAGACCCGCGGCGTGCAGTCCGGCGAGGCGGACCGTCACGCGGTGTGGCTAACGGCCAACAATATGGAGCCACGCCTGAGCCCCTTCGATCCGTTCGCGATTCGCGATGAGATACAGCGTCTGGTTCCGGGCTATAACATCCTGCGGCTGCAGTTGCTCTCCGGCAACGATCAGCATCTGTCGCCGGCGGCCACACCGCTGGTGCAGATCAGCAACCGCCGCGACCTGGTGGTGCCGGCCAACGATACGTTGTTCACCTCCGGCACGCTTGGCCGTTACTCCGCCATGCTCTCCGACCTGCAGCAGAACGAGATTCTCCGGGCCAGCAATCTGACACAGATCCAAACCGCCGCCGACTAACAGCAAGGCAACTATAGGAGCGCATCCAGACACCGTGAGCCATCTAAGCCAGTTCCAGACATATCTGCTGCTCAGCATCCTCAAGATCGCTGTCGTCCTCGTCATCACGCTGACGGCGGTGGCGTACACGGTCCTGCTGGAGCGCAAGGTTCTCGGGCGAATGCAGAACCGCTGGGGACCCTCGCGCACCGGTCCCTTTGGTCTGTTGCAGCCGCTCGCCGACGGCATCAAGCTGTTTCTGAAAGAGGACCTGCTGCCTCTGGCCGCTGAGCGTCCCCTGTTTATCATTGCTCCGATCATTGCGCTGGCCTGCTCGTTGGTCTCCATCTCGGTGGTTCCCTTTGGTGCCGTCCAGCATCTGAAGGGTGTGGACATGTTTGCGGTGGCGGACCTGAACATCGGTCTGCTGGTGATTCTGGGCATCACCTCGATCGGGGTGTACGGTATTGCTCTTTCGGGCTGGTCTTCGAACAACAAGTTTGCGCTGCTGGGCAGCCTGCGAGCGACCTCGCAGATGATCAGCTACGAGTTGGCGCTGGGTCTCTCGCTGGTAGGGGTGGTGCTGCGCGCGCAGTCGCTGCGGCTGCGCGACATTGTGGATAGCCAGGCGGCCCATGGTGCGTTGTCGTGGAACGTCTTCGGAGG
>JAGWNX010000206.1 GCA_028872955.1 Acidobacteriota bacterium
GGTATCCTGGCACGTTGGGTGCCGGTGGCACGGCAAGCCTGTATCTCACGTTCCCGTCCGCCGTGGATGTGGGGTCGATCCAGTTCACGCAGGGCAATAACTTATTCCAGGGGCCGGCGAATACCGCCATTTACACCTCGCCGGACGGCACCACCTGGACAAAGGTTTCGTCCGCCAATTTCGCGGCGTGGAGCGGCACCACGCCGCAGACGGTTGTTTTAACCGAAGCGGAAATCTCGCAGCTGGGCGCGCAGGCGCTGACGGTGAATGACCCGGCGGCCGAGATCTCGCAGCTGGGCGCGCAAGCGCTGACGGTGAATAATCCAGAGGCGCGGATATTCCAGGCCGGGCTGCTGGCGTTTGTGCAATATTATCCGCCCTATCAGGTTTTCCAGCTTGGCGCCGAGGCGCTGACGATTAACGATCCGCAGGCGCAGATCGGGCAGCTTGGCGCGCAGGCGTTGACCATCAACGAACCGGACGCACAGGTTTTCCAGCTGGGGCTGATGGCGTTTGTGCGGTATGTGACGCCCCCCACGCCCGCGCCGCTGAGCGTTACCCGCAAGCCTGGCACGCGCATTGATGCGGCGCTGGCGTACGACCCGACATTGCGCGCGCTTGATACCGTGTTCGACGGGACGGATTTCGTGCTGGATGAAACGCCGGCGAGCGTGCTGCTGGGCAGCCTGCTGGTGGATCGGCGCGCGCACCCGGACGATACCTGGCCGCAGCCAGTGCCGGATTGGGCCAACCCGAGCAGCTTGAACGCGCGCAAGGGCTGGGTTGGAGACGCCCTGGACCAGAATGGGTTGCTGGCTGGTTCCCGGCTTTGGGAGCTTGATAGGCGCCTTTCCGTTGAGCAGACGCGCAGCGATTGCCAGGATTATCTGGTGGAGGCCGTGCAGCCGCTGGAGAGCCAGCGCGGCTATGCGATCAAGATTCAGGTTGACTGGGAGATGCCGCAGATCCTCGGCTATTCCGTGACCGTTGGCTCGACAACCATTCAG
>JAGWNX010000111.1 GCA_028872955.1 Acidobacteriota bacterium
TCATCGACCAGTCTGCAGGCACCTCGACGTTCTTCTGCTCAAAGATCGTCTTGCCCTTGAAGTCCTGAATCACCGCATCACGCAGCTCCCACACCACCTCGTTGTACGGCGAGACGCCAGGCTTGGTGAAGTAACGCGAGAAGTGCAGGCCCGGAGCGCGGGTGCCAAAGGACGGGGCCGCAGCAGCTGCGGCGCTGGAGACTGTGTCGGTCTGGTTGGGAATCGTCGCCATCGTAGGGTAAAGCTCCTTCATCAATCAGATATCTTGGTCAAAACCTAAGGGACTGCGGGCCTCGCAAACGTGCGCCAGAAAGCGACAGAGAGATAGAGCCCCGGACAACTGCACCACTCCGGAGGTACTCCGGGATCAAGGCAGTGGGCTGGCTGAGGCTGGCTTTTTGATACGTTCTGTCTGTTTTCTTAGGAGTGTTGCAGTCGTGAAAGTACCGCCCCATGTAGGGTGTGTCAAGTATAAAGCACAAGATGTAGTGTTGCCTGTGCGAATACTCCTCCAAACACGACGCAAACCCAACCCTGCACGTGATTTCCAGCCAATCTGCTGTGGAAGTCGACCGACAGGCAGACAGGACGCGGGGTTGAACCCGTGGCCGACATCCCGGCGGAGACCTCAAACTTCACCCTACGCGGCGCCCTCCTCACAGACAAGGCGCAACAACGGTGCAGTGCATGTGCATCCTGGTGGAAAAGAGGAAAAGCGGGGCATGCTGCAATCGACCGCTGCGGAGTACGCAAACTCCCCCTGAGGGCCGAAGCCCCCGGCATCCGGGCTTCGTTCTCAGAAGCTGGATACCGAGGGCTTATTGCGGTCTTCTGTCTCGTAGTCAACCGTTGGCGGCGGCAAGGGCTGCTCGTCCAGGTCGTTGTAAGGCTGGCTTCGCATGCGTCTGCGAAAGGAGATGTCGTTGAGTGGATTCACCAGTTCGCTATGGAAGATAGGGACCTGGGGGGCTGAGTAATCACGAACTGCCATAACTACCTCCTTCACGCGGTTGAAGAGTGCGTTTGGGGTCGATCGATGGACTCGTAATCGTATGCTTCGTGTGTGACGACTGGAGTGACCAAAAAGTTTGCCGTGATCGGCGGGGAACTGGTCTGCCACTCCAGTCCATACGCACGCCACGGGTTATCCGGGGCCGGTTTGCCATACCGCAGCGACCACAACAGGTACAGTGCGGCCAGCATATATCCTGCGGCCATTACGGTAGCACCGGCAGTTGAAAAGACGTTCAATACTTGCCACTCCGGGGGGTAGGCTGCATACCGCCGCGGCATGCCCAGGTATCCCAACAGAAACTGCGGCATGAACGTGACAAAGAATCCGATAAAGATAAGTACGGCAGCGATCTTGGCTGGTGCCTCCGGGTACATTCTGCCGGTGAACTTCGGCCACCAGAAGTGCAGCCCGCCCAGGTACGCCATAATCACAGCGCCCACCATCACAAAGTGGAAGTGCGCCACGATAAAGTACGTCTCCGTCAGATGGATGTCGGTGCCCATGGTGCCCAGAAAGACCCCGGTGCACCCACCAATGACGAACAGCCCAATGAAGCACAGCGCATAGACCATGGGGGCTTCAAAGGTGATCGAGCCCTTGGCCAGCGTAAACGTCCAGTTGAAGACCTTGATGGCCGACGGGACGGCGACCAGCATGGTAAGCAACGAGAACACTAGGGCCGCATAGTTTGAGATGCCCATAATGAACATATGGTGGGCCCACACCAGGAAGGAAAACACCGCAATCGCCACCGAAGAGAACGCCACCGCGCTGTAGCCGAAGACGCGCTTGCGGCTGAAGCAGGCAATAATCTCTGAGATGACGGCCATGCCCGGCAGCAGCATCACATACACCGCCGGGTGCGAGTAGAACCAGAACAGGTGCTGGAAGAGCAGCGGATCGCCACCCATGGTGGGGTCAAAGAAGCCGAAGTGGAAGAGCCGCTCCACCGCCACCAGCACAATGGTGACGGCCACCACCGGCGTGCCCAGAATCATAATGATCGAAGCCGCATACATCGACCACACAAACAGAGGCATGCGGAACCAGGTGAGGCCCGGAGCCCGCATCCGATGCACCGTGACGATGAAGTTGAGGCCGGTGAAGATCGACGAGAAGCCCGCCACAAACGCAGCCAGTCCCGCCGAGACTACATTGGTGTTGACGTAGTGGGTGGAGAGCGGTGTCGTGAAGGTCCAGCCCGTATCCACGCCGCCGTTGATGACCGTGTAGAGCAACAGGCAGCCGGCCACAATGTAGCAGTACCAGCTCAGCAGGTTGATCTTCGGAAAAGCGAGGTCGCGTGCCCCCAGCATCATGGGCAGCACAAAGTTGCCCAGAATAGCCGGAATCGCCGGAATCAGCACAAAAAAGACCATGACGATGCCATGCATGGTGAAGACCTTGTTATAGGTATCCACAGACATCAGATCCGGCTGCGGCGTGAGCAGCTCAAAGCGGATCAGCATGGCGAGCAGGCCGCCAATCAGGAAGAAGAAGCTGACGCTGATGAGGTACAGCACGGCGATGCGTTTATGGTCCACCGTCAGCAGCCAGCTCTTCAGGCCGTACTCCTGGTTCAGATAGTTTCGCTGCTTGGGCGTTGTGGCTGTCGCCGCCCCACTCAGGGGCTGGGCAAGGGTGCTCATCGAGGACCTCCGGGTGCTGGATGGATCGTGGAACGCACCGCCAACACGATCAGCGGCGGACAGTTGGTCCTGGAGCCATAGCCTGTGCAGCTCTCCACGCACGTCCGGGCAGAACTGGAGCAAGTCACGCGTAGCAAGGTAGACGTTTCCATGCACCTATTCTGGTCGTGGCTGGCCCTGCCGGTATGTGATCGCGGTCACACGGCAACGCTCAGTTGCGCGTCTGGCTACGCAGCCGCAACTGAAGCTCAGCCGTCACTTTGCGATGACAGAGCAGGCACAGCGTGCGCAGGTTGTCCAGGTCGCACTGGCCGCCGCCCTCTGCCACCGGCCGCACGTGGTCGGCGTCCCACAGCGAGCGCCGACTGCGCAACGAGCTGAGCCCATAGAGCGCCAGTCCGGCGGCCCGCCGCTGGCCACGTGCCCGCTGCAACGCGCGGTAGATGGCCCCGGTATCGGCCTGGCACAGCGCACAAATGCCGTGGTCCCGGGCAAAGACCTGCTCCCGCACATAGCCGGGGTCAGTGCGCAGACGCCACTGGTGCACGCAGTACTCGGAGCAGAAGGTGCGCCGCCGCCGTGCAAAGATCTCCAGCTGGCACCAGCGGCACAACGGCAGTCCGTTGGGCCCACGGGGCAGATCCCGTGACTGGACGAATCCTCCCTGCATGGTTCGCGCGGGCCGCATGCTGCGAGCATACGGTGTCCGCTGCCTGGGCGAGGAGTCCCAAGGCAGATGCCATCACTTCCCCAGCTGCCCGGAGTCCCACAGCCGAAATCGCTGCCGCACTGTCACGAATCCGGCAGCGGACTTTAGAATGGAGAGACACGAGAAGCAGCAGATACGCTACACAGGAGCCGTGCACGCACCATGTCCAAAACCGAGTCCAGAATGGTGGCCCTGGGGACTGTCGCCCCCGACTTCGCCCTGCCCGATGTCGTCACCGGCCATACCATCACCCGCGATGCCCTGCTGGACGGTCGTCAAGGCCTGCTCCTCTTCTTCATCTGCGTGCACTGCCCGTATGTCAAGCACGTGGAGGCAGAGCTGGCGCGCATCGGAGGCGAGTTCAGCCCGGCGCTGGGCGTTGCGGCCATCAGCTCCAACGATGTGGCTGCGTACCCTGAGGACGCACCGGACCAGATGAAGCTGCAGGCCCAGCGGCTGCAGTTCAGCTTTCCTTATCTCTACGACGAGTCGCAGGCCGTCGCCCGCGCCTACGAGGCCGCCTGCACGCCCGACATCTTTCTGTTTGACTCGACCGGCCGGCTCGTCTACCGCGGCCAGCTGGACGACAGCCGCCCCAAGCGCCCCAGTGGCGGCGGCAACGACATCCCGGTCACGGGTCGAGACTTGCGGGCTGCCATTCAGGATGTGCTGGCCGGCCGGACACCTGACCCCAACCAGCGCGTCAGCCTGGGCTGCAACATCAAGTGGAAAGAGTAGGCCCTATGAGCGAGGTTCTGGACAGCCTGAAAGACGGCCTGCGCCGCTTCCGCACCGAGGTCTACCCGGAGCAGGCGTCTACCTATCGCAAGGTAGAGGCCGAGCCGCAGCACCCGAAGGCGCTCTTTATCACCTGTGCAGACTCGCGCATCGACCCCGGCCTGCTGACCATGAGCGGCCCGGGCGAGCTGTTTGTCAGCCGCAACATCGGCAACATCGTACCCGGGTATGGCGAGATGCTCGGCGGCGTCAGCGCCGTGGTGGAGTACGCCGTAAGCGCGCTGAAAGTGCAGCATATCGCCATCTGCGGACACTCGGACTGCGGCGCCATCAAGGGCCTGCTGGATCCTGCAGCCGTACGCCAGATGCCTACCGTCGAGAACTGGCTGAAGAACGCCCACGCCGCCCTGAGCGTGGCCAACGCACTGTTGGGCCCAACCCCCGCCCGCGAGCAGCTGGTAAAGCTGGTGACCGAACAGAACGTGCTGCTGCAACTGCAGCACCTGCGCACCCACCCCGCCGTGGCCGCCGGGCTGGCGGTGGGCAGACTCAGCATCTCGGGCTGGGTCTATGACATCGGTGCCGGCGAAGTCCGCATCTGCGAAGACGGCACCACCTTTGAGCCTGTCATTCTGGCCCCGGCCTAGCCAGCGCCGGGCGGCTCACCGCAGCTCTTTCTGCCCGCCAGAGCGCCTGCTGACGCAAAAGTTGTAGCGGATTTACCGCTGCACGCTGCCGCGCTGCGACTAACATCATGGCCATGCGGAAGCTCACGGCACTCCTTCTCACTCTCGTATCCTGCGCAGGCCTGGCAGCAGCGGCGCCCCGGCCTGCAGGCGCCTCCACCTCCAGCGGCCCGGTGATTGTGGACGAAGATGTGATGCGCAAGCAACTGGTAAATCTGGTCGCGCCGGTGTATCCCCCCGCGGCAAAGTCACAGGGCATTACAGGCACCGTGGTGCTGAATGTTGTGATTGACCAGAGCGGCAACGTGACCAGTGACACGGTGGCTTCGGGCTCAGACCCCCTGGCCAGCGCAGCTGTGTCAGCGGTCAGCAACTGGACCTACAAGCCGTACCTGGTAAATGGTGCGCCCGTTGCCGTGCAGACCACCGTGACGGTGATCTTCGACCTGGGTAAGTAACTCCGCGCTACACCGGCACCGGCAGCGTACCACCCACGTCAATGTGGGTGATCTCTCCATCACGCACATGCAGGATGCGGTCCGCAATCTGCGCCGCCTCCGGGTTGTGCGTAATCATCAATACCGTCTGGTTCAGCTCGCGCGACGAGGCGTGCAGCATCTGCAGCACCGCGTTGGAGTTGCGCGTGTCCAGGTTGCCTGTGGGCTCATCGGCCAGCACAATGGAGGGCCGGTTGATGAGCGCGCGCGCAATCGCCACCCGCTGCTGCTCACCGCC
>JAGWNX010000207.1 GCA_028872955.1 Acidobacteriota bacterium
GATGTTCCCCGCCACGTCCAGATCCCCGCTGCAAGAGACTTTCGGCGTCTCCAGGTTGATCTGCGTCGCAGCGTTCACCGTCACGGTCGGCGTGTTGTTGACGGTCAGCGGAAGGCCCGCGCCGTTGACAACGATGCCCTGCGGGGTCAGCCAGATGGATTGCCCGCGACTGTCGTAGATCGCGACATCGCCGCTGGCCAGGCCCTTCAGGCGGTAGATCTGGTTCCCCGTCGCGATCGCCACCCCATTGGATCGATCGCCACCGACGAAGAGCAAGGCGGCATCCGAGCCCGCCGGCGGGTTGCTGGTGAACCCGAAATCAGCCAGGCGCGGTGTGCGATCGCGCAGCTCGAGCGCTCCGAGCTTGAGCTGAAGCATCTGCACAGTGCCCGTGTCATCGACTAGCGTCACGCGGCCGACTCCCACCAGCAGCTGAAGACGGCGCCCCATGCGCTGGAGCAGATCCATCATGGCTGCCCCCCGATCAAGCTCGCGCCGATCTGGTCCACGCTTTGGAAGCCCGTGTTGCCGCCCTGGAACTGGAAGCCACCGCCCTGGATCTCCATGAGCCACCCAGGCTGCAGTAACACCGGCTGTGGCTGGAACGCCGCCGGGGGCATCATGGTGAGCTGCGAGGTGGTGCCGGAGCGACTGAGCTGGTAGCTGACCTCCGAAATCACCCACTGCGCGCGGGGCAGCTTGAGTTGCGGCAGATCGAGGTCGACCAGCCAGTTGGGCTGCCAGAGCTGCCCGCTGCTGTCGCGCCAGGAATCGGTGGTCAGCGAGCAGACGAAGCTGCGCCCCAGTCGACGTCCCATTTCCCACTGCGCGCGCACGGCCGCGATGTCGACTCCACCGGCCGCGGCCTCCGCAATGATGTCCATCTGCCGGTGACGCGGCACGGTGTTGTCGCGAATGCGAGCGATCTGATTCGGGTCGACTGTTCCTGCCGTGAAGTCGCCAAAGCTTTCGACGCTCTGGATGAACGCCACGTAGTCCGAA
>JAGWNX010000050.1 GCA_028872955.1 Acidobacteriota bacterium
CTGCACCGCGCACCGCCCTTGCGACGTAAAATCAGCAGCATGCCCTCTGTCGCAGCCAGCATCGTTACCAGCCGGACCAATCCGCGGGTCAAGCAGCTGCGCGCGGCCTGTGCGGGCAACGCCCGGCTGAGCGGCGGCCTGGTGGCCCTGGAGGGCGAACACCTGCTGCTGGAGGCTGTGCGCAGCGGCACACCGTTGCACACCGTCTTTGTCTCGGCCGAGCGCGACCTGCCCGCGGCGCTGGCGGCGCAGCTGCCGGAGTCGACCGAGCTGGTGCGACTCGCCGCAGACGTCTTCGGCAGCGCCGTCGAGACGCCCTCGCCGCAGGGTCTGGCGGCCTTGTTTATGCCACCGCAGCGCCGCCTGCAGGACGCGCTGACCGGCACGCCGCTGCTACTGGTCGCCGCCGGCGTGCAGGACCCCGGCAATCTGGGCACACTCATCCGCTCAGCCGAGGCCTTTGGTGCAACCGGGCTGCTGACCACACCGGGCACCGTGAGCCCCTGGAACCAGAAGGCGCTGCGTGCCTCCGTCGGCAGCATCTTCCGCCTTCCCGTCGTCAGCGTCACCACGGCGGAGCTGGCGGCGCTGCGACCGCTGGGCATTCGCCTGCTGGCAGCTGTGGGCTCGTCCGCAAGTACGCCTCCGCTGCCCGCCTATTCGGCAGAGCTGCAACTGCCGTGTGCCCTGCTGATCGGCAATGAGGGCGCAGGCCTGGCCCCGGAGTACCTGGCGCTCGCCGACGCCACAATCACCATCCCCTGCCCCGGCCCGGTGGAGAGCCTGAACGCGGCCGTCGCCGGCAGTCTGCTGCTGTACGAGGCGGCGCGCCAGCGCGAGGCACACCGATGAGCCTCTTCCACAATGCACCCGTTGCCGCCGCCACATCCCAGCGTGCTCCGCTGGCCGAGCGCATGCGCCCTACCACGCTGGACGAGTACCTTGGCCAGCAGCACCTGCTGGGCCCGGGCAAGCCACTGCGGCTGGCCATTGAGGCCGACGACCCTTCCTCGATGATCTTCTGGGGGCCACCCGGCACCGGCAAGACCACGCTCGCCAAGATCATCGCGCATCTCACCCAGGCCAGCTTCATCGAGTTCTCTGCCGTGCTCTCCGGCATCAAGGAGATCAAGCAGGTGATGGTGGAAGCCGAGAAGGCCGCCAGCCTGGGCTCCCGCACCATCCTCTTCGTCGATGAGATTCACCGCTTCAATAAGGCCCAGCAGGACGCTTTTCTGCCCTACGTCGAGCGCGGCACAATCCGGCTGATCGGGGCGACGACGGAGAATCCGTCGTTTGAGATCAACGCCGCGCTGCTCTCACGCTGCCGGGTCTACACGCTGCAGTCGTTGCCTCAGCAACAGGTGGTGGCCCTGCTGGAGCGGGCACTGGCGGACCCGGTGCGCGGCCTGGGCGCACTGCACCTGCAGGCCGACCCCGAGGCCCTGGAGACACTTGCCTCCTACTCCAGCGGCGACGCCCGCAATGCGTTGAATGCGCTGGAAGTGGCCGCGCAGCTGGCCGCCGGGCACGGCCAGCACCTTACGCCCGCGCTGGCGGCAGAGGCACTGCAACGCCGTGTGCTGCTGTACGACAAGCGGGGCGAGCAGCACTACGACATCATCTCCGCCCTGCACAAGAGCGTCCGCAACTCTGACCCGGACGCGGCGCTCTACTGGCTGGGCCGCATGCTGCAGGCGGGCGAAGACCCCATGTATGTGGCGCGACGCGTGGTGCGGATGGCGGTCGAAGACATCGGCCTGGCTGCACCCGAGGCGCTCAACCTCTGCCTGTCGGCGCGCGACGCCATGCACTTTCTCGGCCAGCCGGAGGGCGACCTGGCGCTGGCTCAGGCCGTCGTCTACCTGGCGCTGGCACCCAAGTCCAACGCCGTGTACACCGCATACAGCAGCGTGCTGGCAGAGATTGAGCGGACGCCCGCCGAGCCGGTGCCGCTGCACCTGCGCAACGCACCCACCCGGCTGATGCGCGAGCTGGACTACGGCAAGGACTACCAGTACGCCCACGACGTGGAGGGCCGCGTAGCCGACATGCAGTGCCTGCCCGATCGACTGGCTGGCCGCCGCTACTACCAGCCCACCCAGGAGGGCCGCGAAAAACTGCTCGCCCAGCGCCTGCAGGAGATCGAACGCATCAAGCAGCAGAAGCGCGAAAACTCCTGATCCCTTACGGAAGGTTCTGCTGCAGTGCCTGCACCACCACAGCCTTGGTCAGCAGCTCGGGCAGCACATCCGGCATGCCTGCGGGATTCCCCGGGTAGAGCACGTACGTGGGCACGCCGCTGCGACCCACCGACGCCAGTTCGCGAGTAATCTCTGCGTCGTACTGGGTCCAGTCTGCACGCAGCAGAGTCACATTGTGGCTGCGAAACTCGTCCTGCACCTCTCGGGAGCGCAGCACCGCGCGCTCATTGACCTGGCAGCTGAGGCACCAGGCGGCGGTAAAGTCGATAAACACCGGATGCCCTGCGGCGCGTGCGGAGTCCAGCGCCTGCTGAGAGAACGGCTGCCAGGGCAGGGTCGTATCCTTGGGCTGGTGCAGCGGAATGGCGATTGCCGCAGCACCCAGCAGCAGCGCCGCAACAGTGCTCTGCCAGCGTGCCGGCCACCTGCCCAGCGCCCAGCCCGCCACGGCGACACACAGCAGCCCCACCAGCAGCAGGCTCACGTGGTCAATGCCATCGGCACCACCGCCGCCCGTGCCATACAGCCGACCGTAGACCCACACCAGCCAGATGACCGTCGCGAACAAAGGTACCGCCGTCAGTTGCTTCAGCAGCTCCATCCACGCACCGGGGCGCGGCAGAATGCGCGTCCACGAGGGCTCAAAGCTCAGCGCCAGGTAAGGCGCTGCCAGGCCCAGGCCCAGCGCGGTAAACACGGCAAACGTAACGCCCGCCGGCTGGGCCAGCGCAAAGCCGATCGCCGCGCCCATCAGCGGAGCGGTACACGGGGTGGCCACTACAGTGGCCAGCACGCCGGTAAAGAAGCTGCCCGCCAGACCCTGCCGCTGGGCCAGTCCGCCGCCAGCACTGGTCAACGACAGCCCGAGATCAAACTGCCCGGCCAGCGAGAGCGCAAAAAAGAAGAGCCCCAGCGCCAGCACCGTAAGAAACACCGGGGACTGCAGCTGGAAGCCCCACCCTGCCTGGCTGCCACCCGCGCGCACCACCAGCAGCACCGCCACAATCATCCAGAACGAGACCAGAATGCCGAAGGTGTAGACCAGCCCATGCCCGCGCAGACGGTTGCGATCCTCGCCCGAGGATTGCACTAGCGAGAGTCCCTTGAGAAACAGCACGGGAAAGACGCACGGCATCAGATTCAGAATCACGCCACCGGCGAACGCCAGCCCCAGCGCGCTCCACAGCGTCACGCCGCTTACGGCGTTCGCCACCTTGGCACTCTCCTCCGGCACCTCGCCGGGCACCACCGGCACGGTGAACTCATACGCCTGCGTGTCCGAGAGCTTCAGCAGCCCATGCAGTCTGGCCGGCAGCGTCTTCAACTCCGGCGAGCGCGTCACGCGTAGACGCACGCCATCGCCCAGCACATCGATCGGCTGATCGGCCGCGTTCACAATCTGATCTTCGTCGTAGGGATAAAACTCTGCGTCCGTCTCGCGGCGGCCAGTCTTGAGCGTCAGGACAAACTCGTGTGCCCCGCCCACCACCTGCACGGTGGCGTCCGCTGGCGGCGGGCCTGGAATCAACTTCAACGCCTCGCCCAGTGCGCCGACCGGTGCGGCAGACACGCTGGCCTTGGGGTCCACGTTCAGGTCCAGCCCCAGGTGCGCCTTGCCCGGGATGCACACCTCGCGGCAGACCAGCCAGCGAACCTGCGCATCCAGGTGCACCTTGCCGGGCTTCAGGTTACGGGCAGCGGTCAAGGTCACCGGAAAGGCCACGCTATCCTCGTAGCCATAGTCCATCAGCGGGCCGTTGGGCAGGCGGCTGGGGATGGGAAACCGCATCTCGTCTGCGGTGATGCCCTTCGGCAGCATCCAGGTGATCTTCGGTGGCTCGCCGGCGTCACCCGCGTTGATCCAGTAGACGTGCCAGTGCTGCTCCATGGTCAGCACCAGGCCCACCTGCAGGGTTCCACCCGGCGCCAGGGACGGGGCCAGCGAGACCAACTCGGCGGTCAGGTGGGTTCCCTTCACCGGGCCCGGGCTGCCATCGCCGATCACCTGCAACTGCGCAGGGGCCATGGCCACACCCAACAGCACACCCAGCAACACTGCCAACCAGCACCCAACCCGGCGAACGCTCATAGCTCACGATTGTATCTGGCCCGCTGGCCGCATGCGGCGACCCTGTTTTGAGGTGCCGAAAGTGCTCTGGCGCAGGCCTAGGAGAATCGTCGCCCGTGCTCCACCAGAATGCACCGGTCCATCACCACGCGGATGCCTGCTGCCTCTGCCCGCCGGGCTGCCTGCTCGTTCACAATGCCCGCCTGCACCCACAGGTTCCGCAGCCCCAGCGCAATCATCGACTCCACGATGCCTGGTATCTCCCCGGGCAGGCGGAAGACGTTCACCACATCGGGCGGCTCAGGCAGATCCTCCAGCCGCGCATAGCTTCGCTCTCCCAGCACCTGCTGCACCTGCGGATTCACCGGCAGGATGCGATAGCCATGCCGCTGCATGTAGGCAGAGACGGAGTGGCTGGGCCGGGCGGGGTTGTCCGACAGCCCCACCACGGCGATCACGCGGTCTGTACCGCGTCCATCGCCCAACATGTCGGCAATCGTCTCTGGCTCGTTCATGGCAGCCCCCCTACAGGTCGTCGGCGTCGTCTACGGGGCCGGCCGGCAGGTTCCCCTCACGTCGCATCTTCAAATAGCCGCGGATGAAGGGCTCCAGATCCCCGTCCAGCACCTTGTCCACATCGCCCACTTCGACGCGGGTGCGCAGATCCTTGGCCATACGGTACGGCTGCAGCACATAGCTGCGTATCTGCGAGCCCCAGCCGATGTCGAGCTTGGAGTCCTCCAGCTTTTTGGTCGCAGCCTTCTTCTTCTCCAACTCGTACTCGTAGAGCCGCGAGCGCATCATCTTCATGGCGCGCTCCTTGTTCTTATGCTGCGAGCGTTCGTTCTGGCACCCGGTCACCAGCCCCGTGGGAATGTGCGTGATGCGCACGGCGGAGTCCGTCGTGTTCACGTGCTGCCCACCCTTGCCGCCCGAGCGATAGGTGTCGATGCGCAGGTCTTCGGGCTTGATGTCGATCACGATCGTGTCGTCGATCTCCGGCGAGACGAAGACGCTGGCAAAGCTGGTGTGGCGGCGCTTGGCGGAGTCGAACGGCGAGATGCGCACCAGCCGATGCACCCCGGTCTCGCCCGTCAGCAGGCCATAGGCGTACTCGCCGCTGATGGTAAACGTTGCGGACTTGATGCCGGCCTCGTCGCCGTCCTGCACCTCGTTGATCTCGACCTTGAACCCCTGCCGCTCGCCCCAGCGCAGGTACATACGCATCAGCATCTCGGCCCAGTCCTGGCTCTCAGTCCCGCCAGCCCCGGGGTGAACCACCACAATCGCGTTCAACAGATCCGACTCGCCGGAGAGCATGGTTTTGGACTCCAGCTGCTCCGCAAACGCCGTCAGCGCTTCGATCTCGCGCTTCAGCTCCGGCTCCACTGCCTCGCCCTCGCGAGCCAGATCAAAGTAAGCCTCCACGTCCTCCGAACGCCGCTGCAGCTCGGCATCATCGGCCAGCAGCGTCTCCAGCCGCTTGCGCTCACGCATCAGCGGTTGCGACCGCGCGGCATCTGCCCACACGCCCGGGTCGGCGATCTTGTCCTCAATGGCGGTCAGCTCACGACGCAGGCGCGTCGAGTCAAAGATACTCCCGCAGTTCGCGAACCCGCTCGCGCACCGGGGAGTACATGTATTCCAGATCACTCAGCATAGATCTCTATTCTATGGCATACGCAGCCGGCCCACAGCCACGGAGACGACCGTCACCAGCAGGCAGAGATAGGCAAAGACGTCGCCGTGCGCGGTGTAGAAGGTAAGCCCATGCTCGTAGCCAAAGTGTGCCGTAATTGCCGTGCGCACATGGCGCGGGGCAGAGGCCATGACGCGGCCCCAGGGGTCGATGGCTGCCGTCACGCCGGTGTTGGTGGCACGCAGCACCCAGCGATGGTTCTCCACCGCGCGCATACGCACCATGTTCAAATGCTGCCAGGGTGCGCTGGTGTCGCCATACCAGCCGTCGTTGGAGATGTTGACCAGCACCTCGGCACCCTCCCGGACAAACTGCCGCACCTCGTTGCCAAAGACAGACTCGTAGCAGATGAAGGTGCCCGCGCGGTGCCCGCCCAGGTCAAACACCGTACGCCGCTGCCCGGGGTCAAAGGTGCCCACCTCGTTCAACAGATTCTTCGCAAAGAAGAACAGACGGGCAAACGGAACATACTCGCCAAAGGGCACCAGATGGATCTTGTCGTAGCGCGCGGCGAAGTGCCCGTCGGCGGCGATGAGCGAAGCTGAGTTGTACAGCAGATAACCACGCGCGTTCTTCTCCGTGCGCTCCAGGCCGATGTTGCCCACAATCACCGGAGCCTGCTGCTGCCGGGCCAGCTGCGACATCGCCGTGCGGAACTCCGGGTCACTCTCTTCAAAGGGTGCGGGCGACTCTGGCCACACCACCAGGTCGGTAGGCACCACGGCATCTGCCTCGCGATGGCGGCGCAGCATCACCACGGCCGGGGTTCCGGGCTGCTCCGGCATTCCCATCAGGAACTGTGCGGCAGGATGCTCGCTGAGATAGGCGAAGCTCTGCAGCATCTGCTGCTTGCTCTCCTGCGGCCCGGTGTTCTCCGCGCCCACCTCCAGGTTCTCCTGCAACAGCGTCGCGGTGGCGGTGGGCATGGCCACAGCAGGCGTGCTCCACCAGTGCAGCAGCGCAACATAGCCAGCCACCAGCAACACACCCGCCAGGGTAAGCGCCAGACGCGTATGGCGACGCTCGCGAATCTGCAGCCGCAGCAGCCACAGCGCGTTCACCGTCGCCACCACAAACGACAGGCCAAAGACGCCGGTCCACGGGGCCAGCCGCAATAGCAACGGGCAGTCGATCTGCGTATTGCCCAGCAGATCCCAGGGAAAGCCGGTGATGCGCGCGCGCGCCAGTTCCACCGCCACCCAGACAAACGGACTCAGCAGCAAGGCACCCTGCCGCCCCAGGCGCGAACGCCGCAGCAACACCACCAGACCGGCGAAGAGTGCGTGGTACAGCCCCAGGTACAGGCAGAACAACACCAGGATTCCAGCGGCCACAGGCTCGGCCAGCCCCCCATACAGGTGCATGGTCTGGAAGATCCAGTAGCAGTTGCCCAGGTACCAGACAAAGCCGGATGCGTAGCCAAGTGCCAGGCCCATCCGCACAGGCAAGGCTGCCTCGTCGTCACGCCCTACCAGCGCCAGCAGCAGCGGCGTAAGCGCCAGCCAGGCAAACGCGGTACGCCACACCGGCACCGGCCCTGCTATAGGAAACGGCAGTACCTGCAGCACTCCGGAGACCAGAGCTAAACCCCACAACCACCACCGTTGTACGCGCATCGGCCTGAGTCTACCACTCTGGAACGCACCTTTCTGCCAACATCAAACTGCTGTGACAAAAACCCTTGCGTGTTCCGGGTGCAGGACTACAATCCAGCTATGTTGGACATCGCGATCAGCCTGCTGGCCAAGATTCTGGTGCCACTCTTCTTTGTGGGACTGATCGGGTCCTCCATTGTGGTAGCGGTTAGTTTCGTCGAAGACCTTGTCGAACTCTTCGGCGAAGATGAGCAGTAAAACAGCAGCCAACGGATTCCAGGACCTCCAGAACGTAAGCCCCATGGCCACGACTCACTCTGCTCCCGTTCCGCCCACGCCTCGCGTCCGCCTCGTCGTGGCCTCCTCGGTCATGCTTACGTTTATCTCCTTCTGGCGAGCGGCGGCTATTGTCCTCAACGATCTGGGCTCCTCTGCGTTCTATGCCGGCGGCATTGCGGAAGAGGCCGTGGGCAAATCGGCACCATGGTTTGTTCTGGGCGTCATGCTCTTCAGCTTCGCCGTGCGCGCCGTCTATGTCGAGAGCTGCAGCATGTTCACGCGCGGCGGTGTCTATCGCATCGTCAAGGAGGCGCTGGGCGGCACCTTCGCCAAGCTGAGCGTCTCAGCGCTGATGTTCGACTACATCCTGACCGGCCCGATCTCCGGCGTCTCTGCCGGTCAGTACATCGTGGGCCTGATGAACGAGCTGGCCGTGCAGTGCTCCACCCATCACTGGCTGGGCACGCTCGCCACGCGGCTGGATGGCTCGCCCCGGCAGTTCCCCATCGATGGCACTTCGGCGGTCTTTGCGGTCATCGTGACGGTGTACTTTTGGTGGCAGAACATCAAGGGCATTGAGGAGTCCAGCGACAAGGCGCTGAAGGTTATGCAGATCACCACGGTGATGGTGGTCATCCTGCTGGCCTGGGGCTTCTACAGCGTCTTCAGACTCGGGGCCCACCTGCCCCCCCTCCCCACCCCCTCCACGCTGCACTTCAGCCCGGACGCCACCGGCTTTCTGCGCCACACCAGCTTCATCAAGACCTTCGGCCTCTTCGGCATCCTGATGGCCTTTGGCCACTCGGTGCTGGCCATGAGCGGCGAGGAGTCCCTGGCCCAGGTCAATCGTGAGATTCAGCACCCGAAGCTGAAGAACCTGAAGCGCGCCGCCATCGTGATTGCGCTCTACAGCTTCATCTTTACCGGCATCGGCTCGCTGCTGGCCGTCATGCTGATTCCGGACGCTGTGCGCGTGCCGGTCTACCGGGACAACCTGATCGCCGGCATGGCCATGTTCATGGTGGGGCCGCTGGCACTGCGCATCGCCTTCCGCATCTTTGTCGTCATCGTCGGCTTCATGATTCTGGGCGGTGCCGTCAACACGGCCATCGTCGGCTCCAACGGCGTGTTGATGCGTGTGGCAGAGGATGGCGTGCTGGCCGACTGGTACCGCCAGCCGCAGAAGCGCTTCGGCACCAGCTACCGCATCATCAACCTGGTGGTGGCGCTGCAACTCTTCACCATCATCGTCTCGCGTGGCAATGTCATCATGCTGGGCGAGGCCTACGCCTTCGGAGTGATCTGGAGCTTCACGTTCAACTCCCTGGCGATGCTGGTGCTGCGCTATAAGTACCACGGCGAACGCGGTTGGAAGGTGCCACTGAACTTCCACATCGGAAAGACAGAGGTCCCCGTAGGCCTCTTCTCCGTCTTTCTGGTGCTGGGCACCACAGCGGTCGTCAACCTGTTTACCAAGTCGGTGGCTACTGTCAGCGGCATCATCTTCGCGGCGGGCTTCTTTATCGTCTTCACCCTCTCGGAGCGCGACAACAAGCGCCGCCATGACCGCACGGCCCGGCAGATGCAGGAGCACTTCCAGCTGGAGCACCAGGATAGCGTTGGCCGCGAGGCACTGGAGATACGACCCGGAGCCGTGGTCGTCACCATGCGGGATGCCGCCACGCCCTTCGCGTTGAAGTGGGCACTGGCCCACACGGACACCCACGAGCAGGACCTGGTCGTGCTGGCCGCGCGTATGACCGGAGTCGGCGGCTCGGAGTATCTGGAAGCCTCCGAACAGCTCTTCAGCGCCCACGAGCAGATGCTCTTTACCAAGGCAGTCGCCGTGGCAGAGAGCTTTGGCAAACATATCTCGCTGCTGGTGGTTCCCGCAGGAGACGTCTTTGCCGCCCTGGTGCAGACAGCCATCTCGCTGGATGCAGCCGCCGTCGTCGCCGGACTCTCCAGCAAGCTGACCGCGCAGGAGCAGGCGTACTACATGGGCCTGGCGTGGGAGTCGCTTCCCGAGCCAAAGCATCAGTTCACCTTCTACGTCATTAAGCCCGATGGTGAGGCACTTAGCTTCCACATTGGACCGCATGCTCCAACACTGCAGCCACGCGAAGTCGAGCTGGTGCATCAGTTATGGCTCAACCTCAGTCGCGAACCGGGGATGCAGGACATCCACCACAGTGACATTGTGACCTATGCCCTGACTAACCTGGTAGCGGAGTACGCCGAGGACAAACAACGCACAACCCAAGGCCTGCAGCAGTGTATCGAAGCCATGCAGAACCATCATCGGCTGGGCATCTCGCACTATGACACCTTCAACTTAAACCACCCGCCCTCCGCTACAAACCACCTCACGAGTGGTACGTCGTCACCCACAAAAGACGACACATCTATCTAAGTCGTATTGCCGACATAAGTTGTTTTCTGTATTGTTAGGCTTGTGCCACGTGGAGTCTGTTGAACGATCCACTTCGTTCCTGTCCCGAGATCGTACGAAGTAACTGGCCAAAGTGGAGGTAAGACGTGGAAGTAAGTCGCATTATTGCTGAGATCGACGCACAGATTGCCAAGCTGCAGCAGGCACGTGAACTGCTTGCTGGCGCAGCGGCACCTCGCACCGGTCGTGGCCGTCCTAAGGGCAGCAAAAACGTTGCCAAGTCAGCCGCTAGTGCCAAGCGCAAGCGCAACCTCTCCCCAGAGGGTCGGAAGCGCATCGCTGAGGCGATGAAGCGCCGCTGGGCCGAGCGTCGGAAGCAGCAGGGCTAACCACTCCATTGCAGATATAGAAAAGAGGCAGCCAGTGGCTGCCTCTTTTCTATGCACGCACGTGTCAACTCTCTCAGCGGGTTGCAATCACTTCGCGCAGATTATCCTTGGCCAGAAAGAACTTGAAGTTACTGAACTCTTTCAGCATCTTCTCAACCTGACGATTGTTATAGGTCTGCAGCACGGGGAAGTTTCCAGCACGCTGCATCTCCACCACATCGCTATCCGTCAGGTGGTAGCGCGAGAACTGGCCATCGGTGCCTTCGGCCTTGGTATGAAAGAAGGCCAACAACAGGCCGCCCGGCTGCAGTGCCTGCCAGATGCGATCCACGACCAGAGGCACCACGGCCTCCGGCAGGTAGTCTGCAGTATCCCAGAAGATGACAACGTCAAAGACGCGGCCTGAGAAGTTCAACGCAGAAGCGACAAATCCCTCCACGTCAAACCTTGCCGGCTCACCATTGCTGGCGGGCAGGGTCCACTCGGGCTTCGCCGCTTCCTCCACCAGGTTTGCCATGTAGATGCTGTGGCCCAGACTGGTGATGTAGTTGATATTGGTGGAGGAGGTTGAACCTATGTCCAGGATGCGCAGGGACTCCCGGCTCTTGAGATGAGCCAGTAGCTCTTTCCATCCGCTGGAGTGACGCGGCACGCGGTCCGTGGTGTTACCCCGCGCGTGGCTCGAGCTGTCACCGCCGCCAAAGAAACTCTTCATATCGTCGTATCCACTTCGGTGTACTTCAGGGCGTCACGCCACTGCCGGAACTACTCGGCAGCAGCCTCCGGGGCCTCAACGGTCAGCTCAACCTTCCCCTTGAACATGGCGCTCTCTTCGATGGAGAGGCGGCTGGCAAAGACGTTGCCCAGCACGGCTGCGCTCTGGCGCAGTTCCACACGGCCCGTCGCGTGAATATCGCCGGTCAATTTGCCAAACACCACCAGGTCACGCACCGTAATCTCGGCAGCAACCTTGCCGTTGGGGCCAATCGTCAGGCGATTGCCCTCCAGCACAATCGTGCCTTCCATCTCGCCATCCACGAAGAGATCTTCCTCTCCCGAGATGTCCCCCTTCAACTGCAGCGACTTGCTCAATACCGCCGAACCCTCTGCTGACTTCATCCGTAACCCCTTGTGAATCTCGGTTGCACACGTCGTTGCTGCTCTTGCCCGAACTATACGCAACCCCCAGCGACGAGGCAAACCGGAAAACTTTGCCCGTACCTCATTCGTCTCACTTAAGATAACGACTGCACCGTATCGTTTTTTTGCCTATGCCTGCTTCACCGTTGCCTCACCTTCCAATCCGATGGTTGAAGCGCACCCTCAAGTGCTTATCGGCAGTGCTGGTGCTGGTCGCAACCGGCACAGCGCAAACCGCGCCGACCAGTGCGCTGCTTAGCCAACCTCCGCGCTCCTGGGTGGTCGATGCAACGGCCAACGAGGTGATCGCGCTGCACCACGAGAACTCCTACATCCGATACCGCATGCGCGTGGTGGACGAAAAAGGCGACATGATGCGCGATGTGGTGGAGAGTAAAGACGGTGCGGTCGCTCGCCTGATCGAGCGTGATGGCAAGCCACTCACCCCGGAGCAGGACGCCGCCGAGCGGCAGCGCCTGGCTGACATGGTGGCCTCTCCCGCGGACTTCGCGCGCCACATTCGCAATGACGATACCGGCAAACGTCTGGCTGACCAGCTGCTACGGCTCATGCCGGACGCCATGGTGTACACCTACACCCCGGGGCAGCCGCAGAGCGGCCTCTCCTCGCAGACGGAGATCGTACTCGACTACCATCCCAATCCCCACTACCACTACCCCAGCACCACCTCTGAGGCACTCTCCGGGCTGGAAGGCAGAGTCTGGATCAATGCCCAGACGCGCCAGGTCGTGCAGATGACGGGACACATCTTCCGCGCGGTGAATCTTGGCTGGGGAATCCTGGCGCATCTGTACCCGGGCGGCACCTTGCTCTACCAGCAGGTCTGCGCCGGGGGCTCGCGCTATATCTTCAGTCACTTTGAGCAGCATCTCACCGTGCGCGCGCTGTTGTTGAAGAGCTTCACCGTCAACACCAACATCAGCGGCTCAGACTTCTCCGTGCTGCCCGGGCCCATGCCCTACCAGCAGGCCATTCAGCTGCTGCTGCAGACCCCGCTGCCCCGGCATTAGCCGCGTTACGCCGTCACCCGGGCACCGGCCCGCAGCGTGTGGCGCCGCACCGTCAGAGACTCCACGCGATCGCGTCGCACCTGAACGCCGCTGCCGACTCCGCCCGGCACCTGAATGGTGCCTTGCGGGCTTACCGTAACCTCGGGAGTAATGATGTCCTCTGCCCAGTACCGCCGCGACGCAGAGACATCGCCGGGCAGAGAGAAGTTTGCCAGCGAGGACAGCGCGATGTTGTGCGCGCGGCCAATGCCCGTCTCCAGCATGCCGCCGCACCACACGGGGACTCCCCGCTCGGCCGCTGCATTGTGCACGGCAATCGCCTCGCTGAAGCCGCCGACGCGACCGACCTTAATATTCAGGATGCGGCACGAGTCCATCTCAATCGCGGCCAGCGCATCGCGGCGGTTGCGGATCGACTCATCCAGGCAGATCGCCGTCTCCATACGGCGCTGCAGCATGGAGTGGAAGTAGAAGTCGTCCTCCCACAGCGGCTGCTCAACCATCAGCATGCCAAACTCGTCCCAGCTGGCAATCTGGTCGATGTCACGCATTCGATAGGCCGAGTTGGCGTCGCAGCTCAGCATAATCTTAGGCCAGCGTTGCCGAACGGCAGCAAAGATCTCGCGATCCCAGCCGGGCTTGCACTTCAGCTTGATGCGCTGGTAGCCAGCCTCCAGCTCACGCTCAATCGTCCGCAGCAACTCATCCACACTGGGCTGAATGCCAATCGAGACTCCGCAGGGAATCTCGCGACGGCTGCCGCCCAGCAGCTCGTAGAGTGGCTTGCCCTCGCGCTGCGCCTCCAGGTCCCAAACGGCATTCTCCAGGGCGGCCTTGGCCATACGATTGCCGCGCACCTGTCGCAGCGCCTTCACGCAGCTGCCACCACCCTCCAGTTCGGCCTCCAGCAGCCGTGGTGCCAGCTCCTGCTCCATCACCAGCCAGGCGGTGTCGATGGACTCCTCACAGAAGTAAGGGTGCTCGCCCGCAACGCACTCGCCCCAGGCCTGCAAGCCATCGCACTCCAGCTCCACCAGCAACACTCGGCGCTCGCGGGTGACCCCAAAGCTTGTCTCAAACGGCTGCGCCAGTTGCATCCTGATCTCGCGCAGATGAATGGCGTCCAGCTTGAACATGGCAGACTCCCTGTCCGGATAGATACGTCTTCAGCTGATTCGGCTCGCCCTCATCCTACCGCGCCGTGCCCAACCGCACCAGTGTGTGCCAACAAAAAACATCCGCCACCGTCAGCCTGGCGCTCGTAGCCCATCACCCGCAAACCATCCTGTATTGCATCAAGAATCTGCTGGCGAACTAGGATTTGAATAGCTTTAGCTTGCTCCAATGTCTTCAGATTCTGCCTGAGGGCTGCCACGCCCGCCGGCACCGGCACGCGACGTACCGTCTGGCACACGGCAGGCTCACCAGCCAGCGCAAGCTGCACCCGCACCGAATCCATGTGCCAGCAGGCCACCAACCGGTCCGTGGGCAGGCCTCCCTGCAGTTGCGAAGAAGTTGTTCCATAAAAATCAACCTCGTAGCGCTCACACATCACGCCTAGCTTCACCAGGTTGAAGTAGGAGTTCTTGATCTCAAGCGGGTCGAAGGTCCACTCCATCCGCCGCAGCCCACGCGCCAGGGCCTCCTCCCTCTGCGCAAGCTTCAGTAGCCGCCCAATGCCGAGGTCACGGTACTCAGGGTCCACCGCTAGCATGTGCGAGTGCAGGTAGGGCTGGTTGTCTCGCACGCCGGGCAAGGCCAGCGCAAAGCCTACCATGCGCGTCTGGTGGTAAGCCGCAAAGACCTGCCCGCCGATCTTCGTTGCCAGCAGAAACAGCCGACGCGGCACCAGATCGCCGCTGGCGTAGCCCCACACACTGGCCTGCAGGTCCACGCAGCGCTGCAGCTCCGCGTGGCTGGTCACGGGCGCAATCCGCACCGGCTCCATCAGCCTTGCGGCTCCAACCGCTTTGCGGACACCCACAGGGCCTCCAGCTCCTCGGCGCTGGCCGCCTCCAGCCCGGCGCGCCCGCCGCCTGCTGCCTCCATCGCCGCAAAGCGCCGCCGGAACTTTGCGTTGGTGGCGCGCAGGGCACTCTCGGGATCAACCTTGAGATGCCGCGCCAGATTCACGACGGTAAACAGAAGGTCACCCAGCTCCGCCTGTACCCTGGCCGCAGCTCCGGCCTCCGGCGCCAGCTCCGCCTCCAGCTCTGCTGTCTCCTCGCGCAGCTTGTCGATCAGGCCGCTGGCATTGGGCCAGTCAAAGCCCACTTTGGCCGCGCGCGAGCCCAGCTTCGACGCCTCCAGCATGGCCGGCATGGTTCGCGGCACGTCGTCCAGCATGCCCTGCTGTGCCGCCCCAGCCGCCTTCTCCTGCTGCTTGATCTGGTCCCAGTTGCGCAACACGGTCTGCGCGTCGGAGGCCTCAACCTCGCCAAAGACGTGGGGGTGGCGACGAATCAGCTTGGCATTCAGCCCGGCAGCCACGTCTGCCATGTCGAAGTAGCCGGCGTCGCTGGCCATCTGGGCGTAGAAGAGAACCTGCAGCAGCAGATCGCCCAGCTCGTCCTGCAGCTCTGGCCAGGCACGCCGCTCAATGGCGTCGAAGACCTCGTAGGTCTCCTCGAGCGTGTACTTCTTGATGCTGTCAAAGGTCTGCTCGCGGTCCCAGGGGCAGCCGTCGGGGCCACGCAGGCGGGCCATCAGGGCCACAGACTGCTGCAGTGCGGCTGCGGCGCGCTGCAACTGCTGCGGCCGCTCTGTCTGTGGTTCTGTCTGCTGTTCTATCTGCTGCTCCACGGCGTGCTCCACCGCTGCCCTCTGGTCTGTCGGTTCCGCCATCTGCCATCACCCTTTGCCTTCTACTCTAACGTGCCACTTTGCAGCCCCGCGCAGCTCCAGTATGCTTGCCCTTGCATGGCTGACCAATCTCATCCCACGGACGAAGTGCCCAAGGCTTCTGCGCGGCGCGGCTCCCGCTCCTGGCTGTGGCTTCTGCTGCTTCCCTACCTTGGCCTGTGCTTCCCTGCGCTCTATGCGCGCGCAACGCCAGCGCTGTTCGGCTTCCCCTTCTTCTACTGGTACCAGTTCGGATGGGTGATCCTGGCCTCGGCCCTGATGGGCATTGTGTACTGGAAGGTTAAATCGTAAAACGCGCACGATCCCGCTTGGGGGTCATGCGCGTTGTACGCTTCCGATTCGCAACTAGATCGTGCAGAGTTGTAAAGCGAGGACTGCTTGTAAGACAGGTGGCGGGACATTGCTTCAGTGCCGGCCCCGCCCCCAGGGGAGACTTGAGAGAACCTCCGGCAGCACACCAGAGGCCCTCTGTTTCGGTAGGTTTGGTCTTGCAGTAGTTGTTGCGAAGCTTTGGTCTCCGGCCGGAGTCCGGCCTTCAAACGCAACGAAGTATATGCTAATTTCCACTCGGTGCGCCAGCGGCTGTATGTGGCTGACCCATATTAGTCATCAGCTTGATTTCCACACGCCGATTCTGGGCGCGGCCCTCAGCGGTGTGATTGCTGGCGACCTCCTGATCCTTGCCAATGCCGATCAGGTAGAACTTGTGCGGCGGAATGTTGTACTTGACCGCCAGGTAGTTGACCACAGCATCCGCGCGACGCACGCTGAGCTGGTAGTTGTAGTTGGGGTCGCCGGTGGAGTCCGTACCGCCCGTCACGGTAAGAATATAGCCCCGGGCGCTGGTCAGCTGCGCGGCCAGCTGGTCCAGCTGATCCTTGTCCTCTTTGGTCAACACAGACTTGTCGAAGCCGAAGGTGACCGTCACATCGGCCAGCGGCTTGTAGTTATCCAGATTGGCCACGACACCGGACAGGGTGTCCACGCGGTTGTACGCCTCCTGGGCAGACTTGCTGGCCGCATCCGCAGCCTGGCCGGCAGTCGCGGCGTGCTGGTCAGCGGTGTTGGCCGCGTCCATGGCACCGGCAATGCCCTTCTGCGCACGCTCGTCCGTGTCCACAATCGAACGGTGATCCGCCGCCGTCTTGGCGTCCAGCTCGTTGGTCTGCTGAATAATGGGTGCCGTCTGCGACCGCACATAGTTCTTGGTTGAGCAGCCAACCGTCAAGGCCAGAACCAGGCTGCCAGCGGCAACCATGCCCGCCGTCGCCATCCAACGCCGCTCTCCACCAGTCATCCAACCCGCAACAGAACGATTTTCAACTTGCATGCGCCATCTCCTTGCGACTTTAGTCGCTCTCTTTTTCCTTACTCCAGGCGGCTGGGGTGCAGCCTGCCCGAAGCGGTAGATCCACCCATTCATCAGCAATCAATGTGCCAAACTTGAAGTCCAAGGTAAGATCAATGCTTGCCGACACTTGCAGGTCTTGTCTCCATAAGACATGCGGGCGCAAACTCTTGCATATCGGGTAGTTTTGCGTGTCCATTCCGTCAAATCTACTTGCAGCTGGAGATTCCCGGCCAATCGCGTAAACCGCGTACACTCAGCGTAAGGCGCCTTTCTCTGGGTGCCTCGTACTGAATGGACCTGCTCGCTAAAATCCGCACCCTGCCCACGCAGCCCGGCTGTTACCTGTACAAGAACGCCGAGGGCGAGGTGATCTATGTGGGCAAGGCCAAGAACCTGCGCGCGCGCGTCCGCTCGTACTTTCTGGAGGCGTCACAGGCCAATGCCAAGACCGGCTCGCTGATGCGCGAGGCGGTGGACCTGGAGTACATCACCGTCGACAACGAGCGCGAGGCGCTGGCGCTTGAGAACAACCTGATCAAGCAGCGCAAGCCGCGCTTCAACATCCTGCTGCGCGACGACAAGACCTATCCATACCTGAAGCTGACGCTGGGCGATCGCTACCCGAAGGTGTTTGTTACGCGGCGGCTGCGCAAGGATGGCTCCGCCTACTTTGGCCCCTACTTCCCCGGCAACCTGGCGTACCGGCTGGCAGATCTTATCCACCGCAGCTTTCTGATCCCCAGTTGTAAGGTGGATCTCTCCCGCTACCATCCACGCGCCTGTCTGCAGTACTACATCAAGCGCTGCCTGGGCCCCTGTGTCGAGGGCTTTACCTCGCCGGAGGAGTACCGCCAGTCGGTGCGCGACGTGCAGCTCTTCCTGGAGGGTCGCACCGCCGAGTTGGAGAACCGTCTGACGCAGCGCATGGGCGAGGCCGCTGCCGCTGAGCAGTTTGAACTGGCCGCCCGGCTCCGCGACCAGATCGTGACCGTGCACCAGATGCAGGACAAGCAGCGCATTGCCACGGCCGAGAACGAGGACGCCGACGTCTTCGGCTTCCACTATGAAAACGAGATGCTGGCGGTCAACCTGTTTCACATGCGCGGCGGCAAGATTGTGGACCGGCGTGACTTCTTCTGGGAAGACCTCTCGGGGCTCATGGACTCCATGAACGAGGAGGATGCGGAAGAGCGCGGCAACAAGACCGGGCAGGCCGCCTTCTCCCCCGCGGCATTTTTCTCAGCGCTGCTCAAACAGCTCTACCTGGAGCAGTCCTACGTGCCGCGCTCGATCTACGTGCCAATCGACTTTCCGGACCGCGCGCTGCTGGCAGAGATGCTCGCAGACCAGGTCGGTCACCGCATCGAACTGGCGGCTCCGCAGCGCGGCGACAAGCGCTCGCTGGTGGACCTGGTGTGTCAGAACGCCAAGCAGTCCTACGATCAGCGCTTCCGAGTGCTGCAGCCCAGCATCAAGGCGATCCAGGAGGCACTGCAGGAGGCCCTGACGCTGGAAGAGTTGCCCACCCGCATCGAGTGCTTCGACATCTCGCACATCCAGGGCGCGGAGACCGTAGCGTCCATGGTGGTGTGGGAGAACGGCGCGATGAAGAAGTCAGACTATCGCAAGTTCCAGGTGAAGACGGTCAGCGGCGTCGACGACTTTGCCTCCATGCGCGAGATCATCCACCGCCGCTACAAGCGGCTGCTGGAGGAAGACAAGCCCTTGCCATCGCTCATCCTGATTGACGGCGGGCTGGGCCAACTGCACGCTGCCGCCGATGCCCTGGCAGAGCTGGGTGTCACCCTGCAGCCGCTGGCCTCCATCGCCAAGCGGGAGGAGCTGATCTATGTGTACGGGCAGGAGCAGGACCCGGTCGTGCTGGACCGCCGCTCGCCGGTGCTGCACATGATGCAGCAGGTGCGCGACGAGAGCCACCGGTTTGCCGTGACCTATCACCGCAAACGCCGCGAGATGCGCGACCGTGACAGCGAGTTGGATGCCATTGCCGGCGTTGGCCCGCGCACGAGGCAGCGACTGCTGCAACACTTCGGCAGTTTGCGCGAGGTCTGCCAGGCATCGGCAGACGCGCTGGCGGCAGTGGTGAACCCGGCGACTGCCGCGCGAATTTACGCGCACTTTCACGCGGAGGAGAGCACTCCCGCAGCAGCACTGCTGCCTGTGTTACCGGGCTGAGCGCGAGGGCACCTCAGGCCCAGTCCTCATCCAGTGCTCATCCAGTGCTCAGGCGCGATTCTGCACGGCGCGCTCATAGACGCGCACGTACTCGCGGGCAGCCTTCTCCCAGGAGAACTCCTGCTGCATGCCACGCTGCATCATCGCGAGCCACTCTTTCTTATTCTGGAACGTGCCCAGGGCGCGGAGAATCGCATCCAGAAAAGCCGCTGGATCGTAGCCCCAGAACTTGAAGCCATTGCCGCCGCCGAAGGGCTGCTCGTCAATGGTGTCCTCCAGCCCGCCGGTGGCACGCACCACCGGCACGGTGCCGTAGCGCAGGCTGTAGATCTGGTTCAGGCCGCAGGGCTCGTAGCGCGAGGGCATCAGAAAGATGTCCGCGCCGGCTTCGATCTTGTGCGCAATGGTGTTGTCGTACTTCACCTGGACGCGCACCTTGGTGGGATGTTGCGCCGCAGCCTCGCGGAGCAGGTTTTCGTAGTAAGGCTCGCCGTTCCCCAGCAGCACCAGCACAATATCCTGCTTTACTAACTCCTCAAGAATCGCAACCAGAAAGTCGAAGCCCTTCTGGGTGGCGAATCGTGAGACTACGCCGATGACGGCCGTGCTCTCGGCGACATCGTGCAGGCCAAAGGCGTGCAGCAGGTCGCGACGGCACTCTTTCTTGCCCGCCAGCCTGGTGGCCGAGTAGTGCGCAGCAATGTGGTTGTCCACACTAGGGTCCCACTCCGTGTAGTCCACCCCGTTCAGAATGCCGGTGAGGTCGCTGCTACGCTGCCGGAAGAGTTCATCCAGGCCGTTGCCAAACTCCTCGGTCTGGATCTCACGGGCGTAGGTCTCGCTCACGGTGGTCAGCTGATCGGCATAGACGATGCCGCCCTTCAGGAAGTTGACCGTATCGTTCTGCTCCAGCTTGGTAAAGGTGAACATGTCCCAGGGCAGGCAGAGCATCTCCATAGTGCGCGGCGGAAACCAGCCCTGATAGCCGGCGTTGTGGATGGAGAGCACCGCAGGCACGCGCTGCAGCACGGGATCAAAGAAGTAGGTGGAGCGCAGCAGCACAGCCAGCATCGCGGTCTGCCAGTCGTGTACGTGGAAGACATCCGGCACGCCCATAATCTTGCAGGCCTCGATCACGGCGCGGCTCAGCAGGCCAAAGCGCTCGGCGTTGTCCCAGTAGTCGCCGCTGGGCGGGCCATACAGCGTCTCGCGGTCAAACATCTCCGGGCAGTCGACGAAGTAGTGCTGCACTCCATCGCGCACGCCACCATCCAGAATGCGCACAAAGCGGTTGTAATAGTTGAACGGCACGGTCACGCTCTGCAGCACGACCGGCGGATTCGGTACCGCCTTCGCAACCTGCCGGTAGTACGGCAGAAACGTACTGACCCTGTGGCCCAACCTGACCAGAGCCGATGGCAGTGCTCCGACAACATCTGCCAGACCGCCGGTCTTGGCCCACGGTGTGCACTCAGACGACGCGAATACGATGTACATTCAGTTGTTCCTCACCCCGGCATCCCTGCCAAGCCGTTAGTCTATACAAAGCACTTCACCTTTGGATGCACATGGGAAAGAAACCGAAGCTTGGGCAGAACTTCCTGGTGGACGACCGCGCGCGGCATGCCATCGCCGACGCCCTGGGCGACGTCAGCGATCGTACCGTCGTCGAGATCGGCCCGGGCCACGGAGCCATCACCAGCATCCTGGCCGGGCGCTGCCGCCGACTGATTGCCCTGGAGCTGGACACGGCGCTGGTGCAGGAGTTGACGGCTCGCTTTCAGCCGCAGCCCAGCGTCCAGATCGTATCGGGCGACGTGCTGCAGGTGGATCTGCCCGCGTTGCTGCAGCCGGGCGAAACCTGCGACGTGATCGGTAATCTGCCCTACTACATTACGTCGGACATTCTGCTGAAGCTCTTCGCCAACAGCCAGCACATTCGCCGCGCCGTGGTGATGATGCAGCGCGAGGTGGCTGACCGCGTGGCCGCGACACCGGGCGTGCGCGAGTACGGCATCCTATCGGCCACGGCCCAGTTACACGCCAGCGTCAGCAACCTGTTTACCCTGCCGCCGGGTGCGTTCTCGCCACCGCCGGAGGTCTACTCCACCGTGCTGCGACTGGAGTTTGCCCCGCGCTTCGCAGCGCTGCAGGTGGATCCTGCCGGGTTTGACCGGCTGCTGAAGCAGAGCTTTGCCCAGAAGCGCAAGACACTGCAGAACAACCTGCGCGCTGCGGGCTATGATGCTGCCGGGCTGGCAGCCTGCTGGCCTGCCGGCATTCCCGCCCAGGCTCGCGCAGAGTCTCTCACGCTGGAGCAGATGGCAACGCTCTACCGCGCACTGCCACCGCACAGCCAGCTCTCTCGCTAACGCAACTCCATCCTCAGCGCGTGGCCGCAGCCTGTTCCAGCAGCCTGCCTGCCAACACACGGACTCGCTGAATGAGGGTGTCGTCCTGCACAATCGAGCTGAGCACCGGGGCGATGGTGCCCACGTCATACACCTGCTTCTCCTGCAGCTGCCGCGCCAGCGACTGCATCTCGGCATCCAGCCCCAGATGGTCAAAGCGGTGTTCAAACTCCAGCTTGCGGCCGATGTCCATGGTTGCCGCCAGGCCTTGCAGCAGGTCACCCAGGGCAGCCACATCCTTGTTCTCAGAGAAGTGGTAGGTGCAGCTGCCCGTCTCAGCGCTGCTCGCGTAGCTCAGCACCTTGCGGCCCGTGTCCGCCACCTTGGCCTTGGACTGGCACTCCAGATGGAAGTACTTCGCCCGCTCCGCCATCTGGAAGATGGTGTCCGTGGTGGCCGGGCTCAGAGCCAGGCTGCGCTCGACGTGGTGTTGGGTGGCCTGTTGCAGTGCGGAGTCTGCGCTGCGCCGCTCCACCTCGTCGGCCGCGTAGGTGCCGGTTCCATCCCGATGGATGACCAGCACGAAGTGGGGCACGGGCAGCCCTTCGCGGTCGAAGGTAAACGTGATCTGCGGCTCGCCGGGTGTGATCTGGCCAGCGCTCGGCGTGCTCTTCTGCTGCGCCCAGGCGTGTGTGGCCAGCCCATGCAGGGCAAGCCCGGCCAGTAGCAGCGCTGTGTGCCGTGCAACGTGTCTCGTCATCGGCGTCCGCCCTGCGCTTCCAGTGTCTGCGCTGTGTGTATATGACAGATGGCGATGGCCAGCGCATCGGCCGCATCGGGCGACTCCGGTGACGCATCCAACTCCAGCAGACGCGTGACCATGGATTGCACCTGCTCCTTCGCCGCGAGCCCATAGCCCACGACGGCGCTCTTGATGGAGAGCGGCGCATACTCGGCAACAGGCAGCCCGCAGCTGGCAGCCGCCAGCATCGCCACGCCGCGCACCTGGCCCAGCTTCAGCGCAGACTTGGCATTGGCCGAGAAGAAGACCTCTTCAATGGCAACCGTGTCTGGTTCATGCAGTGTCATCAGGGCGCTAAGCTCGGCGTACACCTGCGCCAGCCGTTGCGGCGTCTTCTCTTTTTTGCTCAGGCGAATGGTACCGGCAGCACGATACTGCAGCCGGGGCAACCGGGCATCGGGGTCTGTCTCCACCACGCCGTAGCCGGTAAACTCTGTGCCGCAGTCGATGCCAAACACACGCATGGCCGCAGTGTAATCCATCGCACTGCGGCCATCGGTGCCTATCGGGGCGTGGGCCTACTTGGAGATACCTTCCAGCGGCGAGCTGGCCGTGGCGTAGAGCTTGCGCGGCATGCGACCGGCCAGGTAGGCCTGCCGCCCCGCCAGCACCCCATGCTGCATGGCCTCGGCCATCAGTACCGGATCACTGGCTCCCGCGATCGCCGTGTTCAGCAGCACGGCATCGTAGCCCATCTCCATGGCAATCGCAGCGTCCGAGGCCGTGCCCAGGCCCGCATCCACCACCAGCGGCACCTCGGTAATCAGCTCGCGCAGCATGCGCAGATTGTGCAGATTGGCGATGCCCACGCCCGTACCGATCGGCGCCCCCAGCGGCATCACCGCTGCGGCACCCACGTCGATCAGGCGCCGGGCGGCCACGATATCGTCTGAGGTGTACGGCAACACGGTAAAGCCCTCCTGTACCAGCACGCGCGTCGCCTCTACGGTGGCCTGCACGTCCGGATACAGCGTCTTCTGGTCGCCAATCACCTCGATCTTCACCCAGTCGGAGAGTCCGACCTCGCGCGCCAGACGCGCGGCCCGAATCGCCTCTTCGGCGGTGTAGCAACCGGCCGTATTCGGCAGCAGGAAATACCGTTGCGGGTCGATATAGTCCAGCAGCGACTCGCTGGTGCGATCCAGGTTCACGCGTCGCACCGCCACCGTCACCATCTCAGCGCCAGAGGCCTCAATCGCACGCTGCGTCTCCGGCCCATCCTTATACTTGCCCGTTCCTACAATCAGCCGGGACTGAAATGCCCGGCCCGCAATCACAAGAGGTGTCATACCCCTATTCTACGAGCCACCGCATGAGACAGTACAACCCCAGGGCAAAGCCGCCCACAAGACGCAAACGGCCTGCGCTCGCGAGGAGCAGCAGGCCGTCTGGCGGTGATCTGTTGAGATTGACCTGAGGCGTCCCTGTTCGGAATCGGGCCTCGGCAGAGTCTTGGCGAAGTAGCCTGCAGACTGCCAGGTCTAGAGCAAGGACGCTCTAAGCCTCAGTCACCTCACGTACGTTGTTGCAACTGTCAATTTTCATAGGCTGGACCATCCTCCTTTCCCGTGTACCCGCAATGTACTCCGGGCCCGGGTGCCAGGGCAAGCCGAGGATGCCGGCAGTTGCGTATCACTTCAAATACGCGCGCACCAGGTCGATCAGCTCCTCACCCAGGTCCGGGGTCAGCGACCTCCCCTGCTCACTGAGCAAGTGCAGGCGGATGTGGTCCTCCAGCACCTCGGCCATCAGGCCGTTGATGCCGCCACGCACGGCGGCAAGCAGCATCAACACCTCAGAGCAGTTGTGATCCTTCTCGCCGAGCGTGCGCTCCACCCGGTCCAGTTGCCCCTTGATGCGTTTCACGCGATGCACCAGCTTCTCGCGGTCTCTCTCTGTCTTCGCCATGGTCCACTCCCTGGGCTGAGGTGCCACGTGGAGCACCCGCCAATCCCGTTATATACCGACCCGGGGTATACGCCTATACCCTACTGGGGTATACTAATATCTGTCCATCCGTCGAGACCTGAAAGAAAGGAGGAACCACGCCATGCTCTGCAACCAGTCCCACCTTGCCGTTGCACCAGCCCTCACCACTCTGGTGCGCCGCTGGGCAGCAACCGGCGATCCGCGCCGCCCGCTCGCCGCCGCCTGGAGCTGCACCACGCCCACCAGCGCTGCCGAACCGCCCGCTGCGCCGGATGAGCCCTGCAGAAGATGGCCTGCCCTCCCCCATCACCGTCGGCCGGCGTTGCAACCACGGACGCGAGGGAGTCGGAGCGCAGGCCGTTTGCACCCTGTTCACACACTGCAGGCACGCTGGTAGAGAGCCCTCTGCCCACCCGCCCCTAACCACACCCAAGGAACCTCCGGTTGAAGCACCTTCTCCTCATTGCGACCCTCTCTGTGCTTGCGGTGCCGGCATCCCCAGGCCAGCAGCAGACGCAGGTGCTGCCCGAGGCACCTGCCGTGGCCCCGCCGCCTGCGGTGCTGACCATGCTGCCGCACCCGGAGTCCGCCCGCCTACTGGTCGCCGGGCAGGCAAACATCATTCTGCAGGCGCATGCGCCCTTCCACTCGCCCTATGCCGGTCCCAACAGCCTGCTGGGCCGCGGCGAGTACAAGACCTCTCTGATCGGCACGCTCTACCTCGGTGCGCGGCTCCACGACTCGGCACGCTTCCACACCGACGCCATTCTGGATGTGGAGTCGGCAGGCGGGCGAGGCATCAGCGAGGCGCTGGGCCTGGCCGGGTTCACGAATCTGGATGTGGTGCGTAACCCGAACCTGGGTTCCACGCCGTACGTGGCCCGGGTGCAGTTGCATCAGAGCATTGGCCTGTCGCGAGAGACCGCGCCCGTCGCTGCGGGCTACTTCTCGCTGGCCACGCAGGCTCCGGTTCGGCGGCTGGAGCTGCACGCCGGCAAGATGAGCCTGCCGGATTATCTGGACCTGAATGCCATCGCGTCAGACAGCCACCTGCAGTTCCTGAACTGGACCGTGGACAATAACGGCGCCTGGGACTATGCCGCAGACACCCGCGGCTACACCTACGCTGCCGTCGCCGAGTACTACGACCACGCCTTCACTGCCCGCTATGCCCTGGCCCTGATGCCGACCGTGGCCAATGGAATTGACCTGGAGTGGAACCTGCGCCGGGCCAACGGGCAGAACGTCGAGCTGGAGCTGCGGCACAATCTGCTGGGCAAGCTCGTGGCACCGGATCGCAAAGGCACCGTGCGGGTGCTGGGCTATGTGAACCACGCGCACATGGGATCGTACCGCGAGGCCGTGGACGCCTACCTGGCCGGCGCGGATGCGAAGCCCGACATTGTGGCGCACGAGCACGTTGGCGCAGTGAAGTATGGCTTTGGCCTGAATCTGGAGCAGGAGCTGACGCCGGAGCTGCGCGTCTTTGGCCGCATGGGCTGGAACGAGGGCCAACATGAGTCGTTTGCCTACACCGAGGTGGATCAAACGATCTCCCTGGGCGGCGACCTGGGCGGGGCGACGTGGTCGCGGCCTGCCGATCGTCTGGGTGTGGCCTTCACCAGCAACGCCATCAAGCGGGACCACCAGAACTATCTGCGCTACGGCGGGCTGGGCTTTCTATTGGGAGATGGCAACCTGAACTACGCACGCGAGGACATACTGGAGAGCTACTACACCCTGCACGTGACGCGCGGCCTGTACTACGCGCTGGACGCGCAGTATGTGGCGCATCCCGGGTACAACCAGGCGCGCGGCCCGGTGCTGGTGGAGTCGCTGCGCATGCACCTGGACTTCTGAGGGCAGGCGTCCGTCGGCTTATATACTTGAGCCGTGGACACTCCGGCGCTTCTCTTTGAGGTTGTAGGCTTGGTGGCGGGCCTGCTGTTCGGCAGCTTCCTGAACGTATGCATCGCCCGGCTGCCCGAGCACCGTTCCGTGGTGACGCCGCGCTCGCACTGCCTGCACTGCGGCCACATGCTGGCCTGGTACGACAACGTTCCCGTGCTCTCGTGGCTGCTGCTGCGGGGGCGCTGCCGCAACTGCGGCCAGCCCATCGGTGTGCGCTATCCGCTGGTCGAGTTGGCGACTGGCCTCTGGTTCGCCCTGGGCGGCCACCAGTTGGCGGTTCTGGTGGCGCTGCCGGCCACGGCAATCTCGACGGATCACCGCGTCATCGGCGCGCTGGACGTGCTCTCGTTCCTCATCGTGGGCTTCCTGCTGATCGGCCTGCTGGTGATGGACTGGGAGACATTCCTGCTGCCGGATGCGTTTACTTTGACCGGCACCGCGATCGCCGCGTTCGTGGTGTGCTGCCAGGCGATCTTCACCGGGACGACAGAGCACCAGGTGCTGCTGCCGGCGAACAGCATCCACCTGAACAGTGCCGGTGCCGGTCGGGACGCTGGCAACGTCTTTCTGACCGGTCCGGAGGCGGTAGTCTTTGGGCGGCTGGCGGCCATCGTGCTGGTGACGGTGCTTCTGCTGGCCATTCGGGCGGCCTATCGGCTGGTTCGACGCCGCGAGGGGCTGGGCCTGGGCGACGTGAAGCTGATGGCGATGATGACGGCGTTCCTGGGGCTGGGACCGTCGCTGCTGGCGTTATTTGTGGGCGTGCTGCTGGCCAGCGGCTATGGCGTTGTGCTGTTGCTGCGGGGTCGGGCGGGGGGTGCCACGCGGCTGCCGCTGGGCAGCTTTCTGGCGCTCGGCGGACTGCTCGCGGCCCGCTTCGGGACGACCGTATGGAACTCCTATACTGCTTTCTTGCAATAGCTAACAGAATCACTCCCGGCTGCTTGACACTTGTCAGTGGCACTCTTAGAGTCGAAGATGGCGATGCAAACGTACCCTTACATCTGGAACTATCTGCCCCTCGTTCTGCAGATCATCGTGGCCGTTGGAATGGCTTGCGGTATGGTCGCGGTCTCCTTTCTGATTGGCAAGCATAAGAACTCCCGTACCAAGTCGGGCGCCTACGAGTGCGGCATGGACCCTGTGGGCGATGCCCGCGGACGCTTCTCTGTGCGCTTCTACATGGTGGCGATGCTCTTTATCCTCTTCGATGTGGAGGCGGTGTTTATGCTTCCCTGGGCCGTCATCTTCCGCCGCCTGCCCAGCCTGACGGGCTCGCACCTGTTCGGCTTCTACGAGATGCTGACCTACCTGGGCTTTGTAGCCATCGGTCTGTTCTATGTGTGGAAGAAGGGCATTCTGGACTGGGCCAACGACAAGGGAGACCTCTAAATGTACGATCCAGCCTCTGCCCTGCGTGGCGTGGAAGCCGTAGTGGCTGCCCTGCCCGAGAACCCCGGCCTGGTTGCGCTCAAGGACCTGGCCACCGACGCGAAGTGGGACCGTAACGAGCTGACCGTAACCGTGGATCGCGCCAACCTGGTCGCCGCCGGTCGCGCGGTGCAGGCGGCGGGTTACAACTTTCTGGAAGATGTGACCGCCGTGGACTGGTACCCCTCAGAGCCTCGCTTCCAGGTGAGCTATCACATTCTCTCGCATGGACTTAAGCAGCGCATCCGGCTGGCCGTCCGCCTGGCAGAGAACGATGCGGTGGTGGACTCGATCACCAGCGTGTGGCCCTCAGCAAACTTTTACGAGCGCGAGGTCTTTGACCTGTTCGGCATCGCATTTACCGGTCACTCGAACCTGCGCCGCATCATGATGCCCGAAGACTGGAAGGGCCATCCGCTGCGCAAGGACTACCCCGTGGAGGGATACCGCTAATGGCACCCGCGACCGCCCCTGAGATCCTGATCCCCGGTGTTGAAGACGTCATTGCTGACGCCCGGCGCCACGACGGCTCCGACATGTCGAAGGACCAGACCATGGTCATCAACATGGGTCCGCAGCACCCCTCCACGCACGGCGTGCTGCGTCTGGTGCTGGAGATTGATGGCGAGACGGTCGTCTCGCTGGCCCCGGATATTGGATACCTGCACACCGGCATCGAGAAGACCTGCGAGGCGAAGTTCTTCCAGCAGGTGGTGCCGCTGACCGATCGCATCGACTACCTGTGCCCGATGACCAACAACCTGACCTACTGCCTGGCAGTAGAGAAGTTGCTGGGGTTGGAGATTCCCGAGCGCGCCCAGTATCTGCGCGTGCTGTTGAATGAGCTGACCCGCATCCAGTCGCACCTGGTCTGGCTGGGCACGCACGCCATGGACATCGGCGCGCTGACTGTCTTCCTGTACTGCTTCCGCGAGCGCGAGCAGATTCTGCGCATCTTCGAGAGTGTGGCCGGTCAGCGCATGATGACCAGCTACTTCCGCATCGGCGGCGTCTCGCTGGAGCCGCCCATTGACTTCTTTGAGAAGGTGCAGGCCTTCCTGACCCAGATGCCCGGCAAGATTCAGGAGTATGAGAATCTGCTGACCGGCAACCCCATCTGGATGGGCCGCCTGAAGGGCGTGGGCCACCTGTCGGCCGCAGAGGCGATTGCCCTGGGCGTGACCGGCCCGCCGCTGCGCGCCTCCGGTGTGGACTGGGATCTGCGCCGCGACATGCCCTACAGCGGCTATGAGAAGTTCCAGTTCAACGTGCCGGTCTCGCAAGAGGGCGACGTATGGGCGCGGTACACGGTCCGCATGCAGGAGATGTACGAGTCGGTGAAGATCGCGCAGCAGGCGCTGGACGGCATGCCCGATGGGCCGATTGTCGCCGACGCGCCGAAGATCATTCTGCCTGCACGTGAGCAGATGAAGACGCAGATGGAGTCACTGATCCATCACTTCAAGATCGTAACCGAGGGGTTTGCCGTTCCCGCAGGCGAGGTCTTCCAGGCGGTGGAGTCTCCCCGCGGCGAGATGGGCTACTACGTGGTGTCCGACGGCACTTCGAAGCCTTATCGCGTGCACATGCGCAACCCCTCGTATGCGACACTGCAGGCGCTGGAGACGATGTGCAAGGGACGTCTGCTGGCTGACGTCGTCGCGGTGATCGGTTCGATTGACATTGTGCTGGGAGAGATTGACCGCTAATGAACAGAAAGGATTGGCGATGCTATGTATTCGGCGTTTTTCTGGTGGCTGGCATTTTGTTTGGAGAGCCACCATTCGCTATAGCAAAGACGCCAGTTCTTCCGGAAAAAGTCGTCAGCGCAAAATCAATATTTCTTGAGAACGAGACGGGGGATCCGGCTGTCTTGGAGACGGCAAAGAAGGAATTCAGCGATTGGGGTCGTTTTACATTTGCCAAATCGGAAGACGACGGAGATCTAATTGTCATCTTCACTCATAGATTTGGAATGGATATGTTCGGCAACGTCGGCTTTACCGTGATGGATGTTTACATAAATGGAATCACCAATCCACCCGCTTTTGAAGCCAAGAACGCCGTTCAACTTATCTGGGACCCGCAAAGGCGCACACGAGTTTGTGTAGCGGATTTTCGGAAGCTTCTGGAAAAGAA